>CAZXTS010000049.1:0-16640 GCA_964643745.1 uncultured Chloracidobacterium sp.
TATTCAATAAAACAGGCTATCTTGAATTTCAAACGAAACGTTTAGGACAGCACTGCCGCAAAACCTGTAATCAAACCAAAATAAACGGCCCCGGCTGAATTCAGCCCGGAGCCGCACAGTAAACTCCTAGAAAGTTATTGATTTAGTATCTTCGTTCCGTTCGCGACTTTAACAGCAAAGGTCGAGCCGGGTATCCGATTGTTTCTCTTAATACTGCTGAATCTAAATGTGTCAGTGTCATTGTTTTGGGCAGTGATCCGAACCTGTATCGGCATACCATCTTTGTCCACCCACATTTCCGCAAATTTGAAATCCTGCTTTGTTTTAGGGTCCAACCGAATATGCCATACCTCGGTAGCCGCAAGTGTAACCTGACCAACATAATTGGCATCGAAATTCTTTAGCAGCTCAGCTTCGGACATACTCAGCATCTGGAGTGCCCCGCCGCCGCTACCTTTGGCCTTCTGTGAACTGGTCGAGCCGCGATACGCAGTTTGGATGCTCGGAATATAAAGCTGATACTTGCTGTTGGCGATCGAAAGAATTTCCTCTCGGGGGCGCGTCCAATCCAGTCGAACTGATGCGTCGCGGCCTTTGCCCGGCACCAATACTACTTTTCCAGAATATTCATCGGTCTCGCGCAATTGCGCATTGTAGATAGTTCTAGCGACGTTCGATTCCATCGACTGCATTGCCTTATAGTGCTTATCCATACGCGTCAGGATCTCGCGCAAAATATTCTGTCCATTCGCTTCGCCGACTCCGGCGGTGCCAAGGGTTAAGATCGCTGCAAATGTAAATATGATCGCTCTTTTAGAAATAAACATAAATTGCTCCTAACGGTACAACTCTTTAAGTCGAGCCTTCGTAAACAGGTCGTTATATGACTTTATTATATGAACCCGGGCGAAGTTCATTGTTCTTTGACGACAGCCGCCGGGGTTTGGTTCGCCGTTCTGTCCTTTTTTTCAAACCATGATTTTGGCGTCAGAAAAATGAATCCAACGATCAAAAGGCAAAAGATCACATAGACCGATGTTTCGCGGCTGTATTCCCAAAGGATGAATTTCTTTATTAACCCCATCGTCGCGCTATTCGTCGATCTTGCCGTCCCGCATACGAATCGTGCGGCTGCATACGGCGGCTGCCTCAGGATTATGCGTGATCATTATAATAGTCTGGCCGAATTCTTCATTCAACTTTCGGAACATATCGAGCACGATCTGTGAATTCTCTGTATCCAGATTCCCGGTCGGTTCATCTGCGAGAATTATCGCAGGACTATTGATTACCGCTCGTGCAAGTGCGACACGCTGCTGTTCACCGCCGGACATTTCAAGCGGTTTGTGGTGCATTTTATCCTCGAGCTTCAAAAGCCGCAACACCTCGCGCCGGTTCGCTCCATCTTTGCTGCCGTTTCCTGAATGGATGCGCTCGGCAAGCTTCAGATTCCCTTCAGCAGAAAGCGTCGGAAACAGATTGAACCGCTGGAACACAAACCCGATCTTTCGGCGGCGTATATCAGTTCTCTGTGAATCCGACACTTTTGCAAGATCTTCGCCATCGATAACGATGCTTCCGCTCGTCGGCGATAAAAGCCCGCCAAGCAGGTGAAGCAATGTCGATTTGCCGCAGCCCGAAGGCCCCATTATCGCCACAAATTCGCCCTTATCGACAGCAAGAGAAACCCCGCGGAGGGCGGGGACATCGAGCTTTCCGATCTTGTAGGACTTGGCTAGGTCCTTTGTTTCCAGAATTGCTGTCATTAGATCTATTGAAACCGTGTCGTGACCGCGGGAGTTGCAGCCGCTGCGGGTTTTGGGGTCTTTTGCTCAGCCGCTACCTCGGAAAGTCTTCGGTCTAGATCCAACACTTCAAGGCCCCAAGAATTTTCGAGCACAAAAGCCGTTTCGGGATATTCGTTACCGATTCGAACATTGCCAGGATTTTGATAGGTCAACTTCATCGCGTATTTTTCTTTTGGCCGTGTGACTAATATTTGGAGCGGAAGCCTCTCATAATCGGATGACGACGTTAGTTTACCTTCGAGCCCATAAGTTATGTCTGACTCCAACTCGCCTTTAGCATCAAAAAGCTGCTGCCGGGCAAGGCGGATCCGGACGTTCCGATCGAACCAAAATCGGCGGACGATCATCAGTTGCCCCGAATCACCACGGGCATATTCATCCAGAAGATAATAGCCTCGGTTAACCTTTCGAAGCGGCGATTTTTTCGACTCCGTTTCGTCCTCTTCTATCTGGAAGATAGTGCTCACGGCATACAGCATTTCCGTACTGGTTGGGCGAACCAACAACGCATCAGTAAAATGTTGCGGCCTAAGGTTCGAAAATGCACTTACATTTTGCTTTATATCCCCATCAATATTTCCGTCGGTCGTCGCAAGCCCTTTCTGCAACGCCGAATAATCGGCATTGTTCGTGCCCATGACGAATTTTTTACAATCGGCACAGCTGCCGGCTTGAAGTATAGCTACCCTGAACCGCTCTCCATCCGACGTCATTTGCGCAACATCGGTCTTGATAACTGGAACCTTTACTTTAAGCAAAATGCTAGAGGGTCTTTGCACGACCACCTCACCGTCTGCAGATCGATAAACCTCCTTGCTCCCAAACTGTGCAAAAGAATTGTCCTCGAATTTGAGGTTCATAAAGGCGCGCATCGAATTAACACGCGCAAACCGATTAACCTCTCCGAGCAACTCATCTTGATTTGCGTCGACCGTTCCCAATAAAGTCGGTGCTTTTCGCTCGGACTTCACACCGCCGCACGACGCACCGACAACGACCGCCACTAGCAAGGCCAGAAACGGAATTAAGGTTAAATTGTTGCGGAAAAACATCTTCGACATCTGATGTCCTCACCAGTGCGCCTGTTGTATCGAAATCTATAAATGATAAATGAATATCAGCGCCAAACAGGAAATAATAGCACGGCGGGGATCTTTAATCTACCCAATTAAAGACGCGGAACTAAGGCCCGTTTTGCCTCAAATTCCGCGTCCTGTTAGAAATTTCTATTTCCCTACCCGCCAAACACGCCTTGTGCGCGGGTAAGATAGTCTTGCATCGTGTAGGCGAACATTATCGCAAGCCAGAAAAAGCTCGCGATCGCGGACAACCAGATCAACCGCGGGCTCCAATAAACGTGCATGAAAAACAACATAACGAACGTCATTTTGGTAAACGCGATCGCCAGGGCAAGAAGGGTGTTGGCTCCGGGGAACAGATTGCCGTCCAGATCCCAAAACGACGAAAAATAAGTAAATATCGTGCCAACAACAAGAATGGCAAATACCCCTAAGTAACCGGGATAGCCGATATGTTCATGTTCAGCGTGATCGTTCGACATAGCTTAAGTGTGCAAAAAATGGCGTCCCAACAAATAAAGCAGCGGGAACAGGAATATCCAAACAATATCAACAAAGTGCCAATACAGGCCCGACATTTCGACCGGCGCGTAATACTCGGAGCTGTAAGTATTTCGCCAAGCCATGACAAGCAGCCAGGTCATCAACCCCAGTCCGACGATCATGTGAAGGGCGTGAAGCCCGGTCATTACAAAATAAATGTAATAGAAGATGCGGATCCTGTCGCGATACTTGTTCGCGTCAAAGACTCCGTTTGTGAAATAACCGACCCTTTCTGACTCAGTAAGATATGGTTGCCCGGTCTCTTTTTCCTTTTTCAGGCCGTAATCAACAACGTGCGTTCCGTAGTTCCACTGAAACTCGCCTTTCGGATTCGCCTTCTTTTCGTAAGTCATTCCGGCGGCCGCTTCGGCTTTTGTTTCGATCAGCGGAATAACAAAAGCTGCTTCCTTCTTTTCCGTCACACCAGCCTTTTGTAGATCCGATTCCTTGATCTTTTTATTCCAGCCGGTGACGGGGACGAGTCCGCTGTTGTATTTATCGGTGTATTCAACCACCTTCACACCGAGAAATACGGTTCCAAACAACATCGTAAGCACGATCATAATGACCTGCATATTACGATTTCCGCGTTGGGCATAAAATACGGCAAGGGCCATCGTCAAACTGCTGACGATCAGCACAAGCGTATTCAAACCGCCCCAAAAAGCATTAAGATGGTTGCTTGCTTCAGCAAACGCAAGCGGAAAGCGCGAACGGAATACGAGATACGCCGTGAACAGCCCGCCAAAGAACATTATTTCCTGCACGAGGAACATCCACATCCCGATCGAGACGCTTTCCTCTTGCTGTTTCATGTCCTCGAACTGATGCTGCAGTCCGGGTGCGTGATCGTGACCGTGTGTGTCTGAATGTGACGACATAATCAACCGGCGAGCGTTTGCCCGCAATTAAAAGTTATACGACCGTTGAAGGCTGAACCGCGCGACGAGCACCTTCAAGATCAAGTCCGCTTTCTTCGCTAAAATCGTACGCTTCCCAGGTAACGACCGGCATCTTTTCAAAATTCTCGGTCGGCGGCGGAGAACTGGTTCGCCATTCTAATCCGGGAAGCAGCCACGGATTGTCGCCCGCCGCTTTTCCGTAGATCAAAGAATGTCCAAGGTAAGCGACCGGCATCAAAAGCCCGACACCGAGCACAGATGCACCGGCCGTCGAGAAGATATTGAGCACCTGAAACTCAGCAGGATAGGACGCATAGCGTCGCGGCATTCCCTGATATCCCAAAATGAACTGCGGGAAAAACGTAAGATTAAACCCAACGAAAACAAGCATTGCCGAGACCTTGCCCCAGAATTCCGAATACATTTTTCCGGTCATCTTCGGCCACCAGTAATGGATACCGCCGAGATATGCGATCACCTGTCCGCCGACCATTACGTAATGGAAATGGGCCACGATAAAGTAAGTGTCAGTAAGATGAACCGTCAGTCCTATCGAACCCAGGAACAGCCCCGTCAATCCGCCGATCAGGAACAAACCTAGAAACCCGATCGCATACAACATCGGCGTGTCATATGAGATCGATCCCTTATACAGCGTCGCGGTCCAGTTGAACATCTTGATCGCGGACGGCACGGCAACGACCATTGTCAAGAACGAGAACACGAGCCCGGCATAGATCGATTGTCCGGAGACGAACATATGGTGTCCCCAGACAAGGAACCCGAATACGGCAATAGCGATGGATGAAAACGCAATGAACTCGTATCCAAAGATCTTCTTTCGCGAAAAATTGGATATCAGCTCGGAAATAACGCCCATTCCCGGCAGGATCATAATATAGACCGCCGGATGCGAATAGAACCAGAACAGATGCTGGAAAAGGATCGGATCGCCGCCGATCGCCGGATCAAATATTCCGACGCGTGCAAACCGTTCGATCGCAAGAAGCAAAACTGTGATCGCGATCACAGGGGTGCCTAGTATCATCACCAGACTGGTCGCATAATTCGCCCAAACGAACAGAGGAAGCCTGAACCACGTCATCCCAGGTGCCCGCATGGTGTGAATGGTAACGATGAAATTCAAGCCCGTCAGAATTGACGAAAAGCCATTGACGAAGATCCCGAGGCCGACAGCCATCACATAACTGTTCGAGAACGACGTACTGTAAGGCGTATAGAAGGTCCAGCCGGTATCGACGCCTCCCTGAAGCAACGCATAAACGGTCAAGATACCGCCGATCCAATAAATGTAAAGGCTTAAGAGATTGATCCGCGGTAGCGCCAGGTCCTTTGCTCCGATCATCAACGGAAGCAGGAAATTGCCCAGAATTGCCGGGATAGAAGGTATCAAGAAGAAGAAGATCATCAAGATACCGTGCTGCGTGAAAACCTTGTTATAAGTGGCCGTTTCAAGAAGGTCGCTCGCCGGGGTCAAAAGCTCGAGCCGTATATATGCCGCGAAGATTCCGCCCGCCAAAAAGAACAACGAAACGGAGATCAGATACATTATCGCGATCCGCTTGTGATCCTTGGTCAAAAGCCAGGATTTCAGCGAATAGCCGTTGGTAAGATAATTCGGCTTTGGTTCTGCGGTCATACCCGCATTCAATGCATCAGCGTTCTGCATAATCAGTTTCCACCCCTTGTTGAACTATTCGCGGTGTTCGTATTTACCGCCGCAGGGGCCGACGCATTCGCGGGTGGCTGCGCCGCAGGCGTGTTCGGCATTGCCGCTGCTCCAGTAACCCCACTAAGGGACTTTATATATGCGACAATCGAGACAAGCTGTTCTTCAGTGACCTGCCCCTTAAATGTCGGCATTATCGGTTGATATCCTTCGACGACCTGCCCGCCAGGGTTCAAGATCGAATTTCTAATATAAGCATCGTCACGAACGACCGTTTGCCCGCCGACGAGTTTTACCTCTTGGCCAAATATATTGTCCAATTTGGCGCCGCGCTGCTGCGGACCACCGGCATGACATGAGGCACATCCCAATTTGTTTTCAAATAGATCGCGGCCGGCTTCGACAGGCGTCTGACCAGCTTCGCTTCCCGAAAGCCAATTATCAAAGTCGCGCTGTTCCATCACATAGACATAACCGCCCATGCCGGAATGGTTCAGGCCGCAGTATTCGGCACAGAAAAGATGGTACTTGCCCGGCTTTGTCGCTTCGAACCACATATAGGTGTATCGCCCCGGCACTACGTCTGCTTTTGTTCGAAACGCGGGGATCGAAAAATCGTGAAGCACATCCTCGGTCGTCATCGTCAGCTTGATCTTGCGGCCGACAGGAACATGAAGTTCATTTATCTCTCGCTGGCCAGTTCCGTGCTGGATCTTCCACATCCATTGCTTCCCGACGACAAAGACTTCCATCGCATCGTCCGGAATCCGGTATTGGTTGTAATAAACATAAGCCCCGCCAAGGAATATCGTCATTGAAATAATGAACGGGACGATGGACCAACCCATCTCGAGAGCGATCGAGCCATGGATGTCCGCACCGGTGGCGTATTTTTCAGTTTCGCGATAACGGATCAGAAAATATGTGACCGCGGCAACGATCGGTATCGTAAAAAAGACACTGATCGCGATCAGGTAAAAATATAGATAATCAACCTGCCACGCAAAGGTCGAGGCCGCTTCGGGAAATAATGGTACCCACGAATTCGTTTCCATAACTAACTTTGCGCCGTCTCTACTCCGTTTTCCGCTTCTTTTTTACCGCGATTTCGACGCCAAAACACAAATCCCATTGCACCCATGCCAAGCAAGGTGAGTATGGCAGCACCACGAAGAACATTGAGGATCGCAAACCCATATTTTCCGGTTGATGGGTCATAGTGATAGCAATAGAGCAAGAGCTGATCGGCCACCCCGCCGACACGGTTATCAGCAGATTCCATCAGACCCAGTTTTATATCCTTCGGCGAATAATCGATGCCGTAAAAATAACGGGACAGTGTGCCGCCCGGCGTCGCGATCATGATCGCACTTGCATGGGCGAACTGGTTCGATTTGTCGTCCCACTCATATGAAAAGCCAGCAGCATTAGTAATAGCATCGATCGATTCCTGTGAACCTGTAATGAAGTGCCAGCCATTTTCAGTTCCGGGCCGCCCATAGCGTTCCATGTAAGAGACCTTCTTGTTTTGCGTAAGGCCTGGCTTTTCATTCTCCTTACTATCAAAGCTAACGGCAACGACCTCAAACTCATCACCGGCGTTGAACGAAACACCTTTTAGAGAGCCGGTCAGGCCGTTGAGCACTTGGTTGCACAGCATCGGACATTCAAAATACACGAACGTGACGATGACCGGCTTTCCGCGTTTGAAATAATCACCGAGCTTGACCGCTTGACCATCTTCATTCCTGAACTCTGCCTCAAGGGGCAATTTCGCCCCTAGCTTCTGTTCGATCCCGACCTGCTTCAGAGGCTCAGGAATACCGTTCGCAGTTCCAACCGCAGGATCATATTTCCGCGGCGAATAAAGCGGCGAATTATAATGTTCGTTCTTCTGCGCTATCGAACTGTGCGGCGTAAGAGCCACGACAGCGATCGCACCAAACAACAAGAACATGATCTTAGACATTTGCTTCACTTTCCCTAATTAACGCCTTTTCTCAGAACGAACACGTCCCGAGCTCGAATCGGTATAATACATCTGCGATTCCGCGACCATACGCTCCGCTTCTTCACCCGTCTTCGCCTTGATCGGCTGGCTCAGAAATTTATCGATCGCGGCATCCAACGGCAGCGAAATAACCGCGCCGGTCTCAGGATGCTTTTGACCCTCGGCCAATTGCTTTTCCCAGATCTTTTTCAATTCACGCCATTCGGCCTGCGGTTCGCGCAATTCCAGATTGATTCGGCCATCAGGCCCTCGAACCTCGAATCCCGGCGCACCTTGTAGCCGCGGTTCAGGCGGCAGCCTTTCAAGATCTTTCATCGCCAGGGGATTGCTGGATGATTTGTTCTGTATGGCGTCCTGCTCCAGCACGTCCCAAAGTACATACATCAACCCAAACGTAACCACGATCAATAGAAACAGGCCGATCGTAAAATAGGCTATGCCCTTTACGCCAATGACATTAGGCTCATACGGCATGTCAAGATCATCAATCGATGTTTGGTGCTTTTCGTGTGCCATAATCTCGTCAAATTACAAATACTAATGCCCGCGCCCGTGGTCGATCGCCTTTTCAAGGAATGGATCCATAACCGGAACCAATGGACGCGAAATATATTGGCCAAGGAAATACCAAAGCCAAATACCGCCAAAACCGATCAATGCCGCAAAATCCATCCAGCTAACTATAAAAGCTCCCTTTTCTATCGTTTTATCGATACGCGGATTTGGGGCAACCAAATAGAACAGATCGACCGCACGCATAAGCAGAATGAACACAGCCAGCCAGGCGATCTGCTTTATGCGGCGTTTGAAATCCTGCTGAAGCAGTATCAGGAACGGGAACGCAAAATGGAACAACAGAAGGGCCGCACCAACATACATCCAACCGCCTTTCAAGCGAGTGATGTACCAGGTCGTTTCTTCCGGAATGTTCCCGGACCAGATGATCAGATACTGCGAAAAATTAAAGTAAGTCCAAACCATGACCAACGCAAGCATCAGCTTGCCAAGGTCATGAAAATGCCGCTTACCAAGCACACGGTTCATCGGAGCCTTATCCGACAGATATGCCAATAGTGCGATGGCAAGACAGAATGAACTCAGAGCCCAACCGACAGTGAACAGTAAACCCCACATTGTCGAGAACCAATGAGCGTCAAGCATCATCACCCAATCGACCGCCGCGAAAGTGAGCGTCACTACAAAGAAGACCATAGTAGGACCGGAAAATGCGGTGGCCCTTCCAAGCCATCGTGCGGCCTCTTCGTGATCGGCCGAGCGGTCCTGTGCCGCAGACCATTTGTTGAGCAAATAAACGATTATGCCAAAAACAGCAAAATAGATAACTGACCGAAGGATCCAGCTTTCAGGCGTCATGAACCAGCCGCGGTGAGCGATCGCATAATCATCGGCAGGCCATGTCGTCCAGTAATGATATTTCGTTATCCACATCAGTGGAATGAATGCCAAGAAAACAAGAGGCAAGGTGCGAGACGCAGCTTCGACCACGCGTCTAATGACCACGCCCCAGGCGCCGCCGGTCAGATACTGCAGCATGATAATGCCGGTACTGCCGATCGTTATACCGCCCCAGAATAGAAACCCCAACAACCACGAGCGCAGACCCTGTTCGGGCTGCATATATCCGCCGATCAAGATGGCAATCGTGGCTAGGCCGCCGATACCGAGGAAAATACTGCGGAATCGCGTTAATTCTTCAGGAGCGCGAAAGCTGCTAAGATCCGCCATTATCTAGCACCTCCGGAAGTATTAGTGTTCGCGGCCGCCGGCGCCGTGTTTGAATTTTGGTTCATCGTGATCGCACTGTCGGGATCTTGGCTGACCTGCAATGCCCTTATATAAGCCACTATTGCCCACCTGTCTGCCGCCGGGATCGAAGCGGAATATCCATTCATCTTGCCCCAGCCGTTCGTGATCACATCAAAGAAATGTCCCACCGGCGCACCTCGCAAACGGTCATCGTGGTAAGTTGGCGGCGGGGAGAATCCTCTGCGGACGATCATGCCGTCGCCTGCTCCAGTCGGGCCGTGGCAAACGATACAGTAAATGTTGTAACGCTCTTCGCCTCGCTCGACCAGCTCTCTGGTCACAGGCAGTGGAAATTCATCGATCGCATTCGGGAAACTCGTTACGATCGTATTCCCGGCCGCATTTGTAGTAGTTTCGACCTGAACGGATGTATTCGGATTGTCGATCTTCCCGGTATGAAACGCCTTATTTTCTTTTAGAAAGCCGCGGGCCACGGTTCCCTCAGGTGGAGTTCGGCTTGCGAGATTGTCCGGGTACCATTCGCTTTGCTTGTACGTCTTGTATCGCGGCTGGTCCTGCATATCGAAACGCACACCGCAACCTGCGGCCAATACGCAAAAGGCTCCAAGAAGCAGGAACTTGTAGGCCCGATGCCCTGCTTTCGACGAATGACTTGAGACTTGGGAACTACTCCTCAACATCAAAGACCTCCTGCGGGCCCAAGCTTTCCATAAATGAACGGGTCTCATCATCAAATTTCGGATCGGCTGACTCTATAAGCAAAAAGAACTTCTCCCGTGACGCAAGTGAAAATCTCGGAACGTTAAACACCGGATGATACGGACGCGGCAGGCCATTTAAGAACAGCATTCCGAAAACCGCCGTAAAGCCTGCGAGCAAGATCGTCAACTCATAAGAGGCTGGCACGAACGAAGGCCAGCTCAAATAAGGCCGTCCGCCGACATTCAGCGGATAGTCTATGTAATGGACAAAGACCTGAAGCCCGGTGCCGAGACAAAGTCCGGCTAATCCGCCAAAGAACACGAGCAAAGGCAAAATGCTTCGCTTTATGCCCAACGCCTCGTCGATCTCGTGAATCGGAAAAGGCGAGAAGGCATCGGTCTTTGTAAAACCGGCCTCTTTTACCTTTGTTGCTGCATCGACCATCTCGGTAGCTGTGTCGAATTCAGCAAGTATTCCGTATAAGTTCTTGTCCATAAACTTAGACTAAAAATCAGTCGTGCGACCTACTGGTCTTATCTAGTCCTCTTTATTCGGCGGATCGGTCCGATCATATGTATATTCCACCTCTAGCACGCTCTCGTCAAAATCCTGCTGGTGTCCGTGCACATTCGCCTCAGGCAAAAGGGTCCTGACTTCAAATATAGAAATGATCGGCAAAAATCTGACGAACAGGAATATCAGCGAGAAGAAGAACCCGAGCGTCCCGATGAACATTGTTATATCGAAGATCGTAGGTGCATACATTCCCCAAGACGACGGCAGAAAATCACGGTTCAAGCTCGTGATAATGATCACGAAACGTTCGAGCCACATACCGATGCTGACAACAATAGAGATAACAAAAAGCCAGAACGGACTTTCGCGGAAACGCTTGAACCATAAAAGCTGGATCGACATTCCGTTGCACAAGATCAACAGCCAGTACGACCACCAATACGGCCCATACCAAACGCGGTTGAGCATCATGAACCATTCGTATTCGGCGGCACTGTACCACGCAAAATAAAACTCCATCGCGTAGCCATACACCACGATCAGACCGGTCGCCAACATCACTTTCCCCATATAGATCAAATGGGTGTCAGTGATGAAATCCTTCATGTTGTACCAGACCCTCAGCGGTATGCAGAGGATAAGCACCATCGCAAATCCGGCAAAGATCGCACCCGCCACAAAATATGGCGGAAATATGGTCGCGTGCCATCCCGGAAGCTGCGAAACCGCGAAGTCGAAGGACACGATCGAGTGGACCGAAAGCACAAGCGGCGTCGAAAGCCCGGCCAAAAGCAAATAAGCCAGCTCATATCGATGCCAATGCCTTGCACTGCCACGCCATCCCCACGACAAAATTCCGTAAGCGAACTTAAAGAACTTGTTCTTTGCCCGATCGCGAAGCGTCGCAAGGTCAGGTATAAGGCCAACGTACCAGAAAAGCAGTGAAATGGTCGCGTATGTCGAAACAGCAAAAACGTCCCAAATAAGAGGGCTTCGAAACTGAGGCCATATTCCCATCGTGTTCGGATACGGGAAAAGCCAATATGCCGCAAGCCAAGGGCGGCCCGTATGGAGCAAAGGAAATACCGCTGCGTTGGCGACCGCAAATAGCGTCATCGCCTCAGCGAACCGGTTGATCGACGTTCGCCACTTCTGATTCAACAGCAGCAAGATCGCCGAGATCAAGGTTCCGGCGTGGCCGATGCCGATCCACCAAACAAAGTTAATAATTGGAAACGCCCAACCGACCGGCTGGTTGTTACCAAAAATACCCATGCCCTTTGCCAGCAGATAGACGACCGTCATCAGCAGCAACTGGGCGACCATGAACGAAATGCCAAATCCAACGAACCAAAAGAACGGAGTGCGCTTTTTCAGCGTCAGATCGCCGATCTTGTCGGACACCGTCCCGAAGGTGTGATCACCCTCGACCATCGGCGGATATATTCTCTGTTGGATATCTTTAAGTTCCGACATATTTAATAGGCCGACCTAGGCGTTAGGCGTAATTGCTTCCTAACTCGCAGTTATTAATGGCCCTCGCCTCCCGTTTTCTCACCGTCTTTCTTTGCTGGTGCCGGATAGGTCTTCGGCTTTGGAAGCGGTTTGTAATCGGGCATTTCCGGATTCATATTCTTAAGCGAGGAAAGATAGGTCGTCCTCGGCTGAGTGTTCAATTCGTTCAGAAGATTGTAGTTGCGCTTGTCCTTCTTAGATTCGGCGACCTTGCTGAGCGGGTCGTTCATATCGCCGAAGATTATCGCACCCGTCGGACACGCCGATTGGCACGCGGTGACCACTTCACCATCTCGAATTCGGCGGCCGTCTTTCTCTGCTTCGATCCTTGCCGCAGAAATTCGCTGGGTACAGAAAGTACATTTTTCCATAACACCACGGCTACGGATCGAAACCTCAGGATTTCGCATCAGTTTGTACTGTGGCGTATCCCAATCCTGATAAAGCATGAAATTGAACCGGCGAACCTTGTAAGGACAGTTGTTCGAGCAATATCGCGTTCCTACACACCGGTTGTAAACCATATCGTTCAGGCCTTCGGGTGTATGAACTGTCGCATGGACTGGACAGACCACTTCGCAAGGGGCGAGTTCGCACTGCTGGCAAACGATCGGCTGGAATGCCGCCCCGCCGGGAGCATTGATATCGTCGCCCGAATAATAAGTATCGACCCGCAGCCAATGCATCTCGCGGCCGCGTTCGACCTGCTCTTTGCCGACGACCGGAATATTATTCTCTGCCTGGCATGCCATCACACAAGCATTGCAGCCGACGCAGGAATTCAGGTCGATGGTCATCGCCCACTTGTGGTTCTCTGCATACTGATTCTGATATAACTCGTCCGGATACATCGAAAGTGGTGCAAAATCAGGCTGACGCCCCATTTCCGGGTCCTTTTTCCATTCCTCGACCTCGAATACACGCAGAAGATCGCGGCCTTCGAGACTGTAATGGATCTGCGTCGAAGCGATCTCAGTTGTCGAACCGGTTTTGGCGATGTCACCGGAGCCTAAAAACATCGCGTCGGCCTTGACCACGTCATATGCGTTGTAGCCAAGATCCTTCCCGACTCGGCCGGCGCGTTCGCCGCGGCCATAACCAAGGGTCAAAGTGATCACATCATCAGGCTGGCCGGGAGAGATCCAAACGGGCACCGGCTTTGAAATGGTGCCGCCGTTCATTGTGACGGTCACTAGGTCGGCCGACATATTTGTTCCGCGGGTGTTAACGAAAGAAGTTCCGCGGACACCACCCGAGATCTCCTCAGGGTCATTGCCGCGATTCAGGTCAAGCCGCGCAGCGGTCGCGGGGCTGACCAAAGCCACGTTCTCCCATGTGATCTTATTGATCGGGTTGGGCAATTCCTGCAACCAACCGTTATTTACGAACCGTCCGTCGTAGATCGTCGGGTCGGGCAAGATCGCAAATTCCAGCGGACCGGATGATGCCGGAGCATTCATCGGTTGCGATAGAAATGCGGTGCTGGCCGTTACAGCTTTTGCGGGGAAAGCGGTATTTGCTACAAATCCATCGTGAACTGCCTTTCGCCAACGGTCTTCGAAAGAACTCGAAGCCGCGGCAGTTTGCCCGGCGTCCGGGCCTGGCGTACCAGCAACGCTGGGTGTCGGGCCTGCAACTGCTTGCGTTGTGCCTTGATTGATCCCTTGGGCCTGCCAGTATTCACGCACGATGTCCGCGTCGCGCTTGTCGAAATTCTCGCGGAAGAAAAGCTGCACCACTTCGTGATAACTTTTACCGGAGTAAAGCGGTTCAACCAGAGGCTGGATCAATGTTGCGGTTCCGTCAAAAGCTCGGGCATCGCTCCACATTTCAAGAAAATGCTTTGCCGGAACATGCCATTGGCTGATCTCAGCGGTTTCATCAAAATTGAGCCCAACGTGAACCCGAGTCCGAACCTTCGGATTGTTGATATCCGATCCCAAACGATTCAAATCGAATCTCAAATCCGCAGGCGTGTTGTATGCCGGATTTCCGCCAAGAAAAACAAGAAGCTTTACGCGGCCTGCATCGATATCAGCAACGAGTTCCTTGAGCTGCTCTGTTTGTGTTTTTTCAGCTGGGGCCAGCGGTTCAGTGTAAACGACCGTCGTCCCGACATTTCCCAGAGCTGCATTGATCGCATGTGCTATAGCATGCACCGCCGGAGGCTGATGTTCGCCGACTATGACCAATGATCGGCCTCGGAACGCCGAAAGGTCTCTTGCCATTGTGGCGATCCAGCCGTTCGTGTCCGCAAAGGTCGATGTTGCCCCTGAAACGCCTACTGCCGTCGCAACTGCCTTTGCCGCCTCAAGCATCTGGCTTGGCTTTATCGCCAGACGATGATCGGCCTTTGCACCCATCAGTGTGGTTGTGGTCTCGATCGCGTAGAGTCGGTTTATATCTCGTTTTTCGTCCGTAAGATGGCGGCCCTTCGCATAGTCAGCCATATAACGAACGTTGAATCCCGAGAAGATGTCCGAATCAAGCGAAAGGATGCGCTCGGCCTGATCAAACTTATAGACAGTATGCGCGGGCGAACCGAATGCCATCCGAGATCCAGACATCGAATTATCATTGTTAAGCGGTTCATATTGATACCAACGAGCGTTTGGCATTTCCACCGCAAGACGCCGAAACTGATCCTGCAACGTAGGGGAGGTTACCGTTTCGGAAAGGAACCGCACACCGGCACCGCCATCTGCACGGGCAGATTCGATCTCGCCGCGGATCGCGGTCATGAAATTCTGCCAGGTCGAGGAACTGCCTCGGAAGCGAACTTCCTGCGAGCGGTCCGGATCGTACATATCCAAGAGAGATGCCTGCGCGTAACTATCTGTCGCACCGAGACTTCCGGGGTGGTCCGGATTGCCCTCCAGTTTGATCGGTCGGCCGTCATACGATTTTGCAAGAAGGCCGGTAGCAAGGCCTCCAAGAGACATTGCAGTCGCGTAGAACATCGGCCGCCCGGGCAACATATCGTCCGGAGCGTTTACGTAAGGAACTATTTTTTCAGGCGGTTGGATCACACAGCCGGAGAGGCCTGCAAGTGCCAGCGAAGCTCCCATCACCTTTACGAAGTTTCGCCGGCTCAGCGAATCGTCCCAAGTGTCTGCATGCTGCGGAAATTCGCCTTTTACGTATTCGGCAAACTCCGGAGCATCGACGAATTCGTCAATACTTCGCCAATAGTCCTTGCCGCTCCGTCCAAGGATCTTCTCGCGGAGGCTTGCAAAACTTTTAGTGCTTTCCTTTGTCGGCATCTTGATCGTGATCCCTCAACTATTTACCTGTGGCAAACTGAACAACTTGTCAACATTTCGCGGCTTCTGATCCGGTATTCCTTTTTTAGATCAAGCCTTGTTTCGGGCTCAATATCGCCATCTTTCCACTGCATGTTGTATATCTCGCTTTTCGGACGGATGAACTTTTCAGGCTCGCGGTGGCATGCAAGGCACCATTCCATCTGTAAGGTGTTCTCCTGATAAACGGCAGCCATGTTGTCAATTTCCCCGTGGCATGTCGAACATCCGATGCCCTTCGCCACGTGAATACTGTGATTGAAATATGTATATTCCGGCAAGTCATGAACCCGTTCCCACTCGATGGGTTTATTGTCCCGATAACTTGCACGAACCGGTTCCAGATAGGGGCTGTCAGCCCAGATCTGGCTGTGGCAATTCATACACGTCTGTGTTGAAGGCATTCCCGCCGAAGCGGTTGTTTCAACCGTAGTGTGGCAATATCGGCAATCGATACCGTCGTCACCGGTGTGGTGCTTGTGGCTGAACTGCACGGGTTGCTGCTTTTCCACATACCGCCCGGTCAAATAGGATGACCTTGCGACCTGTGTATAAACAAAGAACGCCGTGCCGGCGAGAACAACACCCATGATCATGCTGATCCGGGCAAGATAATTCGCACTTTTTGGAAAAAATTGTGCCATTCTTCAGAACTCTCCCGCGGTCGATAAACTGCGGATAAACATCTGCAAAACCAGGTGCCGGAACCCCTGCCTTTGAGGTAGTCGAACTTTAGCAAAAATGAAAAGAGAAATTGTTCAGTAAAACTGTTTGCAATTCTACT
>CAZXTS010000050.1:0-15819 GCA_964643745.1 uncultured Chloracidobacterium sp.
GATGGAGCAGGCCCAGAACAGGCCCGGCACGCCCCGGAACGGACGCGGAACACGGCCGGAAAAAGCGCGGAAAATGGGCAATAAATGCAGAAGCCCGAGCGTGGATGCCCGGGCTCTTGCGAATCGAAGTATGTGGTTCTATTGAACCGTGAACTGAACGATCTTTAGCTGTGAGATGCGAGCCCGCGGGTCGAATGTCATTACGTGGAGCACGACCGGGTCGCCTTTCTTCAGTTTTGCGGCGGTATCGGCAAAGGCTTTTTCGTTAGTCACTGGCACACGGTTGATCCGAACGATGACATCGCCTTCGCCCAGAGCATCAACACCGGTTGAAAGCTTCACGTCAGCTATAAAGCTTTCAGGGTTGATCTCCTTGACGACTACGCCGGTTTGGCCTTCGAGCTTAAAGGTCGTCGCCTGCTGCGGCGTCAATTCCGCCAGCGTCAGGCCAAATGGTTTGGTCGGTTCGTTCGTTCGTTCAAGCGGAAGCCGTGTGCTGTCCGGATTTGCATTTGCATTCCCGGCTCGCAGCGGCCGCTGACCAAGCTTTAGGTTGATCTTCTTGGTAACGAAGCTGTTGTTCTCTTCGCGAAGAACGTCGAGTTCGACCGGAAAATCGGGCGAAGTGCTCGCGACCTTTGTGATCAGATCCTGAGCATTTGCGACCGGCCTGCCATTAAACCCGACAACGATGTCGCCGGACTTCAAGCCCGCAGCAGCAGCCGGGCCTTGTTCGGCACGAACGTCTGTGATGATCGCACCACGCGTGTCGCCAAGCCCGTAAACCTTTGCAAATTCTGTTTTTACGGAATCAAGCAAAACTCCGAGGAATCCACGCTTGACCAGGCCGTGTTCGCGGATCTGCTCATAGACAAAGCGTGTTTCGTTAGAAGGCAGGGCAAACCCGACGCCGTTGTAATCGCCGGTCGAAGTCGCGATCTGCGAATTTACACCGATCACTTCGCCCATGATGTTTACAAGCGGGCCGCCAGAATTTCCGCGATTGATAGCCGCGTCGGTCTGAATGAACTTTTGAAAGGGCGAACTGACCATCGTTTCACGCTGGCGATTCGATACGATCCCGGCCGTTACAGACTTTGATAGACCGAAAGGCGAACCGAGGGCCAGAACCCAATCGCCAACGCGGGCCTTATCAGAATCGCCAAGCGTTACGAACGGAAGGTCACGGCCGGCATTCAATTTCAAAACGGCAATGTCAGTCTCTTCATCAGCGCCAAGAACTTCCGCAGGTAGTTCTTCACCTGAGTCAAGCTTTACGGTTATTCTAATCGCCCCATCGACCACATGAGCATTTGTAATAACATAACCGGCCTTGTCAATAATGAAACCGCTGCCAACGGCCTGTGCGGACCGCCGGGGCATCTGTCGCCGGAAAAACTCAAGAATATCGTCCTCGTCACTCGGCTGAGCAGGTGCACCCGGTTGCCGGCGTGCCGTAACTTCGGGAACGCGAGCCTTTGCATCAATGCTTACGACCGCCGGTTCGACCCGACGCGCGATATCGGCGAAGATATCCGACATCTGCGCCGGAGTGGCAAAACCGTTAGTAGGAGCTTGGGCCGACACTACTCCCGAAAAAGCAAAAAGCCCAATAGTCATCAGGAGTGCACTGATCGAGATCGACCTATTGATCGCGGGGAACATATATTTCATCGTAAATCTCCAACCTATGATTCTAACAAAACGTTCAAATGATTAGTAAAAATTCGTTCCGACCCTTGCCGACTTATTTCGCATTGGTCAATAAAACCTTCAAAACTCCTTTTTGCTCGGCATGTTTCATCGCATCAAGGGCCTCGGCCAACGGATACACTGCGGAAATAAGCGGATCAAGCCGGAATTCATTGATCCCCATAAGCTCTAAAGCCGGGCCGAATCTCCCGCATCGTGAACCGACGATCGTGATCTCGTCAACGACAACACGCCACGCTTCCCATTTCGGCATACCACTAAACGTCGACTTAAGTACGATCTTTCCACGCGGCCTAACCAGATCAAGTGCAGAGGCGAATCCCGATTCGGATCCGCTCGCTTCGACAACGATATCAAACGCATTCTCTGCGGTTTCAATGTCATCGGCAACCATTGTATCAATACCGCGTTCGGCGGCGATTTGGAGTTTGGATGCATGTTTTCCGATAAGGGTTACCTTATTTGACCTCGTTGACAACGCAAAAGCGCACAAGAGCCCGAGCTTTCCGTCGCCGATCACCGCTATATTCGTATCCGGTTTAACCTCGATCTGTTCGGTAATACCAAGCGCGGCCGCGAAAGGTTCGACAAAAACAGCATCGCGATCGGGGACATTGTCCGGAACAGCGAATAGATTTCGAGACGGAAGCATCAGATATTCGGCATGCGACCCATCACGACCCTTTATGCCCACAACCGTCCGTTTCGGGCAATGGCGTTCATCGCCCGTGATACAAAGTTCGCAAGTGCCGCAGCCGGCATTTATCTCGCCAACCACGCGGCGACCGACAAATTCTGGTTTGTCCGACGAGCGTTCCACGACCCCGACAAATTCATGCCCGATCGTCCCTCGAAATCCGGCGTACCCCTTGACGATCTCAAGGTCTGTGTTGCAAATGCCCGACGCCATTACCCTGACAAGCGTCTCATTCCGCATTTCCGGAATTGGGATATCATCAACCAGCAGTCCGTTATTGGTAACCCGCAGTGCTTTCATATAAGGCTCAAATTTACATCCTTTCGAAGTAACAATATAATTGTGAATATGTTATCACTTCGTTCTTATCGCATTGGACCGATCACTCGGTTACTCCTGCTGACGTCTGTTCTTGCTCTTGCTGCTGGCATCGTCGCTTCATGCAGCGACACTCCAACAAGCACTCCAACCGGCCCCGCCGCCAGTTCGCCGACCGAGGCGTATAAGCTGTTGTATGCTGCGGTAAAGAGTAAAGACACTGAAGCAATAAAGGCGACTATGTCAAAAAAGACACAGGAATTTGCGGTGATGGTTTCGCAAAAACAAAGTTCGCCGATAGAAAAGGTCTTCGAGAACGGATTTACTGCGACGACATTCGCAGAAAGTCTTCCGGAAATACGTGACGAACGAGTTATGGATGGCATGGGAAATCTCGAGGTTTTCAATTCCAAGGATAATCGATGGGAAGATCTGCCTTTCATTCTTGAGAACGGGAATTGGCGACTTGCGGTCGGCGACCTTTTTGCTGGCACACATAAATCGGCCGGAACGGGTCGTGCGCAAAAGGAAAGAGAGGCGGCAAATGTCCTTGCCAATACCATGGTGCCCCTTAATGCGAATGTGGACTTCAACGCATCCAGCAGTACAAACGTTGCAACGAACCCAGCGACCGGAAAATGACGGATAGCCTCGAGATCAAAGCCGTGGTCGACCAATATATAGGACACGGTTGGAATCCCAGAAAGGCTCTGGGACCGGAGGATTTTCAAGCTTCTGTTATTGCTCTCAACCCGTCGATCGAGAAAGGTCATTCCGAAACGGAGTGCATTTGGTTCTCGCGACGATCTTACGACGATTCGGAAAGCTGGGAACTCAGACGATTTTCCGGCAAGCCTTTCGCTCTTGTAGTCGTCATTCCTGATGTTGCCAACGACGAAACACGAAACGGCTTGCTGAACGAAGTTGAACAGAGAATGGAAACGACCTGAAGTGTATCGATCTGGGGTGATCGCTTGTTTTTTGGGAGCCCTGAAAACAAACGCTTGACATCATTGGCGATGAGTTGCAAACTTTACTTGGCGAAATGATGATCAAAGATCTCGGGCTAAAAGTTGAAGAAGTTTGGAAAGGCCTAAGGCCGATGACGAAGGATATGCTGGTTGGAGCCCTTAAAGCCAGCACCATTCAGCCCAACAAAGAACCCCAACAAAAGTTTGCTTATGACACCCATGCGGATTGGGAACTCAGTCGGTTGCTGTCTGCCATCGACGAACATTCTAAATCTCAGAAATCAGGTAAGAATAAGAGCAGCTTGGGTGAACTGAACCGTCTGGCTGAAACCTGCGCCAGCGTCCTTGAGGCACAAAGCGGAGCTGCCGAAGTGTTTGTTCAGCTCGCAACACGTGCGTTGGAACGGAACGATTTTGATAAACTTGACCACCTTGGCGATCGGCTTGCCTCGCAGTTCTCGGCCGGCGAGATCGCCGAGGTGATTCGTCAAACAGAGGTGCCTCATATTAGAGCTATCGCCTTTGAGACTCTAGCGATGCTTCCGGTACAGCATGTTGCAATATTGCTTGACGATCCGTTATACACGGACATCGCGGTCTTTGCGCTCGAGCAAATGGCATTTGAATTTGAATCCGAAGAAGCCCGGGATATGCTAGACTATTTTGAACAGACCGGGCCGTTCAGCGAACCGGCAAATTAACAAGAAGAATCTAGTCACCTTTTTACGGCCGGGTCAGTATCTCTGATCGCGGTTTTTTTGTTCCGTAACGCACCTAAGCATTTTGAGGCCTGGGCAATATGATCTCTTATTTCTTCGTTATATGAAGACATCCGATATCGAGGCTATCCTAAGAAGGTTGGCCGGCGGAGGCATTTCTGAGGCCGACGCGGCAAAACAGATCAAGGATCTTTCGTTTGAAGACATCGGTTTTGCCCGTGTCGATCATTCCCGCGCCCATCGACAGGGTTTTCCCGAAGTTATCTTTGGCGAGGGCAAGACCTCGAAGCAGATCTGCGGCATTTTCGAAAGGCTTCTTGAACGCTCGCCAAATGTTCTGATCACCCGCACGAACGCCGATGTTTACGGTGATATTCGAAATATTTTCACTGACGCGGAATGGCACGAATCGGCCCGCCTTATCCGTGTCTTTCGTGACAGAAAGGATACCGGTTTCGGCGAAATAACCGTGTGTACCGCTGGAACAAGCGACATCCCAATAGCCGAAGAAGCGGCGTTAACGGCCGAGACGATGGGGAACCGAGTTCAAAGGATCTGGGATGCAGGCGTTGCCGGTGTTCACAGGATCTTAGCCGAACGCGAACGGCTACAGACCTCAAGTGTTGTGATAGTTGTCGCCGGTATGGAAGGCGCTTTGCCGTCCGTAGTAGGCGGTTTAGTTTCGGTGCCGGTCATCGGCGTCCCTACCAGCATTGGTTACGGCGCCTCGTTTGGCGGGATCGCTGCACTTCTTGGAATGCTAAATTCATGCTCGTCAAACGTCACCGTCGTCAACATCGACAACGGCTTCGGCGCCGGTTTTTCGGCCAGCCTTATCAACCGCAAGCGAGACTAGCTCGAACAATATTTAATTGCGGCATTTGGCTGTGCTAAACTTCCACCTCGATGCTTAAAAACGACATACATGATCCGGTCTGGTTTTTCGATCTTGAATGGGTTCCCGATGCTGCGGGTGCGATCAGGTTGTACGACATGCTGCCCGAGACGACCGAGCTTGAAGCGATCGAAAAGCTTTGGCAAGAAACTAGAGGATACGATGCAGAAACGTGTCCTCGGCCGTTCGTAAAATACCTATTTTCGCGGGTCGTGTCGATCGCGTTTCTATCGCGCCGCGTAGTTCATGTTGATGGCGAACGCCACATCGAATTTGCCCTTAATTCCCTTCCGAAATTACCGTTCGCAGAGACTACGGTCGATGAAGCCGAGATCATTGGCAAGTTTCTCCATTATATCGGCGTCCGAAATCCACAGCTGGTTGGTTACAATTCTTCGGAGTCAGACATACAGGTTTTGATCCAGCGTGGAATGGTCAACGAGATTCGGGCCGAAGCGTTCAACTCACGCCCGGCAAAGCCCTGGGAAGGCCGAGATTATTTCGATTCGCGAAACAGCGAAGCACACTTGGACTTGATGACAAAATTCTCCCGATTCGCGATGACGCCTAAGTTAAACGATATGGCTCGGCTTTGCGGCTTTCCTGGGAAGATCGATGCGACCGGCGACCAGGTCGTCGATATGTGGCTCGCTGGCGAGATAGCGAAAATAGTTGAATACAACCTGATCGACACGCTAAACACTTATCTGATCTGGCTGCGAATGGTGAGTTTCGCGGGGAAGCTTACAGAAGAAGAATATTTTACCGAGCAGGAAGATTTTCGCGCCTTTCTTGAATCGGAAGCGGCCAAGGAAGAAAACGACCACATCAGCAGATTTCTTGCTAAATGGGATTTTGTTTAAGATCCGCCTGTGCGCGCCGCTCTTGCAACGGCGCGCGAAAAATGAAAGACTAATATGATGAAGCGGTCGGACATCGACCAAAGTGCCGATCCGCTTTTTACGCGCGGAGCGGAACCCGGATCAAGCACTGCCTGGGCATGCGTCGTCTATTCGCTCGTTCCATTGCTCGGAATTGTATTTATTCCGTTGGCATTCGCTTTTGGTGTTTACTCAGTTTTGCGTCCATCCGAACCTCGCGGTTCGAGTGATGCGATCAAGCTATTTGTTGCGACCGTTTTAATTCTTTGTGCACAGCTCGGTTTGTGGTGGCTCTTGTTTCTAATACCGGAAATGGCCGGAAGACCATGATCGTATGAAGATCGCCAGCATCGTCGGATCGACATCACACGTTTTGTATATCGCTCGGCTCAACGCTGCGGAAGCGACCGGGGACACGTTCGGTTCGTTTGTTTCAATGTTGGTCGGGGAAAGCGTTGTGATCGGGATCGTATCGGATTCGCGGATCACCGATCCTGCCTTATTTCGCTTCTCTCCTCGCTCGGAACACGAACACGCGCTGGACGATGTAAGCAGCAGCCTACAGAAGGACCAGAATATGCTGATCGCGGTCCTTCTTCTTGGCACTCTCTCAAACGATATTGGAAACCATGAAGTACCTCGGTTGGTTGTCCCGAGCGGCACGGTTCTGGAAGATCTGCAACAAACTGAATTTCAGAAGTTTCATCGTGACAGTTCCGGTAGTTTGAAATTACATTATCTATCGAATCTATCCTATCATTCCGGAAGTCTTGGCACTGCCCTTTCAAAGATCGTGATCGAAAAACTTCTGCCTTTCTGCAGCGAAATGGAAAGGAAGCGGCTTAAAGTTATTGAGCAATCGATTTCGTGGAAACACACCTTCGGTGAAACTAACTTTTAAAAAATATGCTCCAGTTAAGCAAGATCTATAGTGAAAACTGCCTGGATACGATAAGACGGATGCCGGATGGATTCGTCGATATGTCGATAACCAGTCCGCCCTACGACGATCTACGTGAATACAACGGTTATCATTTTCCGGTTGGGGAGATAGCCAAGGGGCTTTTTGCGAAAACGAAAGAGGGAGGCGTGGTCATCTGGGTCGTCGGTGACCGGACGGTGAATGGTGACGAAACTCTCACAAGTTTCAAACACGCATTTGCTTTCCGCGAAGCCGGGTTTCGGGTTCACGACACAATGATTTACGCGAAGAACAACCCCATACCGAGCGATTGCGGAAAGCGCTATCGGCAGTGTTTCGAATATATTTTCTGCTTTTCAAAAGGACAGCCGAAAACTTTTAACCCGCTTACACAACCGATAAAACAGGAAAAGGCGTTCAAATCTTTTCGCATAACGAAAGTCGGGCGAAACGACCTGGCGCACGACCACATTGCCCCAAAAGAACGTAAAGTAAACAATATTTTCTTTTACAATGTCGGGACCTCGAGTTCAAAAGACAAGATAGCTTTTGAGCATCCTGCGATATTTCCCGAGAAGCTTGCCGAGGACCAGATACGGTCTTGGTCAAATAAAGGTGACTTGATCTATGATCCCTTCATGGGCTCGGGCACTACTGCGAAGATCGCACATCTTCTGAAGCGTCGTTGGCTTGGTTCAGAGATAAGCCCAGAATATGTTGAACTTGCGGAACAGAGACTTCGGCCGTATCTTGATGATGCGAAAATTCGCGTGGCGGCTTGACAACTAACCTGGCCCAATCTGCGTCTATGTAGTGTCAGGACAGATATTCACTTTCTTTAAGGAAGGCTCAAATGAGATCGATCTTTTTTTCGTTTTTTCTACTTTCGCTCTTTTCGATCGAAGGCATCGCACAGGTTCGTCCCGTTGAAAAAGACGATCGGCCGACCAAGATCGATGTCCCAGCCGCACCGCCAACTTTTAAGGCGAAATACGAAGGTGGAATGTTCGGCTTTAGTAAGCGGGAAGAGGGAACAATTCGTATTGATGACATAAACGAACGAATCGTTTTTTACGGCAAGGACGGGAAAGAAAAATTCTCGCTGTCGTTCAGCGACATGCAGGTGATCTACCCAGATTCTCGTTCAGTGACCTCAAACACTGGAAATATAGTAAGAAATATTCCGCTGCCGGGCAGCGTTCTTGGCGGCTTGATCAAGGAAAAGTGGCGATATATGATCATCAGCTTTAACGATGCTGATGCGGATGTGAGTGGGAACGTGAGCTTCAAGATCTCAAGCAAAGAACTCCTTGAGTCGGTCATCCATTCCGTCGGGAAAAAAGCCGGCATGACCCAACGAGGCGATTCGTATTACCGACCCAGGGTTTCGCGAACAACTATCTAATTCATATCACCAAACCGATGCTGTAGGATCGCCGTTAGTGCGATACCCGCCGTTTCCGCACGCAGAATTCGTCCGCCGAAAGTGATGATGGTTGCGCCGACGGCTTGGGCGGCTTCAAGTTCCGAATCTTCCCAACCACCCTTTGGGCCGTATATCGCTGTGAAGGTCGTCAACCTAGGAATTTCATCAAAACTTTTCCCATCACGTTCGCTGAACATTATTATTTGATCCCTTTCCGCATCGATAAATGGACGGAAATCCGCGATCTCTTCGACGGCCATAAGCCTTGCCCGACCGCATTGCTTTGCTGCTTCAAACGCAATGCGTCGCCATCGTTCAAGCTTTTTAGATCCATCTTTGACTCGAACTTCGCATCTTGAGGTAACAAGCGGCGTGAACCGGTGCACACCGAGCTCGACACATTTTTGAACGACAAGATCGAATTTGTCCGGCGGTGTTATTGCTGCAGCAACGTGCAGGACCAAGGGCGATTCCGGGGCAGATGGCCCTATTTTATTGAGAGTTATGAGTGAAACTTCGTCTTTTCCGATCTTACTTATTCGGCAGTAATACTCAGAACCTTCGCCATCAAACACATTTGCTTCGTCCCCAACCCGCAATCGCAAAACGTCGCTCAAATGTCGCGTTTCGCCGACCGTCAACCAAACAGTACTTTCTTTGAAAGCACTCGGCGGTGCGTAAAACCTATGCATTGCCTTCTCCACCGCCAAACCATTCGCGAAATTCTTCAGATCGAAGTCTGAGCGTAAGCCAACTATCGAACATTTGCGGCGTCCGCACCCAATGCGTGATCCATTCAGCGATCTCCGCGTTCATTAAGCGGCCTTGCTCGTCCATAACCATTTTTAGAGAGCGTTCGTGTGCCGTTTTCTTAAACTTAATTGCCTTTTCGCGAAGCAGCCGTAGGCCAAGCTCATCGGCTTCGGATTCGTATTTTCGCCTTAGATTCTCCATTCTTTGCAATGATGACGCTGCTTTTTCAAGATCGTCGATGTTAACAAGGTTGCGCAATTCTGCGTCATAGATCGTTTCCGAATTGCGCGAAACGTAAAGGTTCATTATCTCAGAATGCCGCAACTCTGCACCTTCATCCGCGAGCAGACGGGCGACAGTCATAGGTGATTCAACAGCGCCACCCCCAAAAACTTTGCCAACTAATTTTTCGATGATCTCGATCTCCGACCCTCCGACGCTCACGCAGTCGAGCAACTCCCAGACCTCGATCGTTAAGTCGTGTTTATTCTTTGAACTTAGATTTTCGATGCTGATCTCGGGCGGCATATTCGGCGGCCGTTACAAAGACCGTCCCATTGAGCGAAGCAGTGCTGTTGAGGAGTGATCCTTGGGGTCACCAACAATTGCGACCACCCCGCCGTAAGAACGAACAATGTCGCGTTCCGGAACCGTTTCGGTCGTATAGTCGGTGCCCTTTGCATGAATATCCGGTTTTATAGCCAGGATCAATTCCTCAACCGTAGGCTCGTCGAAAATTGTTACGGCATCAACTGATCTTAAAGAGCCTACTATTTCGGCTCGGTCGCCTTCAGGCATAAATGGCCGGCCTTCACCCTTCAAACTTCGAACCTGCCGGTCGGAATTTAAGGCTGCCACGACAAAACCGCCTAGAGCTTTTGCTCCGGCCAAATAGCGAATATGGCCGACGTGAAAAAGGTCGAAACATCCATTCGTCAGGATTATTCGTTTGCCGGCGGATCGCCTTTCGTCAACAAGCTCGATCAGAATATCTCGGTCGTAAATGGGTCGATCGGTATGTTCCATTTGATTTCAGGCCGAGTGCGACATATCAGGGTGCGAAACCACATCCGAACTTTCAGCTTCAAGAGAAAGCCGAAGCTCTTCGGCCGAAACCGATGCGGTTCCCCTTTTCATTACAACGATCCCGCCGGAATGGTTTGCGACTCGCGCTCCCTCTTCAAAGTTCAGCCCAGCGGCCAACCCCAACGCAAACGCAGCGATCACTGTATCACCGGCCCCAGTTACATCAACCGCAACCGACGAACCGACCGCGGGAAAATGGATGCATGGGCGGCCCTGTTGATAAAGCCGCATTCCCTTGTTTCCACATGTTACTAGCAAAGCCTTGTAGTCAAGTTCTTCGCGAAGCTGCTCACATGCACCATCGGTCATTTCGCCGCCCAACAGATTTTCCACTTCTTCCTGATTCGGTGTTGCGGCCGTTGCACCACGAAATTCTGCAAGGCGAGAGCGGGAATCGACCAAGATCGGGATACCCCGCTGATCTGCGATCTTCAAACAAGCGTCAAACACATCAAGTCCAGCGGTTCCATAACCATAATCTGAGATAACGGCCGCGTCGGCAATTGCCAAAACAGCCTCTGCATTTTTCAGGATCGCTTCTTTATTTCTGGCATTAATATCTCCAATTGGCTCATGATCTATCCTGATAACCTGACTGCGTGGAGCATGCTGGTGCCCGGCCAGCACGCGGATCTTGGTGGTTGTAAGTAAATCGCTCGTCCGTAGAATATTGCTAACGTTTACATTTCTATATTCCAACTCGCTGATCAGAAGATCACCCGATGCATCCGAGCCGACTATGCCTGCCAACAACGGGTTACCACCGAGCGAGCCGACATTTACCGCTGCATTCGCGGCTCCGCCGGGACGGGTCTCGGTTTCGTCGTGCCGCATAATAAAGACCGGAGCCTCACGTGAAACGCGTGTGATCGTACCGCTTAGGAACTGATCAGCAACGATGTCGCCAATTATCGCGACAGCTTTGCCCCTGTACCTTTCAATAGTATTTGTGATCGATCCGATATGCTGCGCCCCCAATTCTTGGAACTAGAATAATAAAGAAAAAGGTTGAAGACAATTTAGTCCTCAACCTAGATCTGTTCGTTCAAAAACAAAGCAACTAGTGCGTATCGTATGCCGCAACCGGAAAGTCATTCGGCGAGCCGAACGTCAGACCAAAGGTCGAGCCTGAAAGGCTACTAAGAACGTAGAACTCACCGGTCGAATTCCGCCATATAGAGATATCCGTCTTTCCGTCTCCGTCATAATCGTTCTGGGTCGTAAGATCCGTGCCGGTAACGCCGTAAGGACCAATTATAAATCCACCGTCGGAGCTTCGGAGAATAAACCAGGTGAGCTGGTCAAGAGCTGTCGCTCCCTCCCGCACAACGGCAAAATCCGTCTTTCCGTCTCCGTCATAATCACCGGGAACTACAAGATCGTTGCTCAAGCCCCACTGAACTATAGTATATCCGTTGTCAGAACTGCGATTGACAAAGAAAGTGGCCTGCGATGAAGCAGTAGCACCCGGACGCTGGACCGCAAGGTCAAACTTTCCGTCACCATCGTAGTCGCCCGGAGCGGTAAAGTCCGTAGAAAGACCAAACGGGACCGCCGAGAAACCCTGATCCGTACTTCGGTAAATGTACCAGATCATCTGGCCATTCGTTCTGCGGACGACCGCAAGATCTGTCTTGCCGTCCCCATCGTAATCACGATTGACCGGCTCATCACCTGAAATACCGAACGGATCAGCTGTAAACGTGCTGTTAGAACTCAGGATGCGGTAGTGAACACCGTCCGTATCACGCCAAACCGAAAGATCTCCGGTGCCGTCACCGTCGTAGTCGCCCGGCGTCATGAAATCTTCGTTGGCTAAGCCAAAGTTGTTAGCGGTAGTACCGCCACTGCCCGAAAGTGCCGAATACCAAGTATTGTTGCTTGGCCTGAAGACCGTAAAATCGGCCTTTCCGTCACCATCATAGTCCATCGCGGTGCGAAGCTTGATCTGGCCGAAGGTCGGAAGGCTTAATAAAGCGACAACTGTCGCAAAAACGGTGAGTCTGCGGAAAGCAGCGATCGTATTACTCATTTGTTATTTCCTTGAACGAAATTCTACCGAAAGTTGGAATGCGTTTTGTTATTCAAGACGCATACGAACGTAAATTATACAATGATTAAAAGAGCAATGGCAACATAAAGTCGTCTTTTCGGGGCTATAATTTCCACTTGTCGAAACGGTTAGACGCTTCCATTAAGGAAAAAGTTGGAATAGCGGCAAATTTCCAACAGTACATTATCGTGTTTGGGTTACCAACAATTCGCGATCTCCTATTCGCACAACACCTTGTCGCGAAATGGTCGGGTTAATTCTTACCCAAAACTCTATTTTGGAAGTGCTGCTTCGAGTTTTTGGTCCAAAAATGCTTATCCAATTTACATCCGTAGCAACAGAATAGTCACAATTTGCCGCTGCATTGATCGTGGCAACAAAACTACCACCTTTCGTAGGAAGTGCGACAGTTTTCATCGACGGATCGAAGTTACAAATTGTCGGCGACAACAAGGCATTCGCAGCGTTTAACCGACCGCCGGATCGAACGACCCCGCTCCAGGCCGCTAACTGATCGGACGAATTCATTATCGTCGCCTTTATCGAAGCAGCCGAAAGGTGCGGATGATGGGCCGCAAGTAGTGCTGCAACACCCGAAACATGCGGAGCCGCCATCGAAGTGCCTCCCATCGGGCCATAAGACGAATTCGAGCCGTTGGTCGTGCTTTGGATCCCTGCTCCCGGCGCCGCAACATCAACCGAGATCAAGCCGAAATTAGAAAAACTCGCTCGGCCATCTGAAAAATTTGACGCAGCAACATTCAAAATGCTCGGTGAATCATAACTTCCGGGATAGAACGGAGATAGTTCAACATTCGATCCGGCATTTCCGGCCGAGAAAACATTGAGAACACCGGCATCGCCCAGAGCATCGATCGCATCTTTCGTCGCCTGATCATAGCCGCATGCCTCAGGACAACCGCCATATGAATTGTTCGCGACACGAATGTTCACGCCTCGTTCTTTCATCATCCGAACATAGTCGTATGCGGCGATCAGCATTGCGGACGTCGTGTCATTTGCCGCTTGGCTAAATATCTTGATCGGCATTATCCGAACGTTCCAGTTCACTCCGACCACACCGAGTGCGTTGTTCCCAACTGCTCCGATCGTTCCGCCGGTGTGCGTCCCGTGACCGTGTTGGTCCGATGGATCGTTGTCGTTGAAGCGAAAATCCCAGCCGTGAACATCGTCGATGAAACCATTATTGTCGTCATCGATCCCGTTATTGGGGATCTCGCCCGGATTCACCCATATATTTGCCGCGAGGTCCTCGTGCGTCAACCGCATCCCTGTGTCGATATTTGCGACCACAACTTCCGGGCTTCCGGTTGTAATATCCCAAGCCGCCGGTGCCGAAATTCGCTGCAAACCATAAAGCCCGGTCGTATCCCACTGAGGATCATTAGGTATCTGATGAAGGCGATAAATGAAGTTGGGTTGTACTCCCAAGATCGTGTCATATCGGCCAAGCGATCTAAGAGCGTCTGCGATCGTTTGCCGATCAGAAAGCTTGACCAGGTACCAATCTGTCTTGCCGATCCGCTTTACGTCGGAATAGCCTTCACGCGAAAGGCGGCTAATTCCCCGGCTTTCGCCGCCGCTCGAGATCTTTACAAGCACTTCATTATCAACATGATCCTGTGCAAAAACAGCACCAAAAAACAAGGCGACAACTATTATCAGACCTAGCGGTCTAAAAGCCGATGCGAAGGTACGTTTGTTCCGCAAAAGTGGCATTAAGCATAGGAAACTGGACAGAGCAGCGTTCATAATTAGGTTCGATAATACAACGAAAACGGACGCAGATGGGAAAAAAGAAGATGAATGGGGCGGCTAGAGGGATTCGAACCCTCGACATCCTGAACCACAATCAGGCGCTCTAACCACTGAACTATAGCCGCCATAAGAGCAATTTCAGATCTCAAATTTGAGATCTCAAATCGCGAAGCAATGGTACCCCCGGCAGGGCTCGAACCTGCGACCTACGGCTTAGAAGGCCGTCGCTCTATCCAGCTGAGCTACGGGAGCAAAAACCCACGTTCGATGTTATCGGCTGAGGCTTGCCAAGTCAAACTTTTGCGGCAATTCACGAACCAAACATTTTCTGCCTCAAGATGCTGTTCGCATGAACCAACGATCGGCCTTGTGTTCAATTAATGCCCATTTTTGTCCCACGCGGAACGTACGCGAATGGGACGATCTGGGACAAAAATCGACGTTTTTAGCGTTTTTGGTCATTTTCGCCCATTTTTGTTCAGTTCCGAACACGCGCGAACTGAACACACCTGAACAAAAATCGGCGTTTTCGTTCAGAGTTCAAGCTTTAGCTTGCCGTTTTATAAAGATCGGGTCAGAACCGCCGACGTAAATGGGCGGCCGGTTCGGTGGCCAGTGCCCTCGAACGCGGATCGAGCAGATCGGTCGGATCTACGCCGATGTTCATATAATATTGTGTGTTCACTTGTCTGCAATCAGCAATCCGAAATCCGAAATCCGAAATCGTGCTGAGCCCGTTATATTTTCTAACAGCGGTTCATTAGAACCAATAGCAATTGGCGCAGTTGATGGCAGTTGATGGCCGTTGTTGAAGATGGAAAGGTTATTCGCCGAGTCGGCCTTGCAGCCACAGGATCACCAACACGATCATTCCGACAACCATCGGGAACAGACTGATCGCTAAAATGCAATAAACTTCGTTTCGGAATGTGAAATTAAACCGCCGCACTTTTCCTTTCACGCACCTTGGAGAGCATAAGTTCGAAAACTTCCGTTAGGTCGAGATCGCTGGTGTCGATGACCTCAGCACCTTCGGCGATGGCGAGCGGTGAATCGGCGCGGGCAACATCTCGTTCGTCGCGCTCGTTTATTTCGGAAAGCGTCTGTTCGTAGGTAGAATTACGGCCCTTTCCCCTGTCTTCTTCGAAGCGGCGGCGTGCTCGGGCATCCGGTTTTGCGGTTAGAAAGAACTTAATATCGGCATTTGGAAAAACCACACTGCCGATATCGCGGCCTTCGAGCACACAGCCTTTTGGAGACTTGTTGCCGAGTTCTCTTTGGAGTTCGACCATACGGCGGCGAACATCGGAAATGGTCGAAACCTTTGAAGCTGCCTGTGCAACTTCAAGCGTACGGATATCAGAGGTAATATCTTCGCCGTTCAACAAAACAAGCAGCGAATCGGGTTCGCCTTCGAGTTCTATTACGGACTCGCTGACGATACGAGCAGCTTGTTCATTTGAATCAAGCGAAAAACCCGCATTGATCACCGCCAGAGCGCTAGCTCGATACATCGCACCCGTATCCAAATATAGCAAGCCAAGCTCTTTAGCAAGCATCTTGCCGAGCGTAGATTTTCCCGCACCCGAAGGCCCGTCGATAGCGA
>CAZXTS010000051.1:0-3035 GCA_964643745.1 uncultured Chloracidobacterium sp.
GAGCGGACGAAAAATTCTTTCGGGTCTTCTTCCTGAATTCGAGCGGCGATCGTATTGATCGTTTCCCGATCTTTAAGATTCGGATAATTTACCAGCGCCATCGGGTGAATACCAATGTGGTTGTTGATGATGAATTCGAGCCTTGCAAGACCGACGCCGTCATTCGGCAAACGCGAAACCTTGAATGCGTGGTCGGGGTCGCCGACGTTCATCATTATCTGCGTTCTCGGCCGTGCGGTATCGGTTATCTTTAGCCGCTGGACCTCAAAATCGATGTTCCCGTAATAAATGTTCCCAACGTCACCTTCGGCGCAAGAGACCGTTATTTCGCTGCCGTTCTTGACCTTCTCGGTCGCGTCACCGGTTCCGACGATACAGGGAATGCCGAGCTCGCGGCTGATGATAGCCGAGTGGCAGGTTCGTCCGCCACGCTCGGTAACGATCGCCGACGCGCGTTTCATTATCGGTTCCCACGCCGGATCGGTCATCGTGGTTACGAGGATCTCGCCTTCCTTGAATGTGTTTAGCTTAGACGCATCGAGCAAAACATGAGCCTTGCCCTGGCCGATCTTTTGGCCGACCGCGACACCGGAGGTCAGCGGAGCTCCGTGGCTACCGGTGAGTTCGTAGGTTTCGATGAAGTTGTCAGTATTTTGGGCATGGACCGTTTCGGGCCGTGCCTGCAAAATGAACAGTTCACCGGTAATGCCGTCTTTCGCCCATTCGATATCCATCGGCTGGTGTTTTCCGGCAAGCTTTGAATAATGGTCTTCGATCGCGCAGGCCCACTGTGCAAGCTGCAGAACCTCGAACCCTGCAAGGCAAAGCCGCTTCCTTTGGGTATCGACGACCGGCCGTACTACCGTTCCGGAACCGTCATCGGCAAAGACCATTTTTACTTCCTTTACGCCAAGCTTTCGTGTAACGATCGGCCGGAACCCGAGCTTCAATGTCGGCTTAAAAATGATCCATTCGTCAGGCGTCGCCATTCCCTGCACGACCGCTTCGCCTAAGCCCCACGCGCCATTGATGACCACGGCCTCGCGAAAACCGCTTTCGGTGTCGAGCGTGAACATCACACCGGAACACGCGATATCCGAACGAACCATCGGTTGAATTCCGATCGAGAGTGCAATGTCGAAATGGTCAAAACCTTTTGCGGTTCGATAAGAGATCGCCCGGTCGGTCCAGAGCGATGCGTAACATTCGCGGCACGATTCGATAAGATGCTTTTCGCCGCGAACATTCAAGATCGTGTCTTGTTGTCCGGCGAATGATGCATCAGGAAGATCCTCGGCGGTTGCCGATGAACGAACCGCGACCTCAAAATTCTTTTTCCCGATCCGCTCACCGAGCCGCGCGTAACCGGCGATGATAGCCGCTTCAACCTCGGCAGGAAACGGCGTTTCCATCATCATCCGACGAGCTTCGCTGCCGACGCGGGCGAGTTCGTCAAGGTCGTTAACGTCGAGGCCTTTCAACAATTTTTTTAACCGTCCGCGAAGCCCATCCGTATCTAGCAGCGTGTTGTAGGCGTGGCTGGTCGTCGAAAACCCATCGACCGCGCGGACGCCCTGCGTCGTCAGTTCGCGAAACAATTCGCCAAGCGACGCGCATTTACCGCCGACGATCGCTACGTCACCGGCACCAACCTGGCTGAGATCTAATGTGTAGGCTTGTTCCGACATTTTTCAGTAACTGATCTAAGCTGTAACAACGGCAGCCGATTCTTCGGGGACATCGCCGCAATCGGCTCGAAAATGTTTCCACATTTTTGGATTCACCGTCTTAAGCAATTCAGCACGGCTCAATGTCTCGATCGGTTTCCCGATGTAGATCTTGCCCATCTTCTCTAAACGCTTTTCGCTGAGCGCACCGGCGAACATCAAGAGCGGATATGTAAAGTTCGGACCGTTCAGCTTTCTCAGCTTATAGAGCCACATCCCGATCGAGCCGACACGCCAAGCCGTTGGTCCCCACCAACTGTATTGTCCGGGCCTCAGGTTCATCTTCCAACATTTCATCATCAGCTGCCACTGCAGCGGCGAAAGCTGTTTTGTCTGCGTGACGCCCTTTTCCATTTCCATCCGCGTATCGTGCAGCGGCGTAAAGATCGATGGGATAAGAAACGCGAAAAGCCCGCGGCGCTCCATTTCGTAAACGAGGTCGAGCGTCGCCATGATGTCTTCGTCGGTCTCGTCCGGATTTCCAACAATTAGCGTCATTGCCGGAAACCAATTGTTCTCGTTCAAAACCTTCAACCCTTCGAGCACGACGCTTTGCCAGTGATCTATCGCAAACGGAATACCTTTACTGGGCATTATCTTTTTCGCCATGCTGACAGAGCCTGTTTCCAAACCGATCAGCGGTGCGAGGGCTTTCTTCTCCGGATGTGAACTCAGATACGGAAAATGTATCGGGCTCTTCGGCAGAAGCAGATCGGACAATTCTTTGATCATAATCGGATCGACCACCGCCGGGGCGATCGTCGAATGGCTCAAGACGTGCTGCTCGACTCCGGGAGTTTCGACAACGCTCTTGTAAAGATCGACCAGTGCCTCGCGGTTCGGGAAGTAGAATGGCGTATCGGTGTGCACCTGGCCCCAGATGAACATATCTTCGGTCGCTAGACTTATCTGCTTGTTGCCTTCGCGGACGTTCGCCCGAACGGCGTCCATTATCTTGTCCTTTGGTAGATCGATCTGCGGATTCAGATCGGGAACGCAGAACTTGCATCGGCGTCCGCAGCCGGTCGTCATCTCGACAACGCCGAATGTTGTCCGAGTGTCGGGAAACAAAATGCCTTCGCGGTCAACGGGATGTTTTACCGTGATCTCCTTCGGCAGATCTTCGCCGCGAATAGCCTTTTCAAAAAGATCGAGCGTGTCCTGCGATTCGCTCCGGCCTTCGACCACGCAGTCGATGCCAAGCTCGTCATACATATCGGTCTGTATGATCTGCCAACCGCCCGAACCGCCGACGATGACCTTGAAATTGTCGCGGTATTTATTGTTCTTGATCTGTGCAAAAAGCTC
>CAZXTS010000051.1:3135-15747 GCA_964643745.1 uncultured Chloracidobacterium sp.
CGAACACCGCGAAGCAGCGAACCATCCGTAACACCCGTCGCGGCAAATATTATTTTCTTACCCGGGGCCAGGTCATTTGTGTCATAGATCTTGTCCGGATCGGTGATTCCCATTGAGTTGATCCGCTTCATCAGTTGATCGATCGGCGGCACCTTGTCCTTGTCCACGCCGAGCCTTTCATGGTCAAAAACTAGTTTCGCCTGGATCTCGCCATTCAAACATTTCATCGCAGCAGCCGTGATCACGCCTTCCGGCGCACCGCCAATTCCCATAACAGCGTGGATGTTCGTGCCTGCCACTGCGGCAGAGATCGCTGTCGAAAGGTCGCCGTCCGAAATAAGGCGAATACGCGCTCCGGCCGCTCTTACATCTGCGACCAACTGCCTGTGCCGCTCTCGGTCCAGGCATACGACCGTCAGGTCTTCGACATCGCGGCCAAGACGGCGGGCGATGTTTCGCAAGTTTTCCGCTACAGGCGCCTCGATGTCCACGGAACCTTTACACGATGGCCCGACAACAAGCTTATCCATGTACATATCGGGGGCATTGAGCAGGCCGCCGCGTTCGGCCGCGGCAAGAACCGCGATCGCATTGCTTGCGCCGAGCGCACACAGATTGGTGCCTTCAAGCGGGTCGACGGCAATATCTACTTCCGGAAACTGTTCCCTAACGTCGTTCGGGAAATCAGCACCGCCAACCTCTTCGCCGATATAAAGCATCGGAGCCTCGTCACGTTCGCCCTCGCCGATCACGATCCGGCCCCGCATCGGGACTTGATCCATAACGACTCGCATCGCTTCGACCGCCACATGGTCGGAGTGTTTCCGGTCGCCCTGGCCCATCGTCTTCGCAGATTCGATCGCAGCGGCCTCGGTCACCTTTAGAAAATCGAACGCCAGTTCGCGTTCTGCTTTGGTTTCTATCATCTGTTTTTTAACCTGATTTATCGGTCTAATTCGAACTATTTATGATGGCATTCTAACACTTGTTCGCGAGGGTTTGACAAGTAAAGGGTTGAATATTACGGTTTTACTTTGATTTCCCCGGCGCCTGAATGCCGGACTCCAAACGATATGACCTACATAGTTGCTGAACCTTGTGTTGAATGTAAGTACACCGATTGTGCCGCCGTTTGCCCTGTCGAGGCGTTTCACGAACTGCCGGACAAGCTTTTGATCAACCCTGACGCGTGCATCGATTGCGATGCGTGTTTGCCGGAATGCCCGGTCGAAGCGATCTTCTCCGATATGTCGATCCCCGAAGAGTATCTTCCGTGGCTCGAGATCAATAAAGAAGCCGAAAACTACCCGATCATCAGCACCAAGCAGCCCGCACTTTATGGCGAGGGCTGCAAAGGCCAGCCTGAATAAGAGGCGATCCTTGCGGTTTCGCTTGTTTTGGCGATTCGCAGCTATATATAAATTTTCTAAAGAGAGGCGGCGTTCGGTCGCCTTTTTTTATTTCACTGCTGTGGTTCAATTCCAACGGATGCCGGCCCGGATCGTGATCGGGGACGAAACGGTGCGGAGCGGGGTGCGGCCGACGGAATAGCGCGAATTGAAGATGTTCTCGGCCGCGGCGAATATTGTAAATTTGCCGGAAAAGCGGCGTGATGCAAACACATCAAGCTGTGCGTACGGTTCGAGTCGGAATAGGTTCAGGTCGTCGTCAAACTGCGAGCCTGCCGAGCGAAATTGGGCAGATGCCTGCCACTCGTTTTTCGTGAAAATTGCTTGAATTGTAAATTGATGCCGTGGAACTTGCGGAACAAGTTTGCCGAACAGGCGTGGGTCGGACGCGAATTCGCGGATGCGGGAATCGGCAAAAAGATAACCTGCTGTGATCGAAAAATTGCTCAGATAAATGCTCGCATCGGCCTCGAATCCCTGGGCGCGGATGGTTCCGGCGTTCTGCCGCTCGCGAGTGATCAGCATTGGAATTGACGAGATAGTTACGTTTGAAATTGCTCGTTCTATCTCCGAAATGAAGTAGCTGGCACGAATGCCGAACCGTGCTCTCCGGTAACTTGTGCCGGCCTCGAAATTAATGGCACGCTCAGCGAGGAGATTTTCGTTGGCATTCGTGACGACATTGCCGACCCGAAAGCCGCGATAAAGTTCGTTAAGAGTAGGTGCACGAAAGCTTTTCGAAATGACCGAGTGAAACGCAAGGCCATCGTTTGCCTGCCAGCGTACGGAAAACTGCGGACTCAACGCCTGTTCGGCGCGGTCCGGAAAGGCGGTCGCGTTTACCGGGCCGTTCAACGGATTCCGCGATGCGGCCAGTCCCCGAAAATTATTCCAGCGGTCGAACCTTATCGAACCCGAAAGTATGAGCCGATCCGTAACGCTGAAAACATCTTTAGCGAAGACACCCAGGTTGCGTTCGCGTCCGCCTGCACCGAACGCGGATGTGATGACTCCGTTGAAAACACCGAGTTCGTTGCTGGTGCCGCGCACCTCGCGCCCTTCGAACCCGGCAGCGAAAGAATGTCTGCCTAGGGAGCCAAAGTAATTCACGGAAAGGCCGAGATTCTGCGAAGGCGAACGCTGTATGCGGGTGAGTGATTCCGACGTCCGCAATGCATTCACGGCAGAAAATGTTTGATCGTAAACCTGCGTTCCGCCGAAAATGCGCCAGGCAATGCGGCTGTTGTTCGGAGTGTCCGTGGCTGATAGGTCGAAGTCGCCGCCCAAAACAAAACTCCGCGATGTAGTGCGGTTTATCTGTGCATGTGTGCCGTTCGTGCGGGCCTCTTCGAAATAGAACGGCTTGAAAAACAGCGTGGCGAAACGGCCGAACGAACGCTCGATCATCGCCGAGAGATTCGAGCTTCGTACGCCCGCGAACGAATCGACCGGGCCGCGGTCTTCCGGAGAAACCGGAATATATCCACGCGTTTGGAAATGCCCGCCGGTCGCGGTAAAAAGCCAGCTCTTCGGAGCCGCTCCGGCGAATGCCGATGCTCCAAATGTGCCCGACGATCCTCCGAATACTTCACCCGAAAAGGCTTGTTCCTGCGGTCTGCGGGTGCGAATATCGACCGCGCCGCTCAATGCGGAATTGCTGTAAAGGCTCGACGCTCCGCCGCGAAGAACTTCGACCGTTTCGACGGAAAGTGGTGCAACACGATTCCATTGAACCCAACCGCCAAACGGATCATTGAGCGGAACGCCGTCAAGCATTACCAGCGAACGGCTAGCACCGCTTGCTCCGGTTCCGCGCAGCGAAACGCCCTGAGCCGTAGGATTTGCATTGCGGCCGCTTGTCCTGCGAAAGAGCGAAAAGCCCGGCACTTGCCGAAGCGTGTCGTCAAGAGTTGGAGCCGCAGATGCCTTAAAAGCCTCTCTGTTTAGAACAACAACGCTTTCAGGAGTTTGGTCAATTGTGGCGTCGGCCCGGGTGATCGTTATCGGGATCGGAGAGATCGTCGGTGGCCCGACTTCCATAACAATCACTATCTTTCCGGATGATAGATCATCTGTGCGAATGCTTCGGCGAAAAATTTGGAAACCATCGGCGGTTACAACAATGATATCGCCGACGCTGAACGCACCATAGCAAACCGGCACTTCATTCTCCACGCCGCAGTTCGATTCCTTTCCGTTTCTGGAACTTATTCGAACTCGAGCCTCCGGGATTGCGGCACCGTTTGCATCCGTAATCGAAACTACGATCTTATTTTCGCCCTGGGCCCAAACGACTGTCTGGAAAGTCAATTGCAGGAATAAAATGAAATAGGCGCTCCGGAGAATGCGCCGCTGGCAGTTCGGAATCACTTTGCCACAGCCTCCTTTAGAAATTTCGAGTTAGCTGTTTTGAGATCTTCCGGGGTATTCAGGTTTGTGAAGAAAAGATCGGCGTTCATCAGTTTTTGGATATCGGTCCACGCGAGATATCTCGTTGAGATCGCATCGTGCAATGCTGCAGGACTCAGGCGTCCTGATGCGATCACGTCCGGAGCGTGTTTACGAACGGCGCTAGTACGGTAAAGACCGACTAGCGGCTGAACGATCCCGTCGGGCTGAACAGGAACGACCGCGTCTGTGGAGGTATCGAACATCTCGTACATCATCAGGAAAATATCAGCACCTATGAAAGGCATATCACACGGTAACACTGCGAACAGGTCCGTGGAGCAATCTTCGGCTGCGGTGAAAAGAGCAACGAGCGGACCGGCCGCATCGCCGATCGTTTTGTCAGGTATGGAGCGGATGTCATTTGCGGTGCGTTTCAAACGGCCCGCTACGACGACTGTTTCCAGACAGAATTCTGCAAGAGTACTCGCCGCACGCTTTTCAAGCGACACCCCGTTCAACTCGATAAGATGCTTTGGCCGGCCCATACGCCGCGATGAGCCGCCCGCGAGAACGTAGCCGGTCAGTTCGATAACGGGATCTGCGTTGGAAATTTTCTCTGATCGCATCTACACTAATTCTACTTCAATTCGATTTGTGAGTTTGTATGATAGAAGCGATCGACCCAAAGACGACCGAAAAGCCCTTTGTTCGCTGTAGCCGCTGCGACCGGGAAATGGAGCATTACAATACGTTCATTTCACCTACGAACCAGCGAGATAACGTTTGCTGGGAATGTCTGGCCCGCGAAGAAAAGGGCTTTTTCGCACACCGTTCGTTTCGCCGCGGAGCTCGCAGCGGCGTCATACCTCGATAATGGTGTCAGTAGCCCGCACGTAAGTAAGGGCCGCCGATGCATCTATGGCAGTTAGGAAAATCACAGAATATCCCGAACAGGTTCTCGGTCGGGTAGGAAAACCGGTCGAAAAGTTCGACCAGGAACTTGCCGACCTGTGCGCCGATATGTTCGACACGATGTATGACGACAGCGGGGTCGGGCTCGCCGCACCGCAGATCGGGTTGAATCTGCGTCTGTTCGTTATGGACTGCGATGGGATAAAGCTGATCGCCGCGAATCCCGAGATCATTCACACTGAGGGCGAACAATCCAGCCAGGAAGGCTGTCTATCGGTCGGCAAGGTTCCCGCCGTAGTCACCCGTCCGATGAAGGCAAGACTCCGCGCACAAGATGAAAAAGGCGAATGGTTCGAAAAGGACGCCGAAGGCTACGCAGCAAGAGCCTTTATGCACGAAACCGACCACTGTGACGGCAAATTATTCATCGACCATTTGCCAAAACTCCGCCGAGAAATGGTGATCAAAAGATTCAAGAAAGAAAAGAATTGGAAGTGAGCCGAAACGGCTCAGTTTAGTTAGGGGTCGATTTGAGTATGTCGTCGATCTTAAGCTTTAGCTGTGGAATGTCTTCGGTTACGGTTTGCCAAATCACATCTAGATCCAATTTGAAATAATGGTGGACGATCTTGTCACGCATTCTCATTATCTCTCTCCATTCGATCTCCGGATTCTGTTCCCGGAGTTCTGGGCTAATGCCCTTGGAAGCCTCACCGATGATCTCGATATTTCGCACCACGGCGTCTTGAAGCAGCTCATTGCTCTTAAATGCCTTTTCCGAGACATTGCCAAGATATTCGGTTATCTTCGTGCAACTTTTGGCAATGTCGTGTAAGCAGAGATCATCCTTTCTATCCTTCATAGATAATCTTTGAATCTTTCAAAACGGCGTTCTTAATAAACGGGTGGAGGCTGTTCTCAGTACCCAAATCTACGCGCCTCCCAAAGATCTGCGTGAATCTATCCTCAAGTCGGATCAGCCGGGTCAGGCCAACTGGCTGTTTGAAAGTTACCAACAGGTCGACGTCACTTTTTGGTCCGTCCTCATCACGAGCTACTGAACCAAAGACGGAAAGTTTAGATACATCGAACTCACGACATACCTCAACGATCTGGTCTTTGTATCGTTGAATATCCATCGAAAAGATATTAGCACAGTAGGCTTTTATATCACGCGGTCCCATCTGACGTGATCAGCATGGAGCTTCATAAACGATAGTGCAAAGTTCTTCTGGCGCTTCGATCGGTGCAGGTAAAGTGATTGATCCATATGGTGTCTCCAGAGCCTTGTCGAAATCTAAGTCATGGAAGAAGAATGCCCATCGCGTGCCCTCATTCGAATATTCAACAATTCGCTCGTCATAAGCTACCTGCCATGTATCACGGTCCGAATTAGATCGACGCTGAGTCACATCTCCAAAATCGATATCACTTCCGTACGGCGGTATGAGTACGTCAATGAGCCATACGCCATTTTTACCTTTTACATTGTAGACTCCTAGTATCTTCATTATAGGACTGCCTCTTTCGCCAATTTAACTACGGCTCCTTCGTGAAAAACTCTGTTCGATACACCGGGAGATCTTTGTCCTCCACAGCTTTTTCACGTTCGGTTTTTATGGGGAATGGGTTAGTATCGGTCGGCGACTCGTTGAACTGGTCGTTTGCGCGGAAGTGAGCAAACATCTCTTGGGCGAGTGGTTCGATGTCGGTTTGTACAAATACGCGGCCGCCGGGAGCGAGATGGTTTGCGACGGTTTCCACCATTTCCTTGTTCACCATTCGCCGTTTGGCATGTTTTTTCTTGAACCACGGATCGGGAAACTGGATCGTAACGCCCTGCAGAATTCCCGGCGGAATATTTTCAAGCAGACGGTCAAGCCAAAGCATCGCATTGCAAAAAGTGTAGTGTAGATTTTTCAGTCCGGCATCGGCTGCAAGGCCGTTGGCTTCGATAACCAGCGGTTCACGGATCTCAACACCTAGATAGTTCCACTTCGGTCCTGCTTCCGCCATACGCAGTAAAAACCGGCCGCGAGCGCAGCCTACATCAAGAAGCAGCGGCATTTCCGGATCGGCAAAGATCGATTCTATATCGATCGGCTTCGGAGCCTGCCGATAGAAAGGTGCAAGCGGATTTACGTGTTGATGAACGCGGACTCGCATACGCTCGAAGGCAAAAGGCAAAATGAAAAATGCAAAAATTAAGAGCTCTTTTTTGCGGAAACTATGATCGCTCCAACGATGAGTGCCAACTCTTTTGATTCATCGCGTAGCTCTTCGACGCCCGTTTTGATCTGTGGTTCAAACTCGTTTGTGGCAAGAAAAAGACGAAGCCAGTAATTCGACTCGCGAGCTTCCTTAAGAGCAATCGCATGCTTGCTAATGAAGTCCGCTTTACTTTGACCGGCTTGTCCTTCCTCAAGATTTGCTCCAACCGAAGTTCCAGCCTTTAATAATTGCGTTATTAATGTCTTGCCAACTAAACGATGCTTTTCCAAATACTGGCACAATTTAATGATTCTCACTGCAAAAGCAAATGCACGTTCGCGAATGTCCCAGATCTTCTCAGTTGCACGCTCCGTTTCTAAATCAAGATTTTCAAGAACTTTTTTGCCTTTTTCGTTTTTCATTTTTCCTTGCGATGTCTTACATCGCCAAACCGCCGTCCGGTTGAATGACCTGGCCCGTGATGTAGCGTGCGGAATTCGAGAGTAAGAAACAGGCGATCTCGGCAACTTCCTGCACATTGCCAAGGCGTCCGAGCGGTATCTGTGCAAGTATCTTCTCGCGATATTCGGCGTTCATCTCGGATGCCATCTCGGTTTCGACAAGCCCCAGAGCCAAGGCGTTCACAGTGATGTTACGGCTTGCAAGTTCTTTTGCGAGCGATTTGGTCAGTCCGATCATTCCTGCTTTTGACGCCGAATAATTCGACTGTCCGAGCATTCCGACGACACCGGAGATCGATGCAATATTCAGTATCGAACCACCTTGCTCGCTCTTCATTATTGGACGAGCGGCGGCTTTCGAAAAATTCCAGGCGCCTTTCAGGTTCGTATCAATAACGGCATCCCAATCTTCTTCCTTCATCCGCATTATCAATTGATCGCGCGTGATGCCGGCGTTGTTAACAAGGAAGTCTAACGAGCCGAATTCGACCACGACCTGCTTCACAAAATCGGCGGCGGCCTCGGTGTTCGCTACGTCACAAGGAGAGGCAAAGGCCTTGATGCCAAGTGCTCCAAGCTCGCCGAGCAGCTTCTCAGCCTCGTCAGCGCTGCGGGAATAATTGAACGCGACGCTCGCCCCCCTTTCGGCCAGAGCAAGTACGATGGCCTTGCCGATGCCACGAGTCCCGCCGGTCACGATCGCCGATCTTCCAGTTAGGTCGTTTGTATTCACGATGGTCCTCCTCATCTCGAACTTCTGATTCTAGAATCTACGTAGCGGTGCGTCAAAAGAGCCACGCTCCGATCTGAGGCCTCTGGGGCGAAATGCGTTACTTTTTTGCCATACGGGAACCATCACATTCTCATAAACAAACTTACTCTTGCCCGCCAAGGCGGTACCGACCGGCTTGATCAGCAACTGAAAAGCCGAAATCATCCGTGCGGTCGGCAGGCCAGCGTTCAGGCAAGATGGGAATCTCTATAGAAACAGATCCTGACCGAACTCGGAGCACTTCATACGTAGCAAGGACGGAATTGCCGGTTGTCCGAGATCCCGGCCAAACGCCCGGGCCTAAGGTTTCAAAGATTTATCAGATCGGAAACTAAGGCTGAAGTCGTTTTGTCCGTTTCGCTAACGTGATCGATCCGGGGGGGGGGCAGAACCAAAGATCCTGTCCGCACGCGCTAAGGCAGGCTTCGTAATCGGCCGCGCGGACTGGGACAAAGACAATGTCCGCGGGAAGCCAACCGGATATGCCACCAAGAATAGGAGCGAGGGCGAATCCGAAAACTCACTGACATGTAAAATTGAACACCCGTACGGCCGCGAAGGCACCGTTTCCGCTCAGAGCTCAATATTCAAGTTTTCCGTCATAGAACATCTTTTTGACGTCAAACCTCATATTGACTTTTAAATGGCCAGTTGAATTGAGCACAAAACGCACCCAGCCACTCTCCGGAGTCAGAAACGGCGTACCATCGAGCGTGCGGGGGAAAACAAACTTACCTCCCATATCGTCGGCAATCGGTGTTTTGTAGTCGACGAGCGAAAGGCGTTTTCCATCTCTTCGTTCAAGATACGCTGTGTCGCCGATCTCGGCCAAATTCAGTCGCCTCAACATCTGAAAGGCAGGTGCCAAGGTCCGCGGATTCTGGCCATCAATATTCACGGCAACGACAATAAAATCTCCAAAGCCTTCATCAACGACCGTCTGCAAGCGGCCGACCAAGTCGGCCTGATCGTCGGTCTGGGACCTCAACAACCTGTTCGCAAACCCTTCGCGAATCGGCCTTGCTGTTACGAAACGTACCCGAAGAAATATCTCCGGGGGTACCTTTGCCATTCCGGGATCACCCAACTGGGGATTGGGACTACCGGGATTACGATTCCCTGTCTCTGGCGGCGCTTCGCCCCTCATCTGACTCTGAGCCCAGGCCGAATTATTCAGCATCCTGTCCGATTCCCTCTTTGTCCATTCAGGCCAAGGCTTGTTTTCCTGAGAGAACACGACACTACAGAATAAAACGGAAGCCAACCCAAACAAGAAAGCATTTTTCATATTGCCTCAATACTAAAAAGTGATTTGCAGATAATATTATCGAGTATTTACCTTTCAATCAACATAGACGCGAAAATACAACTCCGCGATCAGAACAACCACCCTCAAATATTTTACAATGAAACGTGTCTGAGGTGACGAACGATCACGGGTTCAAGACCCTTCTTTGAATGGCAAAAAGTGCGTCCACTCCTTTCTCAGCGAGCGCGAGCATCTCGTCCATCTGTTCTCTAGAGAACGGCTCACGTTCGGCAGTGCCCTGCAGTTCGATGAATTTCCCGGAGCCGGTACATACGACGTTCATATCGACATCCGCCTCAGAATCCTCCGCATACGCCAGGTCAAGAACCGGCGTTCCTTCGACGATGCCGACGCTGACCGCGGCGACCTCGCTTAAGATAGGATTCGTTTTAATGATGCTGTTCTTTACCAGCTTTCGGCACGCGAGAGCAAGCGCGACATATGCCCCCGTTATTGACGCGCAACGTGTTCCGCCATCTGCCTGTATCACATCGCAATCAATATATATCTGCCGCTCGCCTAATTTATTCGTATCGACGATCGCACGAAGGCTGCGACCTATCAGCCTCTGGATCTCCTGTGTTCGTCCCGACGGCCCGCGTTGCACCTCGCGTTGCGTTCGCGTGTTAGTCGCCCGCGGAAGCATCGCATATTCGGCCGTCACCCAGCCGATGCCTTTGTTGCGAAGGAACATCGGGACCTTGTCTTCAACCGATGCCGTGCATATTACCTTTGTTCCGCCTACTTCAATGAGAGCTGAGCCCTCTGCATAAGGAGAGATGTTTGGTGTGATCTTGGTGTTCCGCAACTGATCGAATGCACGTGAATCTTGTCTTGTAAATGTCATTTGTTTTTTGATCGGCCCGTTCGTGTATCACAACGGCCGCAATTCAATAGCTTCAAGTTTATTCGGCATCGATCCAAGGAACCTTTCGGCAACCCTACCAAATCTGTCCGCGGCATCCGTTACGTAAAAATGATCGATGTCGTCGCAAAGTTCGCGCCGGCCGACGACCTCGGTCGTATTATCAAGACCTTTAGAGGCCAGAATGCCTGCCACTTCTGCCGCGGTAGCCTCGCCTGAATCTATTAATGCTACCTTACTGCCCAGTGTTTTTTCTATCACGCTTCGCAATATCGGATAATGAGTGCAGCCGAGCACGACCGCATCCGGGCCGAAATCACGAACCGGTGCCAAATAGCGTTCAGCGATCGAAAATGTTTCCGCCTCGCCGATCCAGCCCTCTTCAGCCAATGGAACAAACATCGGACACGCGGCCTGATAAACCTCCGCATTTTCACACGACCTTTTTATCGCGTCCACGTATGCATTGCTTTGGACGGTGGCTTCGGTCGCGATGACACCGATCCGCGGCCTTTCGCATTTTGTAAGTTCAACCGCTCTTCGCCCGCCGGGACCGATCACACCAACCACATCTATACCGATCAGCTTTCTTATCGCGGGAAGGGCGAGCGCGGACGCTGTATTGCAAGCAACGACTAACATCTTTATCCCTTGTTCGGCGAGGAACTTCGCATTTTCCAACGCATATTTCTCGACGGTCGCAAGTGATTTTGTCCCATATGGAACGCGTGCCGTATCACCGAGATAAATAAATCGCTCGGAGGGTAGCCTGTTGTGGAGCGCGCGATAAACGGTCAGACCGCCGACCCCTGAATCAAAGATCCCGATCGGAGCGGCCGGTCCGTTAGATGAATTTGACATTTATCTGATCAGGCATTTACTTGCCGAAGCATAATCCTAACCGAACCAACGAGTTAGCAGAAATTGGCAAGACATATAGGTTTAACAACTTCGTTATGCAAGCCGATGTAAACTGTTGCTATACAACAGTTTACATCTCATTTTGGGAATAATAACGAGTTCCGGATCATTAAAAAGGAGACGGTGACTTTGAAGTTTGGCCTGGTCAAATGCAATGCCGATCAGGCTCGCAAAGCCACATATCAAACTTCGTTTAACAATGCCAAAGATTTTTGTTGCTTTCTCGAATTTCAACGCGATAGAATTATATGGTTTGGCAGAGACCACCCGCACGTAAGATCTTGGCCATTCCAATGGTGAACCAGTCCAAGTTAAACCCACCCGGAGATTCGCAATTATGAAGAATCAGAAACAAATGATCAGTTTATTCGCAATAGGCATTTTATTTTTACAGCCGATAGTATTCGGCCTGAATACCTACGGTCAGAACGATCGTGCCAAGAGGCCACCGGTCTCAGGATCGGCAAGCGACGCCGACAAAGGACTCGCTGAGCTGATCCAGAGATTCACGAACCGTTCATCTGAGGGTTTGACCGAAACGATCAAAACCGACGGCTCCGTTTCAGTGGACTTGGAAGGAAGGTTTCAAAATCTAATGCTGTCACGCCTAAACGAACGCGGTGAACCCGTTGCAGCGTGTGTGACCAGCATCGGCGAAGCCAATGATTTTCTAGGGCGAGATCTGGACACCGGCGAACGTTTTCCTCGAACCAGTTTTCTTTTTGAAGACATCGAGACGATCGCATCCCGCCATGGGATGACCGCAGCAGAATATTTGTTTTACAGCAAACTGATCTCTGAGCACACCATTCAGCAGGCAATGATGGCTCCGTCTTCTGCCAATATAGTCATTAGCAATTCCGATGGAGCTGGCGAAGGTTTCAATGAAGCAACTGCAGCATTCGTTGTCGGTGAGGGCGGGAACATGGGTTTGACCCGCGGCCAGCAGAGGCTCAACGTTTTCAATTTTGCTGCTACCATATGGGGAGCATTCTTAGACAGTTCGGTGCCGATCATCGTGAATTCCCAGTTCAATCCGCTAACGCCTTGCAGCAGTTCGGGCGGCGTGCTCGGTTCCGCAGGGGCAACTACAGTGCACCGAGATTATGTTGGAGCAGGGGTTGCAGGAACATGGCATTCGCAGGCATTGGCGAACAAGCAGAACGGCTCCGACCTAAGCACCAATCCCGATATTAATGCAACGTTCAATGTAAGCATTGACAGCGGTTGTCTCGGGGCCGGAACACGATTCTACTATGGACTTGATAACGTGACGCCCGCACAAAGGATAAATCTTTTGGTCGTAGTGCTTCATGAAATAGGCCACGGACTTGGGTTCCAGTCTTTCGTGAACGGATCGA
>CAZXTS010000052.1:0-15584 GCA_964643745.1 uncultured Chloracidobacterium sp.
GTACTGGCACACGGCGACTTATTTGGCATTCCTGACTTGCTGTATTGGGACGGGCGGAATATCTCCCGATCGATATTAAGTCAGGTTCAGCCGAGGAAGTCTCCGACGAAGACGGCAGCGGCGGAAAACCAAAGAAGCATTACGCGGTTCAGCTTTCTTTATATTGCGAGATTCTTCGGCGGCGCGGCCTGCATAGTTCGTTAAAGGGAATCGTAATTGATACGTCCGGCGCACGGGTCGAATACGAACTTGCATCTCCGCAAGGACCTAAAACTCCTGAAACTTGGTTCGAAAGCTTTGAGCGGACGCGGGCCGAGGCCGTCGCTTTGATAAAGAACGAGATTCAAAACGATCCGGCACTCAACTCAGCGTGCAAAGATTGCGGTTGGTATGGCTCCTGCAAAGAATGGGCGAAGGAAACGGATGACCCGACTCAGCTTTTTTATGTCGGACGGAGCGTTCGCGATACGCTCCGAAAGGATCTCGATCAGGCCTCAATTAAGACAATTTGTAACCTAAATGTCGAAGAATTACTCGCTAGAAAGAAACAGGACAAAACCTTTTTGAAGGGCGTCGGCGCCGCATCCTTGGAGAAGATCGTCACCAGAGCGAAACTGATGACAATGAAAGGCGAGCCTATCATTCATTCGCCTTTCACATTTCCGGATGTTGGAACCGAACTTTTCTTCGACATCGAATCAGACCCAACCCAGGACCTTATTTATTTGCACGGTTTCTGGATCCGCGATGAAGATGGTGAGCGATTTGTACATTTCACCGCCAAAGAAGCGACCGATACGGCAGAATTGGAGGCCTGGAAAAATGCACTTGATTTTATTCGATCGCACGACCCCGACCGAACGGCGATATACTATTATTCGTCGTACGAAAAGACGAGTTACCGTAAATTGAGGAAGAAGTTTCCGGATGTGATCTCAGAAGAAGATCTAGATGCGATATTTGCCTATCGGAACACGATCGACCTGTATTCCGTGGTAACTAAACACACCGATTGGCCCTTGGGGAGTTATGGAATAAAGGCGATAGCACAACACTTGAAGTTCAGTTGGCGTGATGAAACGCCATCCGGTGTTTTGTCGATCCAATGGTTCAACGAATTTCTGAAGACGGGCGACGAAGGACTCTTAAACAGAGTGCTCGAATACAACGAGGATGATTGTAAGGCGACCTATGTGGTCAAGGATTACCTTAAAGAACGAATGGACGAACTATAGAAAAACATTATGGCAAAAGTGGTTTTGAAAACACGAGAAACAGATGCGAGTGTCGAAGACTTCATCAACTCGGTCGAGAACGATGGGCGGCGTGGAGATGCACTCCAATTGCTTGATATATTCAAACGGATAACCCACGAACCGCCTAAAATGTGGGGGCCGGCGATGATCGGCTTTGGAAGCAAGATCCTGAAATACGAATCGGGCAGGGAGCTGGATTGGATGCTGGCAGGTTTCTCGCCGCGCAAGGCCAATCTGAGTATTCACTTAACTTGCGACATCAAGGTATACGAACCAATGCTCGAGGCTCTCGGCAAATACAAGACAGGAGTTGGATGCCTTTATATCAAGCGGCTGGCTGATGTGGATCTCAAAGGTCTCGAGAAGCTGATCAAGACTGCCTATAAGGCAAGTGTCGCTACATAGGCATTGACAGTGTCAGCGCTATTTGCGTGATCGAAGAACTTCTTTTTCGATCTGCTTGACGAGCCTTTCCGCGTGATTCCGAGCGATAAGTGGAATACGTTCGTCGTTACTGAGTTCGTTTAGGAATGGAAGCATTTGCGGTGGGTCGGCGATCTCATTTCGACGAAGGTAACCGTCGAGCACGGTCATCAGTTTCGGAGCGTCCAGAGGCCGGTTGTCGCGAGCCAAGCCAATATCGAATATCCATATGTACTTGTTCCCGATGTTTCGATATTCATTGGCGAGAGTCTTTGCAAGCTTATTGTCCGTATAATTGAACTCGACCAACCGCATCCGTGCGCCGTCAGAATAACGGAACTTCACCGAGCCAAGATGAGAGAAGTCCTTCTGATGTTGATAATCTTCAGACGAATCCAAAAAGCCAAGGCCGGAAAGCGTGCTGTCGATGGTAGTAAGAGTCTCGCGACTGAGGCCGATCTTTTCAACTATCTCTTCAGCAATTTCCTTTCGAACAAATCGAATCTCGCCGGCACCTTCCGCATCGTGCGATATCCTGATATAGCTGTTTATGAAGTTCGGTTGCCTAAATTCGTAAACATAACTCTTACCGCTCTGATTAGAACGAACGGGGGAGTCGCCTGCTGCCGTTCGGAGATTTCTTTTCGTAGGCGGAGATGTTGAATCTACTTTTTCCGGTACGTCTGCTTTGGTCGTAGCGGCGGCTATCGGTTTTGGCTGTATGGTCCGTTTAGCCTTCCGTTTTTGAGATACACCGATCGCTGCCAAGAGGTGGAACGCCAAGACAAGCACCGTAAATGATAAAACGTAACGAAGCATATTTGCGTGATAAAAAAACAAACCCCGAATATAGCACATCGAGGCATATATTAGATGTCGAAGTGATGGGAAAGGTTTAAACTTCCGTTAGTACCGGCAGGACCTAATCAAATCTGACCGAGACAACCTTCGAGACACCGGCTTCCTGCATTGTCACACCGTAGAGAGCACGTGCGGCCTCCATCGTTCGCTTATTATGCGTGATCACGATGAACTGCGTTTTTTCCGACATATCAGCGATCTTCGAAACGAATCTGCCGACGTTCGCGTCGTCTAATGGCGCATCGACCTCGTCCAACAAACAGAAAGGCGACGGTCGGTATTTGAAAATCGCCAATACAAGTGCGATCGCGGTCATCGCCTTTTCTCCGCCTGACAAGAGCAATATATTCTGCAGACGCTTACCGGGCGGCTGTGCGACAACTTCGATCCCGGCTTCGAGAATGTCTTCGGATTCAAGCAACGACATCTCACCGTGACCGCCGCCAAATAATTCGCTGAAAAACTCTTTGAAATTTTCGTTGATCGCCTCAAACGCATGTCGAAAGCGTTCACGCGAGCGTTGTTTGATCTCGCGAAGAGCTTCTTCCGCCGAAGCGATGCTGTCGATTATGTCTTGCCGCTGCGAGGTGAGAAACAGTAGCCGCTCCTCCGCCTCCGTCAGTTCCTCCACGGCAAGCATATTTATTGCTCCAAACCCTTCAAGTCGCTGCCTTAATTCGTCAGTTCTTGATCTCGCATCTTCGAGAATAAAATCGTCGCCGACAGGTTCGTCAGCGACAAGTTGTTGGAGCGGGGTGTTGAGTTCCTGCAAGCAGTGCTCCGTAATATTCTTTAGTTCCGTCACGGCCTCGGTTTGCCGGACTTCGACGGCGGCCCGCTCGTTCATCGCGTCTGCCGCCTGACGGTTCAACTCGGAAAGCTCGGCCGCTGCTGAATCTGAGCTTTGCCGTGCCACTGCCAAGGTTGAGATCGCAGCTTCAAGCTCAAGGTGCTCAGCTTTTACGACTTCTGACACACCGCCGATCCTCCGCTCGATCTCTTCGATCGAGGCCGTCAGTTGTTCGATCCGCCCTTCGTTTTCAAACACCTCTCCGTTTAGCGTTGAGATGCGCAAGGTAAGTTCTTTGATCTCTGTTTCGATGCGATTGAGTGCGGATTGAACTGAACGACGGCGTTCGCCGGAAGTAGCCGCTACGGTACGTTTTTCGTTTAAGACCGAATTTTCAGAATCCGCTCGCTCACGTGCTTCGGACAAACGTAGTACGATCTGATCGATCTCTTCCTGGACAGAATCCCGCTGGCCGTCAGCACGAGTCCTGCTTTCTTTTGCTTCGATCGTTCTAGCTTCGATATCCGAGATCTCCGACCTTACCTGAACAGTTTCTTCGCTAACTATACGACGATGCCGCTCTGCACGCTCGATCTCTTGGCGGGTGTTCTTTTCCTGTATCTCCAAACTCAAGAGATGCCGCTCGACCTTGATCATCACGGACTGAAGATCGACCATTCGTTCTTCAAACTCCTCAAGTTTTCCGCGTTCGACCGCAACTGCGGAAACAGCGTTCGCAACGTCGTTATCAAGTTCGACAGCACGTGTTGCTAACCCGGAAAGTTCGCGCTTAAACGCCAAAAGCGATTCATTCTTTCCGGTTGCGTAGGCATTGCCGCTCACCATTAAGCTGCCGCCCACAAGCATATCACCTGAAAGATCGACAACGACCGAGCCCGAAGCCGCAGCAGACCCATTTAGCGCATCTACGAGCGAGGCTGAAAGCTCTCTCGGCAGAGCCTCTCGTAAAACAATTAATATCTCTGGCGATGTTCCGAGCGCTTCCGCAATATTGGAAGCATTCCGACTGACCGAACCTCTTGAAATTGCAGAAACTCCGTCAGTGTCCGGTACGATCAAAATCGGAATTCGGCCGGCGTCGGTTCCTTTCAGCCAGTTTGCGACTTTCTTAGCATCGGAATAGGAACCAACCAAAACCGATTGAAGATAAACACCAAGAAGATTCTCGACCGCACGCTCTGCTCGTTCTTCAACATTCAAGAAATCCGCCAAAACGCCCATGATAGGGACACCGATCGCATCCTGCTCTGCAAAAAGCTTCTGTACTTGCGGGGCGTAAACGGCGCGTGTCTCATCGAGTTCCTGAAGTGTTTCCAGGCGATTCTTTGTTCGAGAAAGCTCGTTCTGAATGTTCTTAAGGTTGATCTCTGCATCGGAAAGCAGTTTGCGGGCATCCGTGGTCTCAGTCAGGAGTTCAGATTTTTCCTTTATCAAGCCTTCAAGCTTTTCCTTTTCGGCGCCGAGTTCCGCCGTGACGGTCGCAAGTTCGCCGGTATGCATCTGAAACGCTTCTTCAGCTCGAACCGATTCAGAGGCAAGCCCGCTGGCATGTTCATGAAGTCTGTCGAGATTTAGCGAAAGCTGGCGTGCTATCTCGTCAAAGCGTTCGACGGCTGCGGCATGCCGCATTAGTTCTTCCCGCCGCTCCTCGATCTCACCCTCGATCTTTCGAACATCGGAAACCCGCTCACCATAGACCTTTTCAGCTTCAGAAAGGATCGCTCGGGTCGCATCTGCTTCCGCACTTTCCTTCTCGTCTTCTACTAGCAGACGCTGGCGTTCGGATTCAGCAAGCTGCAATCGTTCTTTTGCCGCCTCTATCTCGTTCTGAAGAGCTTTCAGCCGTTCGTTTAGGCCAATGATCTGTTCGGTCTGGTAACGGTGCTCTCGTTCCGTCCGGTCTCGTTCGAGAGCATTTTCAGAATGGACCCGTCGCACTTCTGACAACTCTTCTTCTGCTAGTCGGGCCGTTTGGGTAGCTATGCGAACATCTTCTTCCTTTTCGGAAACTTTGTGGACAAAAGCCTTTTCATTCTCTATTGCAGATGATAGCTGCTTTTCGAGTTCAAGGATCAGACTCGAAAAATGCTTTCCTTCAGCCGCGAATAGCTGACGAAGCAGAACACGAAATTCTTCCTGCAAAACGACGAAACGCCGTGTTTTCGCTGCCTGACGACGCAGCGAATTCGCTTGTTTTTCGATCTCTGAAACAATGTCGGATATTCGCCCTAAATTGGTCTTAGCTGAATCCAAGCGCGACTCAGCCGCTCGTTGGCGAGTTCTGAATTTTGAAATCCCGGCCGCCTCTTCAATAAGATTTCGGCGGTCGCCCGGTTTCGCGGAAAGTATCTGTCCAATTCGGCCCTGCTCGACTATGGCGTAATGCGAACCGGAAAGACCAGTGCCGGCGAACAGGTCTTGAATGTCACGCAGCCTACAGGTTTTCCCGTTAAGCTGATATTCACTTTCCCCCGATAAATAAAGACGCCGCGTAACTGAAACCGCTTCACCGGGTGCAAAATCCAGAGCAAACGTACGCGGACGCCAGTGCCGTTTTGTTTTAATAGTACGCTCGACTATCTGCGTTGAACCCACCTGTGCTGCCTGGACCTTTTCGATTTCCTCAGGTTCGTTTTCCGGATGAAAACCGTTGGTTTCGGCTACAGCGTCGACAGACTGAATTTCGGGTTCTACACCTGCTTGCTCGGCTTCCAGAGCATCGACATCGACTGCGAGTTCATCAATGCCGCTGAGTGTTTCGTCAATGTCCTCGAGCTCGGCTTCATCAAGATCCACAAAGTCCTCATCGCGGACCAGATGAAGCACTACTTCTGCCATGCCGGATGGTTTTCGGTTCCTTGAACCCTGAAAGACAACGTCTTTCATCTCACCGCCGCGGAGCGATTTTGCGCGCTGTTCGCCCAGGACCCATGAAATAGAATCCGAAACATTCGACTTGCCGCAGCCATTCGGGCCTACGACAGCCGTTATACCGTTTCCGGTAAAAACTATTTCAGTGTAATCCGCAAAGGATTTGAAGCCAGTTATTTCTAGGCGTTGGAGCTTGAACATCGTATATAGTGCTTGCCTGTCTGGGTAGCACTATATTTTGGGGTATCGGCGGGTTTTAGTCAACCTTTGGGTTCGGGAATTTTGATTTGTTCAAGATGTGCGGAAAGTCTGCCGGGCTCTCAACGTATTTCACTTCCCATGTCGCGTAGTCCTTGTTGCTCGGCACGCTCATTGTCTAGTTCGGTCAGAACATCAAGAAGGAAATTGGTATTGCTCGAAACGTTGATCACAACAGGAAATTCGTGGTCGGCAGTCGAGAACTCAAACGTTCCGCTCATCAGCTCAATTATCTCGCGAAACGCCATAACGCCGTTTTTTCCATTGCTATCGGCATCAACGATCTTGCCTTCATTAAAGGCAACACTTGCAAGGCACATATCGGACTTTAGCACCAAAAGCCCGGTCATTTTTCCATTCTCGATCACCTGGAAGGCGTCGAAAATACTTACATATCCAATGTTTCCGGCGAAAGTAACATCAGTTCGAATTTTTTGAGGTGAACGGTCGCGGTTTACTGCGAAATCAGGCCGACGAGCCCTTCGGATCGCTTCAAGTCCAGGTGCTACTGAAATGCGTGGGTCAAGCAATTTCGCCTCTTGAAGGCGATCATACGCAAGGTCGAAATCCTCCCGGCCAATATAAAGCGTCACTAGTGCAAGACATTGCCGGGCGGCTTCCGTCAGATTCTTTTGCTTAATGCAAAGATCACGCATCTTCTCGCGAAGCGGTATCGAACGCGGGCTACGTTCAAGCGAATCGTGCAAAAGCTTGTATGCCTTTTCAGGTGAGGCGTACTTAACGAACAGATCGGCATCTAGCAGGACGCTTTCGATCGACATTTCGGATATCGGCACGGTCGGTTCGGCAAACGATACGTTCATAATGCAGGGCGAACAAACTTGTTCAACCAATATAAATTATCATAAACCAAGCGAAAAAGTCACTAATTTTATCCAAACCAGCGGAGAAGGAGAGGCTGATCACATGGAGGCATTTTCATACTAGTATTTAGGAGTTCCATCAATCATCCGACGGGCTTAAAGTACTTAACACTCAGCCCGATTCCGCCATTTTTTTGAACCATTTTTATCCAACTTTGGCTTAAAGTTCCGTAACTTTGATCCATTGTTCCGTAACTTTGGTCCAGAGTTAGATAAAATTTGACCATATTTCGGACATAGTTTTAGAACGATTTCCTGTTAACCCGATTTCCATCAACAATTTACTACGTTTTCCACAGATGTGGAAAATTCCAGCGGCACTCCGACAGAGTGTTAAACACTAAGACATTTTCCAGCCCGATTGCACAATTATCAAATACAAAATAAAGGCTGCTGGATCATTTCCAAACAGCCTAAAAACCAACTCCCAAAAAGGTAGAAGTTCAAAAATCGAATCTCACACCAAACCGCATCTGCCTTTGTCGGTAAGTTCTCGTCGGAACTAGGAAATTAATCTGAGCCGCAACGTTTCCAGTTTGGGTCAGTCCTGTAAAATCAATGAATCCGGATCCATAGGCAAACACTGCGGCATTGAGAATGTTGTCGAACTGAGCAGTCGGACGAAGCCTCATACGTTCACCAAACCGCCACTCGCGTGTAAGGTTTAGATCAAACGTAAAAAAGCTTGGTCCGGTTCCGGCGTTCCTTGGTAAATTTCCGCTCTTTGAGCCGATCGGCTGGAGCGAGAACTGCGATATCAAAGCGGTAGGTACCGGCGAACCGGGCGCACGCCAGCGGATGTCTGATAAATTGCCGCTGAAACTTACCCGGTCATTGCTATTGTCATCCAAATTGCGATCGGTGCCTCCGGCTCCCAAATTGAAAGGAGCCGAACTACCATAGCGGAACAAGGGAGAAAATCTCAACTTCCCTAAATACCATGGCGTATCGAATGTACCCGAAAATGCAATCCGGTGACGCCTGTCTTGAAGTGTTCTTGCCCATTCACGGGAAAAATCACGATTTATTTCGGCATTGGCGGTGTTATTAAGGCCGTCGTCCATTGTCTTCGAGAGTGTGTAAGCGAATCTCAACGACGCTCCGAATCCGCTTTCGCCAAATTTCCGATATCGACGCCTCATCTCAAGCACAAGCCCTTGATAAAAAGCATTGCCTAGCGAGGCGATCACCGAAACCTCTTCGACGTCAGGGTTCGGCCTGAATTGTGCAATAGCGGCTAATGCGATCCCGATCGGGGCTCCAGTGGCATTGTTGTTGTTTCCTGCGGACGCCGCAAGCGGAGCTGCCGAACCTCTGTTAGTTGAGTTCAAATAAACCGTACAAGTATTATTTGTTGTGAATGAACAGGAGCTTACACCTGTCGTGTTTCCGGCCGGAATAGGAGCAAGTGAAAAATTGTAAGTACGGATGGTACCGTTTTGATTTGTAAGCTGATACGAATTTTGCTCCAACCAGGATGCCCAGTCATCAAAACCGGATGGGAGAATGGGGACGTTTCCATTGTAATCACGCCACAAATGAGCGGTCTTGTTTATGGTATAGTTTGCCTCAAATACCCAGTTTTTGACCACTTCTCGTTCAAATCCAAAATTGAACTGGTAACTTTCAGGAATTCTTAAGTCAGCCTCAACTGTTCTTAGCGGATTGCCAGTACTGGTTACCCGGTCAACAAAACCAATGCTTGAATTGCAAGGGGCCGGAGGATTAGCCACGGTCGGACATACCTGATTCAACAAGCCGATAATTTCTTCTTCACTCGCGAATCCGTTTGGAAATCTGGCAGCGATAGCATTGAGAACCGCAGTCCGCCTAACATCTGCGGCAGATGTTCCTATCAAACTAGTGTCAAAAGAAACAAGATTCCCGCCCGCGTTCTGGATCGAATCAGCAACGGTTCGCAGAAGAACCCGGTTATAGAAAAGGCCCGCACCTGCCCGAAAAACTCCCTTGCCATCGCTGAACGGTGACCACGCAATCCCAAGCCTTGGTCCAAAATTATTGTTGTCCTTTACGGCCGATTCGCGCTCATAACGAATTCCAAAACTTAGTGTCAGCTGACGGCGAACTTTTATTTCGTCATTGAAGAACATCCCGATATATGTATTTGTTACGTCGGAACGAGTGCCAAAATTGTGCCGGTAGCGGGAGAGAATGTTGTTCTGGAAGTCCGCGAATCCTGTGAAGTTGAACGTTCCCGTCGCATCACCTAAGCCTAAGGCTTTAGATCGAATGCGCATTACGTCAAAGCCCATCTTTAGGGTCTGTACACCTTGTTGAAAGGTGAGCGATTCCTGGAATTGATAACGCGTCTCCCGCCGATTCTGCGGAAATCCGGTTGCGTCACCCGAAATTCCCGCAGTCGAATTTCCAGCAATTAGCGTCTGACCGCCGCCTGTCTCCGGATTTGTATAACCGATCAATATAACTGGCCCGAGAGGATTATTCGTTTGAAAGCTAGGTTCAAAGATCGAATATTGGAACCTGAATTGGTTGACGACCTTTGAACTAAAAACGTGATTGTTTGTGAAATTGAATGCGTCTGAGGAGGTATTTCGTATCTGCAACCCGTCCGTTAGCCTTGCCGTCGAGGCAAAGGTTGTACGCTGATTCTTTCGCCTTCCGAATTGGTAGCCGAAGGTTGCATTATTATTCTTCGAAAACCGGTGATCGATCCTGGCGGTCAGAACATTATATACATTTGGCGTGTTTATTAATTCTTGGTAGGGAAACACATTTGTACCGCCACCATCCGTACACGAAGAGATCGTAGACGGACACGTATTGCTGGTTGGTGCCGGCAGCGGAAACGCTGGATTACTATTCGTTGGCAGCCACGTGTCGATAAACGTGGTATCTCTAACGTTATCGTGTTCATAGGTAACCGAAAAAAAAGTTCGATTGCGGCCATTGTAAAATGGCAATATGACTGGACCGTTGAGGGAAAATCCGGGGTCGTAGTTCGTCAATGGCTGGCGTTCGAAACCGCGGCTGTTGTTATACCAGCTATTGGCATTTAGCCTGCTGTCCCGGAAAAAAAAGAACGCACGACCACGTAAACGATTTCCGCCAGCACGAGTCCGCAAATTGATGCGTCCGCCCGAAGCTCTACCGTATTCTGCCGAAAATTGGTTTGTGATCACCTGAACTTCAGCGATCGATTCGAGCGATGGCTGAAATCTGTCACGAGAGGATCGGTCGTCGTTATTATCCAGACCGTCTATCGTTAGATTATTCGAGTAGGCAACACCACCTGAAAGGGAAAAGTTGCCCTGCTCAAGCGGCGCGGTCGCGGAATTCTGAAACCGATCTTCGGCTAATCCGCTCGTTGAAAGTTGTTCTTCAGATGTGCCGCCCAGCGTCAAAACAAGGTCTAGAGGATTTCGGGTGTTGTTTGGTATCTCTTCAATTTCTCGCTCAGTTATAGTCCCACCGACGATCGTGCGGGTTGTATCGACGAGCGGGGCATCGTCGTCGTCAACGGTCACGACAGTTTCTGCCTGAACGCCGGCTGGGGCGAGGTCAAGATCGAGCTTTACATTTTGTCCCGAGACAGTGGCGAATTCGGCTCGTTCTTTCGCACCGAATCCGGTGGCCTCCGCCTTAACTTTATAGTTTCCGGGCGGCAGTTTTATGAACGTGTAACGGCCATCGCTATCAGTAATTACCGAACGGACCGCAGCCGATCCGACATTGGTAGCCGTAACCGTGGCACCAACTATTGGCTGGCGATTCGGATCGACAATTCGGCCCGAGATCGTAACATCGTCAAGATCTTGTGCCGAAACAAAAGAAACGAGAAAAAGAAACAAGATACTGGCTGCGATACGCGCACCGACGGATGAGGATTTAATCATTAGAAGGCTCCTGAGTAAATTGCTTGAGTGCTTTGAGCACAAGCATTCTACCCGAAACCACGCGGGAACAAAACCGACTCGAATCAAAATTTTAAAGGAAATTAATCTTCGTCGAAATGGGCTTCTATCTCGACCGATCTTCGGATCCGTGAGACGGGAATTAGGGCATCTGTCGGGCTTTCGCTGCCGCGGCGTGAAAGCTCGTCGGCATGATTTCTAAGGTACTCAAAAAAACGTTCGAATTCGCGCTGCATCGCGTCCATTTTCTCGCGCATATTGAGAATTATCTCAACGCCTGCAAGATTTACGCCAAGATCGCGAGTGAGCGAAAGGATCACCTCTAGCCGTTCGATATCGCTCTCTTCGTAGAGCCGCGTGTTGCCGTCCGAACGTGATGGTTTTAGTAATCCTTCACGCTCATACATACGGAGCGTCTGCGGATGTATCTCAAACATCTCCGCTATTGCGCTGATCGTATATGTTCGGACACGTTTTTTCATTCCAGTCCAATGGCCTTCCGAGGATTTTCTGAATTCAATTTCTCAAACTGCCGAAGCAGTTCTTTCGTTTCTTCGGACAAGATCCGCGGCAGCGTTATCTTTACCTCGATAAATTGATCGCCCCGCAAGCTTGGATTCCGCAAGCTAGGAAACCCGCGTTCTCTAAGCCGGAATTTCTGACCAGATTCGGTTCCCGGCGGTATCTTTAATTGGGCTCGACCTTCAACGGTGGGCACTTCGATCTTTGCCCCAAGTGCGGCTTCAGAGATAGTGATCGGCGCCGTCAAATAAACATTTTCGCCCTTTCGGGTTAAGAACGGATGCTTGCCCACATTCGTCACGATAAAAAGATCTCCGGGTTCGGCTCCAAGTCGTCCGCCGTGACCCTTTTTGGGAATCCGAACACGCGATCCGGTATCGACACCGGCGGGTATTCTTATCTTTACCTGTTCGGTCTTCGGAGTCGTGCCCTTACCATTACAAAGCGAACACGGCGTTCGCCGCCTGCCTGTGCCGCTGCAATCCTGACACTCTTGGGCAAACTGCAATCGTCCTCCGCTTTTCATTACCTGTCCGGTTCCTTTGCAGGTGGAACACTGCACAAGCGGACCGCCGGTATCGCCGGCTCCCTGACAACGCGAACATTGTTCTGATCGGTTGACGGTTATATTCGTCGTCAGGCCCGTAAATGCTTCTTCGAAACTCATCGCAAGCGGTATCTCGATATCCCGCCCTTTTTTAGGCATCGCTCTCGGCGGTTCGGGCTGAGCACCTGCACCGCCGCTGCCGCCAAAGAGATCCGAGAATATGTCCTTGAAACTGGAACCGCCACCTGAAGACGGCCCGGTCGAAAAATCAAATCCCGAAAAATCAAAGCCAGGCGAAGAACCGCCGCCACTCGTCGCTCCGGATGAGAATGGCGAATTCACATCCAGATTGTCGTTATAGTAACCAAACCTATCGAAAACTTTTCGTTTCTTTTCGTCGGAAAGAACATCGTAGGCCTCTTGAACTTCCTTGAATTTTTCTTCGGCGACCTTATCGTTCGGGTTTACGTCCGGATGATGTTTGCGCGCCATACGACGATAAGATTTTTTGATCTCATCCGCTTTCGCGTCCTTCTTGACGCCAAGTATCTGGTAATAGTCTTTCTTCGCCATTAGATGGTCTCGGGCACATACGAAGGGACGGTGCGAGTTTCACATTGTATAATTCTGTTTACCCGCAGCCGTCCCAAGTTCAAAGCCCAACGATGTTAGTCCTTTTTCTCTTCCTCAACATCAACATACTCAGCATCTATGACATTGTCATCCTGAGCCGACGACGAAGAATCCGATTCTGCACCGGCTGTCGCTGAAGAAGCCTGTTCTTGACCCTGATCAGCCTGATTAGTGGTCTGGCTGTAGATCGCTTCTGCCAGTTTGTGGGAAGCGGTCTGGAGACGTTCGAAGGCACTATTCATCGCGTCTGTATCGGTGCCGGCAAGAGCCGTTTTCGAGTCGCCGATCGCTGATTCGATCTCGGCCGAGGCTGCACCATCTAGCTTTTCCTTGTTTTCAGAAAAACTCTTCTCGACACTATAAACCAAACCGTCTAAACGGTTTCGGGCTTCGATCTCAGCTTTCTTTTTCTCGTCATCTCCGGCATGAGACTCAGCATCCTTCATCATCTTGTCGATCTCTTCCTTGGAAAGGCCGGATGACGCAGTGATGGTGATCTTCTGTTCACGGCCGGTTCCGACGTCTTTAGCGGAGACGTTAACGATGCCGTTTGCGTCAATGTCAAAGGTTACTTCCACCTGCGGAACGCCGCGCGGTGCGGGCGGAATGCCGACAAGGTGAAACTTGCCCAGCGTCTTATTGTCCGACGCCATCGGACGCTCGCCTTGCAGAACGTGAACTTCGACCGATGTCTGATTGTCGGATGCCGTCGAAAAGATCTCGCTCTTACGGGTCGGGATGGTCGTATTTCGACCTATCATCGGCGTCGTAACACCACCGAGAGTCTCGATCCCGAGGCTTAAAGGCGTGACGTCAAGCAGCAAAATGTCCGTCTTTTCGCCGCCGAGAACGCCTGCCTGGACCGCTGCACCGAGACCGACGACCTCATCCGGGTTAACCGATTTGTTCGGCTCTTTTCCAAAAAATGCCTTGACCATTTCCTGGACCTTCGGGATACGCGTCGAACCGCCGACGAGTACTACTTCCTGAATATCTTTCGGCTCGAGTCCGGCGTCCTTGATCGCCTGTTCTACAGGGGGCATCAGCCTGTTTAAGATCGGCTCGACGAGCTGCTCGAATTTAGAACGCGTGAGCTTCATTACAAGATGCTTCGGACCCGAGGCGTCCGCCGTGATGAACGGCAGGTTGATCTCGGTTTCCATCGCGCTTGAGAGCTCGACCTTGGCCTTTTCTGCCGATTCTTTGAGACGCTGAAGCGCCATTTTGTCGGCCGTAAGATCGATGCCCTGGTCTTTCTTGAACTCGTCAATGATCCATTTTATAAGGACCTCATCGACATCGTCGCCGCCGAGATGAGTGTCGCCATTCGTCGATTTTACTTCGACGACGCCTTCGCCGACCTCGAGCACGGAGATATCAAAAGTACCGCCGCCAAAGTCGAAAACTGCTATCGTCTCATCTTTTTTCTTGTCCAGGCCGTATGCCAGAGCGGCCGCGGTCGGCTCGTTTACGATTCGCAGAACTTCTAGCCCAGCGATCTTACCGGCGTCTTTGGTCGCCTGCCGCTGTGCGTCGTTAAAGTACGCAGGCACAGTAATTACAGCCTTTTCGACCTTCGCCCCAAGATAATCCTCAGCCGATTGCTTCAGCTTTTGAAGCACCATTGCGGCGATCTCCGGCGGGCTGTACTGCTTGCCGTCGGCATTGATGCGGACATCGCCGTTGCCCGCTTTTTCAACCTTATAAGGGACCTGTTTGATCTCGCCCGAAACTTCTTCGTGGCGGCGGCCCATAAAACGCTTGATCGAATACAGCGTGTTTTCGGGGTTCGTCACGGCCTGACGCTTGGCGACCTGGCCGACGAGACGGTTCCCGTCCTTTGTAAATGCTACGACCGAGGGAGTTGTACGTCCGCCCTCGGAATTTGTGATGACAACGGGTTCGCCGCCTTCCATGACCGCGACCACCGAGTTCGTCGTTCCCAGATCGATACCAATAATTTTGCTCATTCTATATGTCTCCGTACCGTTAAAATTGCCTTGCCCAATACAAATTGTCTGAACAAATTCACTTGAGCCTTGTAAGAATATAATAGTTGAGTGTGTTGCTGTCAAGTTTAAAATGATAGGTCGAAAACGACCGGAAAAGGGACTTTGACAAACAAGATAGCACTGCGTCTATTGGGTTTATGGCGATCGTAAGCGGCAGCCCCGTGATTTGGGCTCCAGATGATACCAATTTAATCAGAGCTGGAGCGTACTGTGCTCATTTTGGGATCAAGGTTGAAAGCACGATCCTCTTCCTGCGCCCGCTCCTGGACGGCCACGGTACACTCGAACCTGACCTGACCAAAACTACAACCCTCGGTCGCGGCGCCTGGTAGTTCTGGCTTAGGCATGTCAGAACCGGGAGCGATAACAACTGGGTTCTGACACAATGAGGTAAGCCTCCGAGGGATTTAAGGGGGCTTGTCTCTTCAGCGAGACCACGAAAGTCTTACGAGGCAATGGCTCGGAATTCACGAACAAAAAACCACCCGCTTGCGCAGGTGGTTCCAACTAGCTTGCTGCGTTGCAAAGCAGATCTATCGAACAAATGCATTCGGAACCGGGACGTCGCCGGTTGAGCCGAATTGTTGGATCTGAGTGCCGGAGGTCGAGCCCT
>CAZXTS010000053.1:0-15513 GCA_964643745.1 uncultured Chloracidobacterium sp.
CGCGGGCAACGATACGATGGACCTCGCCACCGCGCGAACCTATGCTCAACTGCATACCGTCCGAGCCATACACGTCGGTGGTTATCGTTTGGTCAAGCTCCCACGGCCGTGTTTCGTGTCGATAAACTGCGTCAAGAAGCGTTCCCGTAGGGCAGACTTCTATGCAGTTTCCGCATTGTGAGCAATTGAGCCAACCGCCGTAGGTGCCGATAACCGTATTCGCACCGCGATTCCCGGCTTCGATCGCATCTTCGCCCATCCATTCGCTGCAGACTCGGGTGCAACGCTTACACAAAATGCAGCGTTGCGGATCATTGGCGACGATCGGTGAAAGATATTTTTCAAAAGCCTTGTTCTTCTTTTCAGTGAAACGTTCCTCAACATCGCCCCAGTCAAAAATGACCTCTTGCAACTCGCACTCGCCGCCGCGGTCACAGACTGGGCAATCAAGCGGATGGTTCGCAAGAAGGAACTCACCCATCGATCGTTGAGCCTTTTCGATCTCAGGGCTTTGTGTCGTCACGACCATCCCGTCAGTGCATTTGATAGTGCATGAGGTCTGGAGTTTCGGCATCTTGTCGATGCGAACCAGACACATTCGACACGAAGCCTGCGGCTCAAGATCTTTGTAATAGCAAAACGAAGGGATATTCTCCGCATTATCGCGACACACATCGATCAGGACCGCACCTTTTGCCGTCTCGATCTCCTTCCCATTGATCGTTACTTTTATCGACTCGTTTGACATCTAAAAACTTGTGCCTTGGAAATGCCTAGCCAGGCAAATCAATTACTTTTCTGCTTTCGCTTCGTTCGACTTTGCAGCCGTATTCTTTTTGACCGATTTCGGTCTTGTCTTGCCATAACTGCCGGCAAAGATCTTACCGCGTCTTGTTCGTTTATCACCTTTTCCCATAGTAATTTGATACCTCTTAATTAATTGTTCGCGTGGCTCCCGTTTCCGTTGGTCTTAACTGACAACCACTTCTTGAAATCGTCCGGAAATTGCTTGATCGCTGACTGGATCGGCCAAGCCGCCGCGTCTCCCAACGGGCAAAAACTTTTGCCTTCAATGTTGTCGCAGATATCAAGCAGCAGTTGTGCGTCAGATGGTTTTCCGCCTCCCGATGATATCCGATCAAATATCTTAACGAGCCAGTCAGTACCTTCGCGGCAAGGTGTACACCAGCCACAAGACTCGTGTTTATAAAACTCGGTCAGGTTTTTGGTCGTTTCCATGATATCGACGGTTTCATCCATCACCATCATGCCTCCGGTTCCAAGCATTGAACCTGCCTCAACCAGGCCCTCGTAATCAAGGGTGACGCCTTTGCCGAGTATCTGTCCGGCATTCATTATATAAACACTCGAACCGCCGGGGATCACGGCCTTTAGCTTTTTGTCACTGCGAAGCATCCCCCCACAGTCTTCCATGATGAACTTTTCCATATCGGCATAGCCCATCGGAAGTTCATAAACGCCCGGTTTTTTCACGTGTCCACTAATCGACCAAAGCTTTGTACCGCCGCTTTTTTCTGTTCCCAGATCACGCCAGGCAATTCCGCCCATTTCGATTATCTGCGGAATGCTTGTAAGGGTCTCGACATTGTTGATCACTGTCGGGCAGCCGTACAATCCTTCAACAGCAGGGAAGGGCGGCTTCATTCTCGGATGTCCGCGATAGCCTTCAAGCGACGAAAGCAATGCGGTTTCTTCGCCGCAGATGTAAGCCCCGGCACCCGTATGTGTGTGAATATCCATCGAAAAACCTGAACCAAGAATATTCTCACCGAGAAGACCGGCCTCGCGTGCTTCCTTCAACGCCTCATCCATCACGCCGATGAGGTAATTGTATTCACCGCGATAATAGATGTAACCGGTCGATGCTCCAAGCGTAAAGCCGGCGATGATCATTCCCTCGATCAGAGAATGCGGATCGTATTGAAGCAAATATCGATCTTTGAACGATCCCGGTTCGGATTCATCTGCATTGCAAACAATATATTTTGGCTTCGGCGAATCACGCGGTACAAAAGACCATTTCATCCCGGTAGGGAAACCGGCACCGCCGCGACCGCGAAGTGACGAATCTTTCACTTCTTCGATGATCGAGTCCTGCGACATTCCGAACGCTTTCTCAAGCGACTTATATCCGCCCGTTTCGCGATACACCTTTAGCGTGTGTCCATTCTCAATCTGGACACGCTTCAGCGAAAGCGGCTCGCAGCCTATTGCTTTGATCTCCATTCGATTATCTATAATTCTTTATAGAAGTTCTTTTCAATTCGAACTATCTTAGAAATAACTGCACTTCTCGGAATAGTAGGTTCTGTCCAGTAACGACTGTCCTCACTGTTGGGACGATTGTCACCTAGGAAAAAGAATTGGTCTCTTGGAATGGTTACCGGACCGAAATTTCCTTTAAAATCCGAGCCATCAATGATCTTCTCGAATGGCTCGTCAATAAGTTTGTCATTAATATAAACAGCATTGTCCCGAATTTCTAATTTCTCATTCGGCATTCCGATCACTCTCATTAGGTAAATAAGTCCGTCGTCATTAAATCGTTCCCGCTGCTCTTTGCTTGGTTTAAAGACAACAAGATCAAACCGTTTAATTTCTTCAATAGAATAAGCGAATGGATTCGCAATACATAAATCATCTTTCCCGATAGTAGGCAACATTCCCTCTGTCGGCATCCGGTACGCGATTCCGGGACTACAACTCGTCAGAAGAAAGGATGTAGCCAAACATAATCCTGCAATTGTCGCGTGCCTCGTCCTATTCCAACTCATTCAAGATTTTGTCAACATTGTCACGTGTTAGATTCTCGTGAAAATCGAATCCGATCTGCATCATCGGTGCCGTGCCGCAGCTGCCGAGGCATTCGACTAATGAAACCGTGAATTTTCCGTCTTCGGTCGTTCCGCCCGGATGAATTCCTAACTTCGAGCAAACGTGTCCGGTAATTTCGGGCTCACCCATTATCCTGCATGACAGGGTCTTGCATATCTGTATGTGATGCCTGCCGACCGGACGCAGATTGAACATCGAATAGAACGTCGCCGTCTCCCAGATATCAGTAACCTCGAGGTTCAAAAAATTGGCAAGAAAATTCACACCCGGATTGTCTATCCATCCCCGCTCTCGCTGAATTACGAACAAAAGCGGTATCAATGCAGAACGCGTTCTGTCCGACGGGTACTTTGCCAAATGCGAGCGCATTTCCTCGACTACATCCGGCGAAAACTCGGCTACTTCATCAGTAACCAATACGGTATCCGTAAAACTTGTAGGTGTTGCTCCTGCCATTAATGGATTTCGCCTCCGAGGTTCTCCACCGCGTTTTCAACGGATGAGATACGTGCTGACAGGCGCTGATCATTTTTCAATACTTGCTCTGCGATGCTATCCGTTTTTGAAACCAGAGATTTTAGAATCACTGAATGATCATCCAGTTTTCTCGTATGATCATCCAGTTTTCTCGTATGGTCATCCAGTGTTTTTTGAATTTCCTGCACTCCGCCTACGAGATTGCCAAGCGTTCTGAAAAGTTCCTTTTCCTGATGTTCTGTCATAATCTCGAATAGGCTAGGTCGCAAACTCTGGTTCAAGCTGTACAATTTTCCTATTGATGCAAATTAGACTTTTCGCCATATCTTTGTCGACATCGATCGAATTAAGCCCGGATCACTTCTTTCCATCGCGTTATCTATCGATCTCTCCGAGCACAATATCCAAACTTCCGATTATCGCGACAACGTCCGCGACCATTTCACCTTCGCTCATTACGGGAAGCGCCGATAGATTTACAAAGCTCGGACCGCGGAAATGCACACGTTCGGGTTTCGGGCCGCCGTTCGATTTCATATAAACGCCAAGCTCGCCTTTCGATGCCTCGATCGGAAGATAAACCTCGCCAGCCGGGACGTTGAATCCTTCCGCTACGATCAGGAAGTGATGAATTAGCGAATCCATGTGCTTCCGCATATCGTCGCGATCCGGGAGTACAACTTTCGGTGCGTCTGCTTTGATCGGGCCAGGTTTTAGACGTTCGAGTGCCTGCTGGACGATCTTGAACGACTCGGTCAATTCACGCATGCGAACCTTAAATCGAGACCACACATCTCCATCTGGTTCTACGGGAATATCGAAATCGTAGGTCTCGTAACCTGTATATGGATTAACTTTGCGAAGGTCAAGTTCGACGCCGCAGCCGCGTAAACACGGGCCGGTCAATCCCCAACTAATGGCATCTTCTCTGGAAATTATCCCAACGCCTTTTGTTCGGTTCTGCCAGATCGTATTTCCTGTGATCAGCGTATCGAAAGTGTTCAGGGCGTCCGGAAAATCACGAAGGAATTGGTTGACGCGATTCTCAAATCCCGCCGGCAGGTCCATCATCAGACCGCCGATACGGAAATAGCTCGGTGTCATCCTGCCGCCAGAAGCTGATTCGATAATGTTCAGGATCTTTTCGCGTTCTTTAAAAGTGAACCAGAAAGGCGTCATCGCACCCATATCCAGGCACGAAGTCCCGAACCACACCATGTGCGACGCAATGCGCTGAAGTTCACACATCAGAACTCGGATGACTTGTGCCCGTTCCGGGATCTCAATGCCGAGCAGCTTTTCGGCCGCCATCACATAAGCAAGATTGTTTCCGAGCGGATTCAGGTAATCCATTCGGTCGGTAATGACTATACCTTGCTGATATTTTTTATATTCAAAGAGCTTCTCCATTCCGGTATGGAGATAACCAATGTCGGGGATCGCTTTGACGACCATTTCGCCATCAAGCCGAAGATCAAGACGCAACACGCCGTGCGTAGACGGATGCTGCGGGCCCATCGACAGAGTCATTTGCGACTCAAGAGCCTCGTCCATGACGTCGATATTTGCCTGAAATTCCTGAACTGCTCTATCCATTCTAATTCATGCTGTAAGGCTCATAGCCTCGCAGCGGATAATCTTTTCTCAACGCATGTCCGTCAAAATCTGATGGAAGTAATATCCTTCTTAGGTCCGAATGCCCGTCGAACTTGATGCCCAAAAGGTCAAAAGTTTCACGTTCATGCCAGTCCGCAGTTTTCCAGAGCCCAGTAACAGTTCGCACCCTGGGATCGTCTTCGCTTAAGAGTACCTTTAGCCGCAAACGCCCGTAATGCGACGTTGAGAAAAGGTGATAATTAACTTCAAACCGCGGGTCCTCCTCAGGCCCTCGATCGCATCCGCAAAGGTCAGCGAGAAGATCAAAATTTGAGTTCGTCTTAAGGTGTTCACATACCTGGACGATCGAATCGGCCGAGACGATAACCGTTACCTCGCCATGGGCATCGACCACATCTTCAACCCAGGCAGGATCCGCATCCTTCAGCGATTGCACAAAGCCGTGAAGCTTTTCCGTCATAATTTCGAACCTAAAAATATTACTAAGAGCTTCTTCGTCGCTCATGCCGCGAAGGTACCGAGTATGGCCGCGATGTCTGATTCTGTGCGACCTCGATCTCCGTTTCACGCTCGAGCGCTGTTCCTTCCGTAACTGGTAAGGTTCCAGGCACCTTCGATTCACGCGATTCTTCTTCAAAGGTGTCGCGCCGATCTCTGACCGTTTCCTTCATTATTTTTTCCTGAAGCATTGTTATCGCGTGAACAAGCATTTCAGGCCGCGGCGGGCATCCGGGAACATATATATCGACCGGAACGATCTTATCGACACCTTGAACGATCGCGTAATTATCAAATACACCGCCCGACGTTGCACATGCACCCATCGAAATCACCCATTTCGGTTCGGGCATTTGATCGTAAATACGGCGAAGCACCGGTGCCATCTTTCGCGAAACGCGTCCTGAAACGATCATCACATCCGCTTGACGAGGGGAAGCACGAAAAGTTTCGGCTCCGAACCTCGAAAGGTCATTTCGGGCAGAGACGGTGTTCATCATCTCGATCGCGCAGCAGGCTAATCCAAAAGTTGCAGGCCAAAGACTTGATTTTCGAGCCCAGTTCACGACCGCGTCCAGCTTAACAGTTACGACGTCCGGGAGTGATTCGAATATTTTGTTCTCTAAGCCCATAACATAAATATGACCGATCGAATAATCTTTAAGCCGCCTGCTTTACGTCTGCATGGTCGAAATGATCGTGTGCCGGTTTGTTCCGAAGGGCTATGGCCTGAGCCTTTGCTGAAGCCCGTGCCTGAGTGCCCCATTCAAATGCTCCCTTTTTCCAATCGTAGATCAAGCCGACGACTACCGTCACTAGAAAAGCCAATATCCCGATAAATGCGATGGTTCCATACAGGATCCCAGTCTGTTGTTCGAATCCCAACAAGGTCTTGAATGCCACCGCGAACGGGATCATGAACAAGATCTCAAGATCAAAGAGCAGGAAGGTCACCGCGACCATATAAAATTTGATCGAAAAGCGATCTCGAGCCCCGCCCACCGGATCCTTACCACATTCGTATGGCATCAATTTTGTTGCCGTTCGTTTGCGAGGCCCGATAAGTTGAGTCACTAAGAGCTGACTTATCGCAAAACCGATTGCGACAAGAAACATAATGCCGATAGGGGCATAATCCATTAGGCTGAATTCATTCATTTTGGCTCAGCTTTGAGGGAACTTTGGCACTCGAGAAACGCCAACCGGTTCGAGTTCTGCTATGCGAAAAATTTATCTTCGGAACAAACTAAATCCTAAGTTAACCAATATTTACTGTCAAGGAAGCAAGCCTGTTCGGCATTCGTTTGGATAAACTTAAAGTCGAAAGGGAAAGATCAAAAAGATTTTGAAACTAGTCTAACAAATTCATTGACCGGATTTCTCATTAAGTGATATCTTTTATTTAGGTTCGTTGCAACTTACGTCCCGTTCCCAACTCCTCACAACACGACTTAAAGCAGTGATTACAGGATTTAATACCGACATAGAATTTGAAGGCGTTACGTATCATGTCCAAACTGAGGACAAGGGTTCGTCGCGCCCGGTGATCATGTCGCTCATTTACGATCGCGGCACGATCTTGGCGAGCAAACGGTCACCTTATAATGACCTTCTCGGCAATAACTTCGATGAATCTGTGCTCGCGGAGCGTCTGCAAAAGCAGCACAAAACGATCTGTGCGGCGATAAAGGCCGGGCGAATCGAAGATCTTAAGAAGATGTCTGCCCGTGATGGAGGATCGAAAAAACCTGTCTTGAGCGAGGTCGCGAAGCCTGCGGAAGTTCCTAAAAAGAAAGAGCGGAAAAAAGCTGATGTTCAGTCGCTCCCTGAGATCGAGACAGCGGACGATCCCGTAATGGACGCTTCCATTCCTAAGCCTGATCAAACGGCCCTTCCGGTCCAGGAAGAAAGTGAAGTGCCGGAGGTCCAGGTTGTCAGCGTTATTGAGGAAGCGGTTCTGGTAGCCGAAACGGCGGTTGCATTCGCAAGCGATCTTGCCGGAAAAGAGCGTCCCACAAATAACCGGTTGGCGATCGAGTTTTTGGTAAATGAAAAGTTCAAGGCCGGCGAGACCAAAACGCTTACGATGATGGTACGTCGAGGAAGCGAAGGCAAGGTCATCGCCGGTGCCGAGGTTATGGTAAAAGTAATAGGCTCAGCTTTCCGACCGCTGATCTATCACTCAAGTACGGACAAGAACGGATTGGCTCAGGTTACCCTTCAGTTTCCGAAGTTCAAATCCGGCCGAGCCGCCTTTCTGATACGTGCGATGAGCGACGGCGAAGAAGTCGAACTACGCCGGCCGATACTGCATGCTTAGGTAAGTTGGAGTAATTGAACACAAGCGAACCTTTGATATCGTATCGAAATGAGCGAAAATTGTCGTAACAGATGGTTACGATAGTTTTAAATGGCGAAAATAAAGAGATCGAGAGCAAGGTCACGCTTGACCGGCTTCTCGATCTTTTTTCATTGCCCAAGCAGCGTGTTGCGGTGGAGCTAAACAAGGCAGTTGTTCGAAAGCAGGACTGGGAAATGATACACGTAAGCGACGGTGACATGATCGAAGTGATCCACTTAGTCGGCGGCGGCTAACTTTGCGTTCTTCGCGGCTTTGCGTGAAAATTCTTTCAGATGCCAGATAAATTCGTTTTAGCAGGAAAGGAATTCGGCTCGCGGCTCATCATCGGGACGGGAAAGTATCGCTCGTTTGAAGAAATGAAGGCGGCTCATAAGGCTTCCGGTGCCGAAATGGTTACGGTCGCGGTCAACCGCGTTCCCCTCGATCAAAAGACGGAATCGTTTTTGGATCATCTTTCTCCCGAAATGCAGATCTTGCCAAATACGGCCGGATGTTACGATGCCGAACATGCGATCAGAACCTCACGGCTAGCTCGGGAAGCTCTCGAAACTGATTGGATCAAGCTCGAGGTTATCGGCGATCCTGTAACTTTGCTGCCGGACAACGAGCAGACGCTCGAAGCGGCAAAGGTTCTGGTGAAAGAAGGCTTTATAGTTCTTCCTTATTTCACCGACGACCTGATAATGGCGAAAAAGCTTCTCGACGCGGGCTGTCCCGCGGTGATGCCGCTGGCGGCTCCGATCGGGTCAGGAATGGGCGTGCAAAATCCGTCGAACCTTCGGATCATGCGTGAACAATTGCCCGACGCGACGATCATCGTCGATGCCGGTGTCGGCGTTCCGTCAGACGCGGCCATCGCCATGGAACTCGGCGCCGACGCCATCCTAATGAACACCGCCATCGCCGAAGCCGGCGACGCGGCCCAAATGGCCACCGCCATGAAACTCGCCGTCGAAGCCGGCCGCCTCGGCTACCTCGCCGGCCGAATGCCAAAACGCCTCTACGCCTCAGCCTCAAGCCCGATTGCAGGAGCTATCAAGTAGATGGTTGGTTTATTTTTCAGGTCGGTACGTTTTATTTATCCAAACCGACCACGATAGCGAAGACTTATGAAGTTACTTTTTCTGCTCGCATTCGTCTGTTCATGTTGGGCCTCAGGATTCGCACAGGATCGCATTGCCGATCTGAAGATAGGACATGACCTTCCTTTCAGTCTTATTAATTCTGCGTCACCCGAACCGAAGAAACTTATATTTACAAGCACGAGTGGATTCGATCCTTACATAACCATTAAGGAGAAAGGATTGGCGTTCGATATTGTTTACAGCGGCGATGAGCGAAAAATAATTCAGATCAGGACACAAGACCCTTACTTCAAAACTGAGGACGGAATGGGAGTTGGTCGCGAGATCGAGGTCGTAAAGGAAGATTTCTTCTGGATCTGGCAGCTTGAAATTCGAGCACCCGCCACAAAAGACGGTTGGCATCCAGTCGTCGGACACGATATTAAAGGAAAAGAAAGAAAGCCGAATTTCGTGGAAAGATTGTCTCCCGGGGAAAAGACAAAGGTTAGGATTCTAGGTTTCATCAAGGATCAATATAGCCTCAGCAACTCGCGCACGGATTCAAAGTGAATATAGCTTTACTATTTTTCGGTGCCGCAGCAGATGCGTCAGGTGCCCGCGAAACCGAGATTAAGATGGCGGAAGGATCGACCGTCGGCGAAGTATTAGAGGAACTCACGCAAACGAAGCCCGGCCTCCGTAAGCACAAACTCCTCGTCGCCCTGAACGAAGAATACGTCTCGATTGATTCGCTGGTGCGCGACGGCGATACGCTGGCAATATTTACGCCAGTTTCTGGCGGTTGAGAGGCTTTGGCCTATTTCCACTGCGGTCGGTCAATTGCCCGATCGCGGTGCGGCAGGGCAAAGCCCACAAGCGGAAATATCCCGACTTAGGTGTTCAGGTTAGAAAACGAACTTAATGTAAACTATCGATCGGGTTAATATGACTGAAAAGCAATTCTACGATTGGCAAACGCTGGGCGGAACTGACGATGTGATGCGTTTTGTGAACGCACTGGAGCAGGCGGATATTCTCTGGTGTACCATCGACGGGATCGCAGTTAATTTCTGGGCGGCCGAGCAAATGGTTACGCTTGATGTCGATTTTGTCGTAGCCGCCGAATCGATCGAAAAGGCAGAGGCGGTACTCCTAGAGGCCGGCTTAACTTCGGAGCATCATGAATGGTCGATAAATTTCAAGGGCCGCTCAAAGGTGAGCATTCAGTTAACGACCGAAGAAGGCTACCGCGACTTTGCGGAGCGAGGTGTTGCCGCCGATGTACACGGGATCTTGATGCGGGTAGCTTCGCTGGAAGACACCCTCGCCGGCAAGATCCGTGCATGGAGCGACCCGACACGAAGGCAGAGTAAACGGCTGAAAGACCTAGCGGATATCGCTCGTTTGGTAGAATCTCACACCGAGTTGTGGGCAGACCTGCCGGATGATCTGCGCTCTCAGATAGACAAACCAACCAAACCTTAGTGGATTTCTTCGAACTCACATCCGATCCGATCGACGTTGCCTCCATTTCCCGGCGGGTCGTGCCGGCGGAATGTGGGGCGACGGTCACTTTGGATGGTTACGCACGCAGATACACCAAACAGAAGGACGGGACAGTTCGTGAGACGGAATATTTGGTTTATGAAGCGTACGAACCGATGGCTTTGAAGGAGATGGCGAAGATCGTGGAGCGGGCGAGGGCCGAGTTTGAGATCTCGGCTGTCGGCATCGTGCATCGCCTTGGACGGCTCGAGATCGGCGAGACGAGCGTCGTTATTTCCGTGGCTGCACCGCACCGGCGGGCCGCATTCGCCGCATGCGAATGGCTCATCAAAGAGCTAAAACGTACCGTTCCGATCTTTAAGAAAGAGGTTTACGCCGACGGCGAAGCCTGGTCCGAAGGCGAATCGGCCTGATCGGAGAGCGGACACTCCTGTCCGCAACGTCGGTTCCTCCGGCGTGAGAGTCGCCTTGGACGAGGCGTTTGAGCCGCTACCGCGCCTTGCGGACAAGAGTGTCCGCGCTCCAAACCACGACCGCTAGTAGATCAGATAATTTTGGATTTTGCTCGCTTTATGGTCTCGTCGAAGCGTCTTTCGAGCGGTTCGTTCACGCCGCGGAGTCCGGCGACCACGATTTCGGCCCATTCGATGTATTTCAGGCGTCTTTCCGTGTCCCAATCGGCGGGCGGCGAGTTCGTAATGTCCGTGATATTGCTGATCTTGTCTGCGAGTTTGATGTGTTTTGCTTCGTGAGAAAGGTGCGGGGCGTGTTCGATCTGTTTCTGTTTGCGGACGTCTTTGGGCAGGCTCTTGTCGTCCGTGACCTCTAGAACAAAACCCGTGACACGTTCGCCGAACATTGTTGTCAGTTCGTCGGCGGTCGAGCCCGTGTCTTCGATAGTGTCGTGGAGAATCGCCCCGATCAGAATGTCGATGTCCGTGACGCGGCCGACGCCGGCGATCAAATTTGAAACTTCGAGAGGGTGATTGATGTACGGCTCGGCGCGTTCGCCTTTGCGTTTCTGGCCAGTGTGTTGGCGGGCTGCATAGCTCGCCGCTTCTATTAATTTGTCTATGGTATTCACATTTCAGTCTGCCGAAACAAAAAGAAAAGGTCAATAGCCACTGGGGCTGCTGACCTTTTTGAAACTAGGTTCGAAATGAATTTACTGGACCCGGATCTCGATCTTCTGTTCACCGGAGACGATGAATTCGGCGATCGGAACAGTGGTTTCGGAAACGACCGTCTGGACGGCGGCCCGGACTCCTCCGACCGACCGATCGTTATTGAGCGTGGCGGCGATGGACGGCGGCAGATCCGGCATTTCGGCCGCTCCGACGATCGCTCCGCTGCTGTTGCGGACCAGCTGAACGTACAGGCGGTCGGCAAGTTTGACGCGGTTTATTGTTTGAACAAGCTCGCCGAGCGTACGCGGCACGAACTGCTGTGTGGACGATGTCCGCTGAACAACGCCGCCATCACCGACGACGATCGTGTATTTGCCGGGCTGTGCCGACGCCGGAATTTGTATCGGTAATTGCTGCGATACTACCCGGCCAGTGTTGGTAAGGGCCTCAAGCGAGAGATTGACGGTGTCGCCCGGGCGAACGGTGTTTTGATCGACGGCGATACGTTCGAGCGAAGCGGTGCGGCTGCCGTCCGCCGAGCGAAGTTCGATCTCGATCGATTCGAAATCGGTCTCATCAAACCCGCTCCGGAAAAGAACGGCAAGCGGTGCGGCCACCGAACCGCCGGCCATCGCATTTGCTTGGGCACCGGCGAAACGCCGTTCGATCGCGACGGTGCCGGAGTTCTTGAGTTTGACCTGGCCCGAAAGCGAGACCATCGTATCGCCAAGCGAACGCTCCTGAGCGACGAGGGAATTGACTACGCCGATGTTCACAAGAAGCGGCGTCAGGAAATTGTCGCGAACGACCTCGAAAGTAAGCGTTTCCCGCTGGCCGCGGCTGGTGATATGCGTCAGCCGGACAGGGATAAGTTTTGGCGAGCGTCCCAGATTCCCGAAAACGCCGGTCGCGCGGTCCTGGCTCATCGTGCCCACCATGTCGGTCGGGACCGCCAGTTTGAAAGAGTTGTTCAGATTTGGGACGACGGTAACCACGCTGGATTCGGACATCGGCAATTCCGCACTCCCGAGGCTCAAAAAGGGATGGCCGAAGGCGTAGATCTTGTCGCCGTCACGCAGCGTTACGGTTCCGGCGGCCGCGAAGCTCATATCGCCGCGCATCAGCTGCATCGAAACGGACGTGCCGCCGACGAGCGTCTTTTCATTTGAGGGTTTTAGGGCCGTGATCGGCGCCGAACCTCCGGCGGACGCCACGGGAACGAGCCCCGCCGCCATCAATTGCGGTGCGAACATATCCAGCACACGTTGCGACACGCCGTTGAAGGTTAAGGGCATAACGATCGGACGAAAAGCCTGTCCGGCTGACGCAGCGAGCAGGGAATTGCCTGCCATCGCGGGAAGCACAGAATCTGACAAAGGGTTGCCTGATACCGAAGCTGGCCTGTAGTTCGTTAATTCCGTCTGAGAGATCGACGTCGGCTGATTGGATACAGTTGCTGTCGGCGAATTTTCGAAGATCGAGATCATCTGCTCGATCGGCGTGATGCCGCACATCGGCTCTTTCGAAAAGGGAAAACTGTAAGAGATCGCACCGATCAGCTTTCCATCGACGAAAACTGGCGAGCCGGACATTCCGGCAAATACGCCGGTGCGGTCAGCCTTGCCGCCGCTAATACGGCCAACTATCAGATCCTGTTTCGGACCTATCGCGCCGGGAACAACGCCTAGGATCTCGACATTAAATTCTTCGGGCACTGTGCCGTTAAAGACCGTCCAGGCAGTTCCACGCATTCCTTCGCGGATCGCGGAAACGGGCATCCGGTCCGCGTTAGCGGAAGCTGCTGAAGCGGTCGAAGACGTTTGTCCAAAAGCGGCAAACGATACAAATAAAATGGTTAAGAGAACGTTGAGATGACGGATGGTGCTCTTCAAAAACATATTTCTTTACTCAGCAAATTATGGTAGCATTTTAAGTGACTATTTCGAAGCTTTTTCCCAAAGCTGTCCAGTTTGACTCCTTAACCTTTTCCTCCGTTGTATCCCTTGCAAACACATTAAGATGGCTAAAACAATCCGTTTGATCAAAAGCTTTTATAAACTGCTGCTTCCGACCATCCTGCTCGCGATCGGTGTAACGATCGGTGCGTCCATTTATCTTGTACACGTGCTCTCCGAACCAGTTGCTCTCGAATATCTCGTGACGCCCGAAAAATACGGTCAACTGAGTGCCCGTGGAGCACAGGTTACGGAAGAGACGTGGCAAAACTCTGACGGCTCGCAGGCTCGTGGATGGCTGCTTAAGGGAATTCCCAATTCGCCAGCCGTCGTGCTTCTACATCGCTACGGAGCCGATCGCTCTCACGTTCTAAATCTTGGCGTCAAACTAAACGAAGCGACAAATTTTACGGTGCTGATGCCGGATCAACGGGGGCACGGACCGCAACCGGGTTTGAAAAAGACGACCTTCGGCGGATGCGAGGCAAATGACACGACCTCGGCGATCGAGTATCTACGAACGTTGAAATCGCCTGACGACCTGACACTTGTCGGGAAGGACATAGGTATATACGGGCTCGAGCTGGGTGCTATCTCCGCCATTCACGCCGCTGCTGCGGATGTTAACGTGAAGGCAATGGTGCTCGATTCTGTCCCGGCCTCATCCGATCATCTGGTTGAAAGCGTTCTAGGTTCAAAATTTCCTTTCGCAAGTGTAGTGACGGCAAAATTTGCCCAAGCCGGGACCTATCCTTATTATTATCAAAACGGATGTTATCGGCGTGAAACCTCGTGTTCGATCGCTAAGGATCTTGCAAATCGAAGGGTTATGGTTCTTGCGGGTGTTGATGCAGACCAGTTTCAAGATTCGAGTTCGCGGTTCGCAAAGTGCTTTCCGGCTTCCACGACCGTCGATGCAAAGACCGACCTAAGCCCATCCGGCTTCTCCATCTTTAGTGTCTCGATCGACGTTTCAGCTACATATGACCAGCGGGTCATCGACTTCCTGAGACAAGCTTTAACACTTCCTTAAAGATCAAGTTTTTTCTTGCTATGTCCGTTGGTTTGGGCTCGAGTGTGGAGTTCGGCTCCATCTTCTATTTGGGCAACTGATCGTTCCAATATCTTCTTGATGCGTTGCAACCTTTCGATCGAGGATGTCATAGACAGAAGAGAATATTTCAGTTCATTATCTAGATTGAACGCGGCCGCGACCAGAAACGAAAGAGCTTCCGGAGCCGCCCTTGGAACGTCGGGAAGACGTCCGCGATTGCCGGACATCTTAAAGGCTGCCTTTGCCACTCTTTCAAAAAGCTCAAAGACTTCGTCAGCCGCTGAATCCAAATCTTTCTGATCCTCGGCCGAGTCTTCGAAAAACTCGATCTCAGCAAGCGCGTAAGGCGTAATTCCATCGACATATTCGACGATCCGATAGCGGGCGAGTCCGAAGCTGAGAATATTCGAACGTCCGTCGTCAAGCGTTTGAAGATCGTTGATCTCTGCAGCACAGCCGACCGAACCCGGCGCCGGGCGATCGAAATCCTCGTTCTGATCAAAAAAGCTAATACCGAAAATATTTCGTGCTTTTCCAACATCTTCAAGCATTTGCCGGTAACGCGGCTCGAAGATATGCAGTGGGATCAATTCGCCGGGCATCAACACCAGCGGCAGCGGGAAGATCGGCAGCCGTTCGAGCCCCAAAACTTTTTCCATTGCGTCCGACATAATCTGTTCTACGAAACTGAGACCTTTTGTGCGATGAATTCGGCGATCTTTTCCGGATCGTCGCCGAGCAAGGCCTGTTGTTTGGCTCCGATGACGGCCTCGGAAATGTTTTGCCGGTTCGTGCGAAAGCGTTTGTCGCGGATAACAAGGTCTTCGACGACGCGCTTTTCCAACAATTCGCGGCCCATTTCCTGATCGGCGTCCGCCGCGACGGCATATTCGATCGGCACAGCGTGATTTTTGATGCGGACATGCAAAGCGCTGGTCATCCGAAGGGTTTCGTCGCGCATTTTTTTCATATCCAGCTGCGAATTCGGAAATCCGAG
>CAZXTS010000054.1:0-15395 GCA_964643745.1 uncultured Chloracidobacterium sp.
GAATTTCCCGTCCTTCAATTTCGCCACCGCCGTCCGCGGATGCCGATTGAAAACAAACGCCCGCGAAGCCTTTTCCTGCTCCCAAGTAATGTCGATCTTGCCGTTTTTGATAAGCCGAGGAACGCCATTGGTGATGTCCTCTGCTTGAGAGAATACACGAGGATCTGTGGCATTCACCGCCATCGTGACCTGGTAGAGCTTTACACTGCTGCCGACCTGAAGTAGCGACCGAAGTTCAACTGCCTTCTCACCCGTGGCTGACAGAACCGACTCGGATAACCCGGGTTGCGCGATTCCTTTATCTACTATCCGCACAACACGTGAGTCCATCAATACGAAATCCACTCTCCCAATGCGTTCAGGAACATTGCCAACTGTATCTGTATATTCGACTATGTCATTAATTCCGAGCTCTCGATTCAAACCAACGTCAATTACCCGCCGCTTTACCTCCAGGAACCAGTTGGCGCGAAGGTGTCCAAACGCAACTTCTGTTTGGCTGTTTCGATTGCGAATGGCCATAGCAATTCTTTCATTCGAACTCTCGCTCAACAATGAACCGTCGATCATCAGGCTACCGGCCGCATCGCCCGCCCACTCGCTCTTATCCAATCGGAAGAATCCGGCGTTGATCGCGGCGACGGCGCTTTTGCGGATGGCGATGGAAGAGGTTGTTTCGAGGCCGATCGCTTTGTCTAAAGCTTTATGAACATCAAGCCGAACCTTAGTCAGATCCAGCCGCAGGAGATTGATCTTCACTGGATCGTCGCCGATCTTATGTTCGACCTGAGCGTGCTCGACGCCGGTATGGACCTGCTTGAAGTCCTGAGCAAGAGTTTTGCCAGAAAGGACACAGAGAGCACAGAGTATTAAAACTGATCGAGCGATATAGGCGAATTGCGTTTTGGTATTCATGTGATCGTTTGTCATTCTAATGAAATGTTCGAACTGGCCGCCCGCTTACGCAGGCGGTTCTGACCTGTGACCTCTGTGGCTATATATTAAAGCTAGATGCGGATCAATGAAAGAGTCGTTCAGCTAAACGACAAACCGATAGACGAGAACGCCCGGTACGTTCTGTATTGGATGCAGATGTTCAAGCGGACGTCGTCCAACCACGCGCTAATTTGGGCGATACGCAAAGCGAACGAGGTGAAGCTGCCGCTGGTAGTTTACGAGGGGCTGAAATATTACTATCCGTGGGCAAGCGATCGGCTGCACACGTTTATTCTGGAAGGCGTCGAAGAAAAGCGAAAGGAATTCGAACGGCTCGGCATTCGCTATATTTTTTATTTGCAGAAAAACGAAAACTCGCCAAAGAATACGGTCGCTGCTCTCGCCAAAGATGCCGCGCTAATCGTGACCGATGATTTTCCGTGTTTCATTATTCCGGGCCACAATCGGCGCATTGCCGAACGTACCGAGATCCCCGTTCACGCTGTCGATTCGAACGGCATCATACCGATGTCGAAATTCGATAAGGAAGAATATGCCGCCTATACGATCCGGCCAAAGATCAATAAACTGCTGCCGAATTATCTAAAGCCGTTTGAAGAAGGAACGGTCGAACAGGACAGCACGAAAATTAACCTCGACGCCGGTTTTGAGACCGTTGTCACCTCCGACAACATTGCATCGTTGGTTGCCGAATGCGATATCGATCATTCGGTAAAACCGTCAGAAGTTTATCGTGGCGGAACGATCGAAGGACGAAAACGGCTCAAGAAATTTGTCGAGGATATCTTGCCGGACTACGATAAGGCCCGAAGCAAACCGGACCGAGATGGTTCGTCCAGGCTTTCGTCATATCTCCATTTCGGATTTCTTTCGCCGCTTGAGGTCGCCTTGGCTGTGCAGGACGCAGAGGCGCCGCAAGAATCAAAGGACGCTTATCTCGAAGAACTGATCGTTCGCCGCGAGCTTTCTTATAATATGACGCGACACAATCCGAATTACGACTCTCTTGAAGCACTGCCTGCTTGGGTTCACAAAACGATGCGAGCCCATGCGGAAGACGAACGGCAATTCACATATTCGCTCGAAGAACTCGAAGCCGGCGAAACTCACGACGAATTGTGGAATGCCTGCCAACGTGAAATGGTCGAGACCGGCGAGATGCACAACTATGTGCGAATGCTGTGGGGCAAGAACGTTATCGCCTGGTCGCCATCATATGAGGTTGCATTCGAAACTCTTGTTCATCTAAACAACAAGTTTTGCCTCGATGGCCGCAATCCGAATTCTTACGCGGGCATTCTTTGGTGCTTTGGTAAACATGATCGCCCATGGATGGAGCGCGAGGTTTTCGGCCAGATCCGATATATGACCAGCGGCAGCACGGGGAAGAAGTTTGATTCGAAAAAATATATTCAGTGGACAAAAATGCTTGAGCTTGAAAGCAGCAAGTAAGATCGCATCACTTTTTCAGGAGCCAATAGGCGAATATCAAACTCAAGGCCAGATCACCCAATCCTGAGGAGATCGCTGCCATCGGGAGAGTACCGCTCAAAGAAAAGAAGGCGATCAAAGCGAAGAATGAAAACTTGCCAAATGCCCCGACCGCGATAAATATCTTGTCCGGCCGGTTCGTCAGAGCCATCCACAAATAACCGATACCGAACGCAAATATCCACAACGATATCATCCACATATAGAGCGGATGTGCGGCCGGCAAACCAGTTAGAGCGAACAAACCCGGGAACGCCGGAGCGAAGGTAATAGCTCCCAAAGTATTAAGGATAAAGCTGATGTAAAGCGTGGACTTCATCCAGCGTTCGAGTGATGGGGCGTGATCTGTACTCATACCAAAACAGTGATGCTTAGCGGTTAAATGTCACTCAAATCCTGCCACGCGCCGAGCCAATCGTACACCTCGGTCGCTCGAAACCTTTTCTTGTAATCGTAAAAAGATTCGCCCTCGTAAGCGTAGCCCTGGTAATAATAGCGGCGTCCGGTTTCTATCGCGTATTCGATCTCCTTTAACATCGTAAATGTTCCAAGGCCACGATCTTTTAGACCGGGATCGAACATCGCGTAAATGCCGGAGGTCGAATCCCGGCCAAGATCGAAATAGCTGGCGGCAATCAATCGCTCGTCCAGATAGACGGACAATTCTTTTGCCTCGCAAGGCGAATCGGCAGGTTGACGTGAGATGAAGTTGTAAATGGAGTCCGGTACGCCGCGTGTGAAGCGTGTCTTATGCTGTTCGAACAGATCAAGAGATCCACTTGTGATCTCGATCGGACGGATAACGACCTGAAGGTCGTCGTTTCGCTTTAGGTTGCGGCGTTGGCTTTTGGAAAAAAAGGTTCGAGCAAGGTCAATTCGTAGCGGCATCACAAATCGGAGTTCGTCTTTCAAAAATCCGACATTGTACCTGAAAAAATGCGTTCCGAAATGCCGCCACCCGTTTGCCCAAAGCGAGTCCATCTGCTCCGGCAGCACAAAATCCGCATAGAAGTCTTCATTGATCAGGCGAAAGTTGTCGAACAGCATAGGCAGAAACACGACCGGTAGGGAGTGTGCCTTATATCATTACGCCTCTTCGTTCCGCGGCACCCTCGCTACAGCTCGGGTTTCCGCCCAGTCACCAATTAACGCTGCCCTCTTTGGTGGTGTCTATCTGAGCCAGGCCGCTGCCATCGTCGTAGAAAAAGATCTTCATATTATCGAAGAGATACTCGTGTGTTTCCGGATTAGATACGTCCAATCCAAAATGATTGATAAGCTGCATCTGCTTTTTTTGCCATTCAGCCCAGCAATCCTTGCACATCTCTTCGCCGATCTTGGCACCGAGTTCCGTCGGTATCGGAGCATATCCGATCGGGTCATTCTTTTGCCCACAGCGGGCACATTTAAACTTGTCACTGCCAAATAAAGCCATAGTCAAATTTTACCACAGAGAACACAGAGAGCACTGAATTTGAAACTACGTTGCAGAAGCTTCGATGGTCTAACCAACATTCAGAGTTCAACCACCGGCTGAACTCTGTGAACTCTGTGGCTAACTCCTCGCTTCGGCCTTGATTGCCGCAAGCACGTCCTCATCCGCTGGTTTGAAAAGGCTGATCGCCTGCACCTTGTGATAAGCGATCGTCCCATCCTTATCAATTACAACAACACCGCGTGCCGAGCGGCCCGGCAACCAGCTTTTCATCCCGTAAAGTTCGGAAACCTTGCGGTCGGAATCAGAGAGCAGCCGGAGCGGCAGTTCATTCTTTTCAGCGAAACCCTTGTGTGACTCAACGGAATCTGTCGAAATGCCGACTACCTCTGACCCGGTAGCCTGATACTCAGACCAATGGTCCCGAACCGAACACAGCTGTGCCGTGCAGACCGGCGTATTGTCGCCGGGATAGAAAAGCAGAACCACTGTCTTTCCGAGGTGATCGCCGAGAGCCCATTCATTCCCGTCACCATCTTTCAAAGCAAACTGTGGAGCCGATTCACCAATATTCATAACCCACTGCCCTTCGCCTCAGCTAAAGATCTCATCCAGATCACGGGCGGCATGAAGTACACGTGTGATCGCAACCCGTCCGGCCCAGATCCTGTAGAAGATAATATAACTCCCAAGCGGAAAACTACGCATTTCTTCCGGTAGATCGCTCCGCTCACGACCGGAAACGGGATTCTCCGCCAGCATCTCGAAGGCCTTCATCATACGGTCATAGAGTGCAATAGATGCGTCGAAATTGTCGAGGGCAATATAATCGAGGATCTCATCGATGTCTTCTTCGGCTTCAGGGGTGATTATTGGTCTAGCCATTCTTGGGGGTTCTCGCCATCAAGCGCTCTTTTATGTCACCCATCGCATCAGAAACATCTCGATACCGGCCGGCTTCAAGGCTGTCTACTCCCTTTCGAATTTCAGAGCGGAGAGCATTTAGCTTTGCCTCGCGCATTTCATCACGCTGCTGCAAAAGCCGAAGGCCCTCCCGAACCACCTCACTCGCCGAGTTATACATACCCGAACTAACTTTTCCTTCGATAACCGCTTCAAGTTCCGGCGTTAGTGAAACATTCATCGTATTTTCCTTAAGTCGGACGATAACATATATCGCTATCGATAACAATCTTTGTTATTACGCGCTTTGCTAACGATTTACTTAGGATACTAGCTTTCCAAGGCGAATTTATCTTTATGATATCTAGCCCGCCAATTAGAATTGAGCCGGTCGAGCATTAGCCCTTCGACCGCTCCGAAAGGATAAAACACGGTTCGTTCCCACGTTTTTAGATCCAGTTCACGCATTTCCTTCAGTGTTGATGCAAGCAAACGTTCGGCCTCTTTATCAAACGGCGCAAAGTCCGGCAGTTCCCGAAAGGCCTTGCTCGGTTTCAAGCTCTTTCCGGCAAGGTCTGCCATTTTGAATTGCGTGTATCGGGCGATGCCTTCCTGCCAAAGCTGGAAAGAAGCATATTTGTAGTCGCTCGGTTTCAGAGAGGATCGAAGAGTTGCCCGCGCGGCTATGTAATCCTTGAAAGTGCTTTCACGAGCAGCCTTCGTCCGTGCCCCGTACGCCGCGAGCAGCTTGTCCGTCAGCTTGCGGAAATCCGCGGCAACCTTCTCGTCCTTGTAAGGAAACGGATAATTTATCTGCCACATTCCTGTTGTGTCGCCGCCGGCGAGGTCGAGTGCATTAACGCTCGAGTAATAATCGGGCTGAGAATATTGCAGTTGATGGAAGTGTTCGTGCAACAATACAAAAACCCAACGGGTAGATGTCTTGTCGCTCGTATTTTCTGCCTTGCCAACCACGATCAAAGGCTCACCGAATGCCGGAAAAGTAGCAAGAAAATTCTTCTGAAATTTTCGCGGCCTCACGAACACCTCGCTTTTCAACAGCTTGTCGTAACCTATGGACGCAAACTCATCATTAGGTTTTCGATGCCTGATTAGAAACTCGTGATCGTCCGTTACAAACAAAATTCCGAATGGTGCCTGCTCCAGCCATCCCAGATCTGATCCTGTAGTTGTTCGCCGATCCAATACGCTTCTGCAATTCGGATGCGATCGATCTCTTCGATCGCCGGAGCCGCGGAAGCAAGCGAAGATAGGAATAGAATCGCGGCGAACAAAATAGAAAGCCTTACCATACAAAGAAAAGACGCGGAAGACGGAAGTTTGGGGACAGACTCAGTGGAACGATCTGTAGCGCATGACGTCTAGTCTTCGGAACCCTGCGACTTGAGTGCGTTAGGCTTCTTTAGCGCAACCCTCGCGTTTAGTTTGCTGACAACGCTCTTCCCAGTCTTCGCCTCAAGTTCGAGCCGGGCGACCTTGGCGACATTTCCGCCCTGCTCCGCAACATTCTTACTTTCGTCAAAACCTTTCGGCTTGGTCGCCTGCGAGATGTCTTTTGTCGAGGCCTCGGCCAGCATGTTCAAGATCAACTCAGTATTGGTCATATTGTCCCGAAGATTCTCTTTCTTCAGGCCCTTGAGAGTCTTGTACTCTTTTGAGGTTTTACCAGACCATGTCTTGGTAATGATGTCCGTCAGCGTGGCGAATTGAATCCCCTCCTTCATTCCGCGCTTCTTCCATTCATCGGTCAGCTCCTTCCGGATCTCTATACTCTTGAGTCGCTGATTGATCCAATTTTCGGAATAGCCAAGCTTCAAATACTGTTCCAGGGCCCGATCAATAGTGAGTTCCGGGTCCTGCATCTCGTCGAGCCGTTCTCTTCCGAGCTGTGCAAGCCATTGTTTGAATGGCTCGGCTTTTGGCGAGGGTATCGATTGGATCAGCCTGAAGATCTGCTCGGTATCTGCTACGTCGGTCAGCCGCATTTTGCCGTCAGGAGCTTGCATTTTCAAAGCGTTACAATTTGTAACGGTTTCATTACCTTCGTCCTTAAGACGCTTTTTCAGAACCCGCCAATAAACCTGAGGATTGGCACTTTCGGTCAATGCTTCAACGACATCTACAATAGCCAAAAACCATGTTTCCCGTTCGGCGTCCCAATAAGTGCGAACTTTCCTAGATTCAAACAACTTTATTTCGTTCTTCTTTGCCATAGTTACTGAAAGTCACCAATCTCTTCGTACGGCTCATCACCATTCACCCGGATAGAACACCAGCACCACTGTCTTTCCGAGGTGCTCGCTCAGCGACCAAATATTCCCATCGCCTTCTTTTAGTGTGAAATCCGGAGCTTCAGAGCCAATGCTCATAAAGAGTGCTTCTCCTTGTACTCGTCGATCAGATCGAGAAGGGGCTCGTCGTACTCGTAGAATCGCCTATCAAGATCTTCAAATGTGTCTGCGTCAGGTGATACCGATTCAAGCATCAGTGTTCGTCTTGTCGCGATATCCGCGGGCGGAGAACCTCGCGGGAAACGTTTGCAAGCGATTCGGACGAGATCGGCCGTGGCTATGGCTCCTATGTGCGTCAGCGCCTCAATAGTCTCGATGGCATAATCTCCGCTTGAATTGAAAAGGAATTGGTCGAAACCACCGTTGTTTACCTCGGCGTCCAAACGGTCAGCTAGTTCTACAATGTCCGCAGGAGTCATCGCGAGTTCTTTTCGCGGTACTTCAAGTGGTGTTAACTCGGCAAGTCTTTTCCGCAGTTCACCGTAAGGTGCAATCATGAACTCGGATTCGTCCGTCTCTAACGCATGCTCCCTCTGGTCGATCCAGCGGTCGAAGGCTAAAATCACAATCGCTCCAAGAATGCCAAGGAAAATGACGGTCAGAACTAAAAGCAATTCGGTACTCATGGGCGAAAATCTCTTATGTCCTTAAATGGTTCCTCTTTATCGTTAAAATCCGGGCGGTAGTAAAACGACGCGGCTTCGTATTCCTGCATAAAGCCTTCTTCGATGCCGAGGTCTTCGAGAAGTGAAATGGCTTCGAACCATTCGCCGTCGGAGATGCGGCGGGATAGCAGTATGTATCGTTCGTCGGTGGTGGCTTTGTTGGTTGCGTAATATTGGGCCATCAGCGAGATCGCCGTTTTAGGCCCGAGTTCATTCCTGATCCAAACTAGATTTTCTTCCAGCCCGGCGATGTCGTTCGGCAAGACCAGCAGCCTGATCAAAAGTCCGTGTTGCAGAATACCGGTTTCGTCGAAGACGAGTTCGCTGCCCATTTGGCGATGCATTTCTTTGATCGCTTCGCGAGCGAACTTTGGATATTCGCGGATCTTTGAATACTGGAAACCGGCGTCCGCATCCGAATATTTCAGATCCGGCAGATAGATATCGACGATGCCATCGAGAAGTTTCAGGACTTTTACCGAGTCGTATGCGTTCGTGTTGTAAACGATAGGAATGCATAGTCCGTTGCGGGCGGCGATCAATATCGCACGAGTCATCTGCGGGGCGAAATGCGTAGGCGAGACAAAGCCGATATTGTGACAGCCTCGGTCTTGAAGTTCCAGCATCATCTCTGCCAGACGTTCGTGGGTTATCTCATTCTTTTTTTGCTCTTTCCATGTTTGCGAGATCTGATAGTTTTGGCAATACACACAGCGAAGATTGCAGTTGCCGAAGAATATGTTGCCGGCTCCGTGGGTTCCCGACAGACAAGGCTCTTCTCCAAAATGCGCCGTGTAGCTTGAAACTATCGGCAGCCTCCCGGAATAGCACGCCGCTATCTCGTCATTCAGACGATCATTGCCGCAATCCTTCGGACAGACCGTGCAGGATCTCAACATCTGTTCGAGAGCTTCAACGCGCTCTTCGAACCTATTCTCCGCCAAGAGTGTTAGATACTTGGGGCCTTTTATAGCCTTTGATCCGGCCTTTGTGGTCATATTTTACTGACACGTCTTCAGGAGCGACCTTTCGTGCAAGCTCCCATGTGAAATCCATTTCTTCGTTTATCGTGGCCGTCGCCATCCGCGTTTCGCGGAGCATCAGAACACTTCCGTAAAACAAGAACATAATGCCGACAATGCCGAGTGGAATCGGGATCCACTTGTAGATATCCAGCAGGCCGACGAGCGCGATGCTGATGCTTGTTAAGACGAACAGCATCAAGCCGTAGTAAAATGCACCCAATCCACGCTGAAGAATTCGTGCACGGCTGGTTACAAGATCGAGCAGATCTACGACAACCTCAACACGCTTTTCGTAAAGCGGTATCTCTTCTTTATTCGGCGAGTAGATCAATTCGCCGATGCGAACCTCGAGTGCCCGGACCCGATCGACCACCCGACCGAGTCGTGTTGAGGTAGAAAGAACGAGCGAACCCGTCGCCGAGATCAACAACGCAGGCGTGATCATTGCCGTCAAAAACTCGATCACGCTGCCGAGATTCGCGGTACTTACAATATCACCTGTTGGCATATCTTTATGACTATTTGTCGAGCACATGCCTTCTCAAGCAAATATGCCTGCGAAGTTTATTTTTAGGGATCAATACCGGATCGGTCTTGCCGTATGGTTCGCCCGTCTCAATATCTTCCTCTTCTTTGAATGCTCCCTTGTAATAATCCGAATCGCAATTGTCGTATTTATTACAGACCTCTAATTTCGTGCAGATCGTTTCACCGCCGCGTTCGTAAATATAATATGTCGCGCCCGAATAAGGCGGCCGCGGATAGTTTTCCGTTCGAATAAATATTCGATCATCCTGAACAGCCGAAGTTTCCCATGCCGATCCGCCCTGGACGAAAACGATCGATCCGACGAGAAACAACAATGGTGCAAACATCTTCATTTTTAATCTCCAATTCGCATAACGAGCAAAGTATATCAACGGTCCGACGTAAATCCGATGGTATGCGGGTTTTGATCTAAACGCAAAGGTTTTTATTGTATTTGGAGGCCGTGATCGAAAGCGGCTTAAAACGAAGTGAAAGTGACGCAAATTCCTACAATTGGCTAGCCTTCTGCCTTGTCGATCCGTACGTATTCGCGTCCGATCTTTCCGGTCGCCATATACCACATCATCTTGTAATCAGAAATGAAAGACCAAAGCGGATATTTGAACGTGGCTGGGCGGTTTTTTTCGACAACGAAATGTGCGAACCAGGCGAATCCATACCCGACGACCAAGCAAAGTGGAAAATAATACCAGGTGCCTCGCCAGATGAACCAGACAAGCAAGAGAAGGCCCAACGAAGTTCCGATAAAATGCAGAAGCCGCGTTGTCGGGTTGGAGTGCTCTTTAAGATAGTATTCCCAAAACTCTCCGTATGTGCTTATTCGTTCGTCCATCCTAATGAGTGTCAGATCATTTTCTCGCAGCAAGAACGGGCTCAGTTCCGTAAATGCGTTCACGGGCAATGGCAAGATTATTGGCATCGCTGGTTCGCAACAATTTCGAACTTTCGAGTTTGCTCAAGATCCGTTCCGCTCGCTGAAGGTAATCTTTAGATGCCGCGGATGCTCGCAAAGCACCTCGTCGCACATCGTGATCAGGTTGGCAATATGCGGTCTGTTCGGCAACACCGCCAAACGGCCTTTGTTTTTGGTCACAAACCCCAAGCCCTGCTTCCACATCTGACAACGTCAAAAGCACGGAGGCAAGATGTTGCGTCGTCCGCAGATTATTCATCGGTTCTCGCTCCGAAACCTTCATCAGCAATTGTGTCGCGGAGACAAGCCTCTCTCGGCCCATCGCCAACTCGCCCATGGAGATCAATAACTTCCCGGAAACAATACTGTGAAAAGCGCTTCCAAAGATGTTGCGGCTGCGATCCCTGTGGCTGTCGCCGTCCAGCCATTTTTGTCTAGCACGATCGGAAAGTCTTACAAACTCTAATGCTCGCTGCCGATCGCCTCTTAAATTTGAAAATTCAGCCAGTTCAAGATACGCATCATATTCCTTTCTCGCGACATAAGCCGACGGCTTTTTATCATTAACCGTTTTGGAAAGCGTCGCTATCTCTGAAAAGACTTTCTCGGACCGCGCATTATCGCCCAGCCGCTGAAGCACCTGGCCTAGCGTAACGCCCGCCATTATATATACAGAAGAAGAACTTGACCGTTCTGGTGCCATTGAGTAGGCATTTTTTCCGGCCAAATATCCGCTCTCGGCTGCTTCGAGAGCAACTGCGAGATCGCCAACGCGTAGAACCGAATGATGTGAGATCATCGCATAGCTTGATGCTATCTTTTCATCGCGCTCCGCCGATACAGGAAGCTTCATTAATTGATCTAATCTTTGCCGATAAGCAGCGATCGATCGGCGAAAATATTCGTTCGCGGTTTCCGAATCGCCTGTCTCCAAATATCCATTTGCAAGATCGGCATTCGCCTGCCCCAATCCGCGAAACAATGCCTCGTCAACCGGGCTCGAAGCGTATATTTCCTCCCGCAATAAAAGCCTTTCCTTCCGGTTCGCGATCGACGATTCTAGATCGGTATGGCCAAAGAACTCGTCCTTCTTATAAAGAACTCTGACAAGCAGGTCTTTGTATGTAACTTCATTCGGAGCAACACTTACCAAACGCCTTGCGATCATTTCACTTTTTGAAAGATTCTCAGCCGCATTGGCCGTATCGATCAATTGATATGCGAACTCATGTCCGAGTTTTAGATGAGCTTCTGCAAGTTCCTTTAGCAGTTCAGGTTCGCTCGTCTCATACGAAAGGCTGTCCAAAAATTGGGCAGAGATGCTCGCGAGCCGCGCCCTTGCATCGTGGCTAACATCACTTTCACCGAGTCCCTCATCCCATCCGGAAACAAGAAGGTTTGATATTTTTCTTACCTCTTCGAATCTCTCGTTTGCTCGGTTTCTCTCGTCGGTCGCAACCTTGGCTTGCCAGATGGCAGCACCTGATACCATCAAGATCGCGCAAAGGGCCGCTCCGGCGGCCATTACCTGCGGCTTATATCGGCCAATGAACTTCGCAGCAAGATAGTTAAAGGAAGCGGGCCTGGCTCGAACAGGCAAACCGGACAGGTGATTGGAAATGTCATCAGAGAATTGCTCTACGGAACTGTAGCGTTCCGAAGGATCTTTTCTTAATGCCATCATAACAATGTTGTCGAGATCGCCGCGGAGCTTTCGCCTTAGCCTTTCCGGGCGTTCATTGCGGTTCTCTGCAACTGTATCAGGGCTGACCGGATCCTTTGTGTTTTCTACTCCTTCGAACGTGTTCGACTCGGAAATTACGGTTGAAGGCGCAGGTGGATCGGTCTCAAGTATAAGTCGCGACAGGTCCATCAGCGGTTTGCCTTCCAGATTAACGGGGCGTCGTCCGCTCAACAGTTCATATAGCAAAACACCAAGGCTATATAGGTCAGACGCGGTCGAAACTGTGCCGCCCTGTGCCTGTTCCGGGGAGGCATATTCCGGTGTCATCAAGCGCACTCCTGCAAGCGTAGTGGCTAATGATTCCCCGGCAGCCATTGGGTCAAGAAGTTTTGAGATACCAAAATCCAAAAGCTTTGGTTCTCCTTTCGAATCGACGATTATATTTGACGGCTTGATGTCCCGATGGACGACCAAATGTCTGTGTGCGAAGGAAACAGCGGAACAGACCTTTTGAAAGATCTTCAGCCGTTGCTCAATATCCAATTTATTGGAATCGCAGAATTCCGTTATGGGGTGCCCATCAACATATTCGAGCACAAAATACGGCCGGCCGTCTTCCGTAGTTCCGCCATCGAGAAGCCTTGCGATATTCGGGTGATCTAGCGTTGCAAGCAGATGGCGTTCAAGGCGAAACCGGCGAAGTATCTCGTCTGAGTCCATTCCGCGTTTTATCACCTTTAGGGCGACCTTGCGACGCAGTTCCGGATTCTCGGCCAAATAAACGATGCCCATGCCGCCTCTGCCAAGTTCGGATTCGATCGAATAATTGCCGATACGTTCGGGGAGAGCGAGTTCCTGAGACTCAACGATATCCTTAGAACAGACAAACGCGTTTGCCCCGAGAAAGCCGTTGTTTTCGGCAAGATCAGTCGCCGCGATCATACTCTTTAACTCATCAAGAAGATCCTTATCATCGCCGCATGCCGATTCGGCTGCGACCGCACGCGCCTCCGGAGCCAAGGCGTAAACCTCATCAAAGGCGGCGTTTAGCCGCTTCCAATCCATATTTTTCTTATCGGAAGTGTCGTGCATTTTTCTATTTCGCGAGTTCCTTATACATCCAACCCCTGGCAAATGTCCAGCCGCGTTCGATCGTTGCCGTTGAGCGGCCGGTCGCTTCGGCGATCTCCTCGGTCGTCATTCCACCGAAGAATTTCATTTCAACGATCTCCGCTTTTTCCGGATCGAGTTCCGCCAGTCGAACTAGGGTTTCATTTAGATCAAGCAGATCGAAATTCGTATCGTCAAAAGCGATCGTCACGTTCTCGATCGAGACATGTTCATCATTTCCGCCGCGTTTTGCGGACCTTTTTGCCTCGGCATGATTGATCAAGATACGCCGCATCATATTCGCGGCCATTCCATAGAATTGTGCGCGGTTACGCCAATCAACGTTTCTCTGGTCGATCAGCCGCATATACGCTTCGTGAACCAGCGCAGTCGGCTGCAGTGTGTGCCCACGCCGTTCGCCTGAAAGGTAGGATCCTGCTATCCGGCGCAATTCGTTGTACACCGCGGGCAGCAGCTCGTCCAATACTGTTCGGTCACCTGATCTGTGATCAAGCAGCATTTGTGTGATCGCGGCTTCGTCGTGCGGCATAGCGGGCCTCAAAAATCAAAACACGGCTATTCTAATCCACTTTCCTAGAAAGAAGAACAAAATTTTGATGGAGTTTTGCCGAATTTCCTGCGTTAACAAGATAGGAGGAACTATCTGGTCGTATTTACCGTCCGGATAGGAACAAAAAATGTACAGAACATTATTAGGATTTGCCATCGTTTTGATCGCTATTTCGACAGCCGTTTCGCAGGGCCGCAAGGACACGGAAGCCGCTCTTATCGGTTACTGGGTGAGCAGCGAAGCCGTAGTCGAGATCCGCCCCAAGAGCCAGATCTTGATAAACGGCGACCGGTATGAATGGGCGATCATTGGCAAGACATTGATCGTATCCCAGGGCGATGATTCCGCTGATTTTCCATTCGAACTTAAAGGCGACACGCTGACCGTCTGGCTTGAAGGCAGAAAGATCGTTTATTCACGGACCGACAAAGATGGTGCCGAAGAGGCAATGGCTGCATTGGCGAAACGCGGTGGCGGCGCAGGCGGCCGCAGTGACGGCGGCGGTGGTGGAGGCGGCGGCGGAAATCCGCAAGACCTCGTTGGCAAATGGTGTTATTCGGCGAATGTTCAGGCACAAGGCGGCGGCCGCCAATCCGATATTTGCTTCACGCTCCATCCGGACGGAACCTATGAATACACCGGTGAAACCAGCAACTCAAATATCTACGGCGGATCAAATTCGCAGAGCCGCGACGCCGGCCGATGGAGTGCGACCGCGACCACACTTACCGCCCGCTCAAATAGCGGCACCACGACGACCTACTCACTTGAGAGACGCAATCACCCGAAGACAGGCGATCCGATGCTGATGGTCGATGGCGATGCGTTTGTCACTTTTTATCAGAAGCGGCCTTGGTAGGAAAGAAACGCGACTCAAGCCGTTGCCCTGATCGGAACTGAAAACGGGGAAGGAGAAAATGTATGAGAAAAGGATTTTTGACGATATTGTTTACGTTTTTTACCGTAGCCGTTTTGCAAGCCGGTTCTGCGTCAGCCGGAGCGACCTTAACGGTTAACGATAGTACCTCAGGAAATATCTGCAACGGCACGCTCAGTTTGCAAGAAGCGGTTTTATTGGGAAGGAACGGAACCCTTGGTCGAAATTTGACAACTGCTGAAAGAAATCAGGTTGGCGGGGTTTCATTTTTTGTCTCCCCCGATCTTCCGACATGTCCTGATGCCGTTTGGGCCCCGCTCCCAAATTCACAAATTGGCCCGAATTTTGCCGATGACATTTTCTTTACGAACAGCGTAGGGCAAATAAATGACAGATTCACTCTCGGCAAAAACGACGATATAAATGGGTTGAAGCCGAACTCTTCGATTGTTGTGCTTGATGGAACCGGTCAACCTGCTGGAGGCGACGGGATCTTTTTTCAGCAAGGTTCTGGTTCGCAGGTCCGAAATCTGGTCATCCGAAACTATCCCCGAAACGGCATCTTTGCTCAGCAAATGAACGGAGCGATCTTCGAAGGTTTACACATATACAATAATGGCGCTAATGGCATGTCCTTCGGGCATAATGGAACGTTGAACTCACGGAATGTCCGGATCGGAGGAACTGAACCACAGCATCGCAACCTTATCTATAGCAACGCCGGTGACGGTATAGTCATTAACTCTCTTCCCAACCTCGACCGATTTCCGGGCCAGGGCATTACTATTTTGAACAACTATATTGGAACGCAAAACGGAACTTCAGACAACGGTAATGGAGAAAATGGCATTAACCCAGATTACGCGTTAGAAAATTTTAGGTTGAAAACTGAATGTTAAACAA
>CAZXTS010000055.1:0-11699 GCA_964643745.1 uncultured Chloracidobacterium sp.
TTAAATGCGGAAAATTGTGTAACCACGATCCCGTCATCAGAAAAAGCAGGATCAAGAGTACCATTCGTATTTAATCGGATGGCACAAAAGGCTCCATAAAGAGCCGCTCCGACCGTCCACCCGCCCAATAGGATCTTGCCGTCGGGTTGAATACCTAGTGACCGCCCGAAAGCACCATCAGCTGTTATGGGTTCAATCCGGTAACCAAAGTTATTGAATGAATTGTCGAGCGTAACTGAACCTGCATTTGCACCTGCAACCAGTAACGATAGTAGGCACATCGATGCCATTAAGTGAAAGAGTCTGTTTCTCATATCAAATAAACATATTATTCGGTACCGTGTAACAAAACTGGGCTGATTCCAATCGATTATACTTCAAATAGCATTCTGCTCTATTTGATTGTGATCAGTTCTCGTCCTGACCGGCCCCAGTTTATCCACTGCTTGAGGCATCATCGTCTCCGACGATAAGTCTGATTCGGAGGGAACGTAAACAAATTAATCGAGGTAAAATATCGAAATCTTGCTGTAAAGTCAATATTTTCGCTGGAGTGTCTTGTCGTGAAATAGGTTTCGCCTAAAGTGGGGTAACGGGACAAGAATTAAGACCGATCTTCCTAACCTAGTCGGCAAAGGCTAAAAGACCTGATTACCATTTCATTCCGCTTTACACACCGTGAAACAAAACGGTGCCGTTGCTCAAGACGCTATATATGATCAGAAGCTAAATCGGGACGGGGATAGTTTGGAGGATGTCGGTTAGGATCTTTTCGGCTTCGCGGGTGTGGTTCTTTAGGCCGGAGGCTCGGGTGTTGACGATGACGCGGTGGGCGAAGCAGGGGATGACGAGCCGTTTGATGTCGTCGGCGATGCAAAACTCGCGGCCTTCAATATGCGCAAGTGCCTGAGCCGAGCGAAAAAGTGCCAAAGAACCGCGCGGGCTGATGCCTAATTCCAGTGCATCGTGGGTGCGTGTCATTTTGACTACATCCAGCAGATAATCGACAAGTTTCTCATCTACGTGTGTCAAATTGACACGCCGCTGGATATTTTTAACGTCATTTTCGGACAGTATTGGCTCGATACGGTCGATCGGGTCTGAAAGGGCTCGGTCAAGCAGAATTTGTCGCTCATCATCGGCCGCAGGATAGCCCATATGGACGCGCAACATAAACCGGTCTAGCTGTGATTCGGGCAGCGGATATGTGCCGTGGTGCTCCGAAGGATTCTGCGTTGCCAGCACCATAAACGGGTCCGGCAGCGGCCGTGATACGCCTTCGACCGTAACCTGTTCTTCGGCCATTGCTTCTAGCAAGGCGGACTGCGTTTTCGGCGTAGCACGGTTTATCTCATCGGCGACAACGATATTTGCGAAGATCGGCCCGGGCCGCCATTCGAACGCCGAACTTCGCTGGTCAAAGATCGAAAGGCCGATAACGTCAGAGGGCATCAGATCCGAAGTAAACTGGATACGCTGTATAGAAAGATCAAGTGCTTTAGCAAGAGCATTTGCAAGCGTGGTCTTACCGATGCCCGGCACGTCTTCGATCAGCAAATGGCCGCGTGCGAAAAGCGCTACCAGAGCATATCTCACCGTTTCGCTTTTGCCGCGGATAACTTTTTCGATAGCGGTTTGAAGTTCGGCGATCTTCTGGTGCAGATCAGCATGCGGTGGTGCGGGCTTGCTCGTGGTGGTTTCGGCGGTGATCCAATCTCTCATTATGATCTGGTGGCTATTGCATCAGCCAAATACACAGTTTACAGGAAAATTATGATGCAGAATAGTGAAAAATCGAACGACGGCATTTTGCCGGCATCAGCTTTCAGCAAGCGTACGGTTCGGCGTAAGCATCGAATAGTTTGAATTTAAGGGCAAAAGCCATTAAACTTTTGAAACACTTTGTTATTCCTAGCGTGTTGAAAACAGGGATTACCCGAACCAAAAGTTATGAGAAGTTTTCGCAATAAGGTCCGCGACCAACGCGGTTTTAACCTGATCGAATTGATGATCGTTATCGCGATCATCGGCATATTGATTGGCGTCGGAGCCATCGCCTGGGGCGCCATGATACGTTCCGGTAACGAAACATCAGCCGCCCAGTTAATGGATAGAATGCGGACATACCAGGGCCAATTTGCATCGCGAAACAGAGGCCGCTTTGCCACGTTTCAACAGCTTGTGGCGGCGGGAAGCCTTGATGGTGAACAGTTTAGCGGCGACACACCGGTCGTTAATGGTTATCGCTTTACAATGACGGTCGAAGAACCGACAGATGCGCAACCGGCGAAATATACGCTTACGGCAGAACCTCAGGTTCCGACAGGCGTTTCAGCGACCGGAACACGCTATTTTTATACGGATTCTACGCTGGGCTCAATAAAGGCGAGCGATGCCGGACCGGCGAATGCCGAATCGCCTTCGATCTAGCAATTGCCGTCTTAGCTCAGTGGTAGAGCACTCGCTTCACACGCGATAGGTCGGAAGTTCAAATCTTCTAGACGGCACCATTTGGTCATTTGGCATCGCCGCCGGCGGTGCCTTTTCAGTTTTGATTATGGCGGTTTATCTTGACAGATTGGCGGATTGGGGTTGGCATCGCGGGCGTTCGTGCCATCTGATCGCGGATAGCGTTGCAGAATTAATGGAATTTGCGGTCATAATAGGGCTGCGGCCCGAATGGTATCAGCCCGTCAGTTCTCCGCATTTCGACCTAGACGAGGCTTCCCGGCGAACTGCGATACAGTACGGGGCGGTCGATCTTGATCGGCGTGCTTTCGTTAAAAAGCTCAGAGAACTTCGAACAAGCCGCGAAACGGATGCACTTCGGGTGACTGTCTAGCAAAATAAAAAAGGCCACCTTACAAAGCAGCCTTTTTCTGTTGGATCCTTGAGTTTCTATTCCGCAGATACCGATTCAATCCGGCCGACAACAAATGAGTATTCCTCCGGCCGCTTTGGTCGATCGTCCTTAGGTGGTTTCGGCTGTGGTTTGCCGGGTTCCACTTTCGGCGATGGTTGTTTCGGAGGTCGATCCTGTTTCGGCCGATCGTTCTGGGCAGACACTGCGAGAGTGAGCCCGGCGGCCAAAAACAACATTAAGAAAAACTGTTTTAATACTTTCATTCTAATATCTTCCTCTTCCTTCAAATTCAACGCGTCCGGGGAAGAAGGAGTGGGCGTCACGGATATAATAGGCAATGGCAGTGCCAGAGTCAGGTTTAAGACGAATACCACCGTGTTTTGGTTGGAATCCTTTACCCGTGTCCGCAAATCGCCTTTACAAAACTTTACGATTTAAGTAATTGTTATACGAAAACGTCAATAACTCAAGATAATTTTGGACGATTCCTGTTAAACTCGACGCAAGATGACCGATCAAACACATGGAACAGAAAGGTTACGGGCTATATTGGTCGTGATCGCTACTATCGGAACCATTGGGTTCAACTGGTTAGCGGCTGCTGGGCACGTCGGCGGTGTTACACCTGCCGAGATCTCTGAAAAGTATCAAACTTTGGTGACACCAGCGGGTTATGCATTTGCCATTTGGAGCCTGATATATCTGGGCCTAATTGTGTTTAGCATCTATCAAATGCTGCCTGGAAATCTTGCAAAATTTGCCGGCATTAGAACGATCTATATTGTTTCGGCAGCATTGAACTGTGTTTGGATATTTTTTTGGCACAACGATCAAATTGCCGTCTGTCTTGGAATAATCGCATTACTGTTGCTTTCTCTCTTTCTGATCAACCAACGGCTGAAGGGAGTCTCTGATCTTGCTGGATATTGGGCAGCCAGGGCACCGTTCAGCATTTATTTCGGCTGGGTGACCGCAGCGACGCTTGTTAATTTCGCTATCTCGTTGAAATACTTCAACGTAGAGCTTTCCGATTCGGCCTGGACCTGGGTCGCGGCAGGTCTGATTTCTTTTGCGGCAGCAATGGGTGTGATCGTCAGGTTCAAAATGACGAACTACATATATCCGCTGGCGATCGCCTGGGCACTTACGGCCATCGGCGTTAAGCAAAGCGGCCAAACATTAGTCGTTGTTGCAGCCGCTCTTGGAACCATCACCTGCCTGATCGCGACTCTTAGTTTTGTTGTCAACTTACCCTCGACCGACACGCCCCGAACGTAAACTTTAGTTAGCAATGAGCGACGCCAAACTGTGCATTTCTATCTGTGCCCGAACCGCGGAGGAGCTTTTCGAAAAAATCCAGATCGCCGCAGATACGGCCGATGTCATCGAAGTTCGGTTTGATTGTCTTTCGCCTGGCGAAGTACCGCAGGTGCTGGCGAACCTTTCCAAGATCAGAGCCCAATATCTATTCACCTTCCGTCCGAGCGAGCAGGGCGGAAAGCGTGTTCTTACATTGGCCGAGCGCGTGAAGTTTTGGGTCGCGGCTTCAAAGCATCTTGCTAATACAGACTATTTGGTTGATCACGAATTTGATATAAGTTCCGGCTATGGCGTACCGGACGAACGAACCGTTAGGTCTGTCCATTACTTCAACGGCCTCCCGAGAGATCTTCTTATTAATCACGACATGATCGAGTCGTTGAGCGGCTCTATCTTGAAGGTCGCCGCAACTACATCTGACGCCGCCGAAGCGATCCCTCTTTGGAAGTTGTTAGCCGAGCAAGTTCGGAACGGTGAAAGATTCATCCCGATCGCAATGGGCGAGGCGGGAAAATGGACACGGATCCTTGGGCTGGCTCACGGTGCGTTCATGACGTACGCCTCGCCCAATGATGGTGCTGAAACTGCGGAAGGACAGTTAAGTGCCGACGAATTGATCGAAGTATTTCGTGTTCGGCAAATAACCCGAGAAACCAAGGTTTACGGAATTATCGCAGGCAACACAACGTATTCAATGTCGCCGTATATTCACAACGCAGCGTTCCGGGCCGCCGGAATGGACCGAGTCTTCATACCCTTTCAGGTGCAGGATCTGGCAGGATTCGTTCGCCGGATGATACGCGCAGAAACTCGCGAAGTAAATCTACATTTTCGCGGATTCTCCGTAACAAATCCACACAAGAGCGCGATCATTGACCATCTTGATGACATCGACGAAACCGCAGAAAGGATCGGTGCCGTTAATACGGTTGTAATTGAAAATGAGCGGCTGATCGGGTTTAATACCGACGCAGACGGCTTCATGCAGCCGTTGATCGAGCAGTATCGAGATTTAACCGGTGCAAGTGTAACCGTTTTTGGTGCCGGCGGTGCGGCTCGGGCATGTATTAACGGTCTTGTTGGTGCGGGTGCAGATGTAACCGTTGTTGCGAGAAACGAAGCCTCAGCCAGAAAGCTTGTCGAGGAATTTAAGATCAATCAAAACGTTCCTCCAGAAATTGAAACAAGGAAAATTACAGACATTATTGTTAATGCTACGCCGCTTGGAACAAAAGGCGAGAACGAAAATGCGACGATAGCGACAGCCGAACAGCTAACCGACGTAAAACTGGTTTACGACCTAACGTATAATCCTGAAGAAACGCGTTTGATACGCGAGGCTAAGACCGCGGGTTGCACTACAATCGGAGGGATGGAAATGTTGATCGGGCAGGCAGTGCGTCAATTCGAATTGTGGACCGGCGAAACGCCATCGCGTGAGAAAATGAGAGAAGCGGCGTTGGCCCGATTATCAAGATGATAGATACGATCACTCCAGAAGCATTAAATTGTCCGAATTGCGGCGGTGCCGTGATGAGTGACAAAACGCAATGTGAATTCTGCGGCTCACGGTTGAAGACTGTCGGCTGTGCGAAATGCCTCGGACTGATGTTTCTTGGTGCAAAGTTCTGCACACACTGCGGAGCAAAGGCGACAGCAGCCTCGCAGATCGATCTTGAAAAGCCCGGAAACTGTCCACGATGTAAGATCGGATTGATAGGTTTAGAGATAGACAATATCACGATCCGAGAATGTGAACGCTGCGGAGGTTTCTGGTCCTCGGCAACAACGTTTGAAAGCATTTGCGCACATCAGGAACAGCAGGCTTCAGTACTGAATTTTATCGGCAGCGAAGCACACCCGAATGCTCATCCGCCAGCGATCTCGTATGTTCCATGTCCTGACTGTAGCCATCTGATGAACCGCAGTAATTTTGCACGTTCATCAGGGGTGATCATCGATATGTGCAAAGAACACGGAGTGTGGTTCGACGCAGACGAGCTTCCGAAAATTATCGATTTCATAAATCGCGGCGGGTTGGACCGACAGAGAGAAAAGGAGAAAATGTCGATCGAAAGCGAACGCCAGCGGCTTCGCGATGAACACCGCCGAATGACAGTTTTGGATCGCAGATCGGGCAGCGGTCGATTCAACGAAGACGATGAGGAAGGTGTTTTCCTCAACGTGCTCGGCAGGCTGTTTCATTGGCTATGAGGCAATGTCGAACGAGACGTTGAAATTATACCTTCCTCGCCCTGTTTCAGAAGTTGCTTTTCGACTACAATTCACCGCATGGACACCTTCTCGGCCGCATTACTTCTGTTTCTTGTAATGGATCCGCTTGGGAATATCCCGCTTTTTATGACGACGCTAAAAAAGGTCGAGGAAAAGCGGCAGCGGTTCGTCGTTGTTCGCGAGTTACTGATCGCGCTCGGCGTTCTTGTAGGATTCCTATTCCTCGGCCAGTATTTGCTCCGACTTCTGCAGCTTTCCGAAACGGCCTTAACGACCGCAGGCGGCATTATTTTGATGATCATCGCGCTGAAAATGATCTTTCCTCGTCGCGATGCTTCACTGCAGGAGGACGTCGAAGGTGAGCCATTTATCGTGCCGCTGGCAATTCCATATGTTGCCGGTCCATCGGCAATGGCGACCGCCTTACTTCTTATGAGCCGCGAACCCGCCCGATGGCCTGAATGGCTGTTGGCTGTCCTTATCGCCTGGTTCGTCTCTGCGGTAATAATCTATTTCTCTGGTTATTTCGCCCGTTTTCTTGGTGAAAAGGGCCTCGTTGCTATCGAGCGATTAATGGGAATGCTGCTGATCACAGTCGCGGTCCAAATGCTCCTGAACGGTATTCGGGAATTTATTTCAAACTAAGATCGTGTTACATAAATGATCGACGCCGCACTATCCATCAAACGTCAGAACCCGCAACAATTCCGCTACGCTCCAAGCTTGAGCCGGGCAGCCGCGAGGGGTGTGGGGCGGGTCGCCGTCAAAGATCTCAGAGATCTGGCCTATACCAGCTTCTTTTAGGTGGCATTCGAAGCCGGTGATCATTTCCGAAATTGAACCTTTGTCGTCGGGATAAACTTTTTGAAAAGCATTAATGAACGGCCCGATCAGCCAAGCCCAAACCGTACCCTGATGATATGCCGAATCGCGGTCGAATGGCGACCCGTTATAAATTGGGATATAAGCAGGGTCTTTCGGCGACAGCGAACGTAGTCCAACTGGCGTTAGCAGCTCGCTTCGAACCTTGTCCACGACCATCTGCCACCGATCTTCATTCAAGATTGGATGCGTAAACGAAAGTGCCAATATCTGATTTGGCCGTACCGCTGCATCTCGTGTTCCGTTTTCTACTACGTCGAATAGACACTGCTCCGCTTCGTTCCAAAACAGGCCGTTGAAACTCAGCTTCGCCAGGTCGGCCATGGCATCGAAACGGCTACGATCCTGGTCATGGCCAAACCGCTCCGCAAAGTCAGCCATTATCCGCAGAGCGTTGTACCAAAGGGCCTGGATCTCCACCGGTTTACCGGTTCGCGGCGTGATGACAAGATCGCCGATCTTTGCGTCCATCCATGTCAATTGCACGTCCGGCGACCCGGCATACAGCAATCCATCCGTGTCAACGTGAATGTTGTATCGGGTTCCGCGAAGATGCCAAGCGACGATGTCCGCAAGCTTTTCGTAAAGATCGTCGCGGATCAGAGCATGGTCGGCTGTCGATTCAGCATATGCACGGATCGCCTCGAAATACCAAAGCGTTGCATCGACCGTATTGTAATCAGGTGTTTCGCCAGCATCCGGAAAGCGATTCGGTATCATACCCTCTGAAATATGCTTCGAAAATTCGAGAATGATATCTTTTGCGATCTCAGGACGGCATGTTGCCAGGGTCAATCCCGGCAATGCGATCATCGTGTCGCGGCCCCAATCGGAGAACCACGGGTAACCTGCAATGATCGAATGCCCATCGCCGCGGGCGACAATGAACTGATCGGCAGCAAGGACAAGCCGTTTGTGAAAATGGCTCTTCGCGTTGGTACGCTTTACCAGCGAGCTTCGCCGCTTGATCTCAGATCTCTCTAGCTGGTCTGCCCGCTTTTTTATAGGGCCATCTGTCGCGGCGATCACATTTGCAGTTTCGGCAAGGTCAAACGTAAAAACGAAAGGTTGAAATAGATCTTCATAGTGATCAAATCCGCGTTCCGCCTCGATCCTTAGATCGAAATTGCGGTACCAGTAGCCGATTTCGTCCAGTGCGATCGCATTATGCGAAAAATGAAGAGCCGGTAGACCGTCATACGGCCGGATGAGAATACTTCGCTCTTCCACTTTGAGAGAGCCATCGAACCGGAGATCTTCATGTTGAAGTTGATGATAGTCAGTGAAAGAAAGCAGAGGCCGAAGCATAAGAGTGGTGCTTCTCGATGGTGAACTATCTTTCAATACGGTCCAGCGACATACGACCGCATTCTCGCCATTCGGCATAAAAATGACCTTCTCGAGCCGAACACCACCCGCTTCATAAACCCAAACAGGAAACGGGTCCAGCCGAAAGTCCTTCAGGTATTCAAAACCTGTGGGTTCGACCACTCCGGGAAAGCTGTTTGACGAAAGCTGGAACTGCTCGCCGCCGACAACAAGCGTTTCGTCAAATTTTGAAAGCAAGGTAACCCGACCCAGCGGCGGACGTGTGGCAGCGGTCAATAGGCCGTGGTAGCGCCGCGACAAAGCTCCCGAAACCGTACCCGAAGCGAACCCCCCAATTCCATTGGTCTCTAGCCACTCCAGCGAGCCATTGGCCTGGAATGTGGAGTGGTAAACTTCATCGTCATACACCATAAATAAAGCCCAACACGGCAACGAGTATCCCTATCCGTCGAACACACTTTGGTAAACGGCCTCGGTCTCGGAAACCATTCGGGGCAAAGAAAATTTCTCACCGGCGGCGATCACCGCGGCTCGACCGAGACGTTCGATCTCCGCACGGTTTTCCAAAAGACCGACGACCGCCTCAGCCATTTTTACGGCATCGTTTATTGGGACAAGCATTCCGCAGTCCTTTAACAGATGCTTAGCACCATCGGTTTCAGTCGCAACTATCGCCTTTCCGTGGGCCATCGCTTCAAGGTTCGCGAGGCCAAAACTCTCCGAACGTGAAGGAGACACAAATACGTCTATTGCCGAGAAGAATGGAGCAGTATCTTCTAACCAATCGAGCCAAAGTATGTTGTCGGCTATCCCGAGAACACCGGCAAGACGCTTCAGATCCCGGCGAAACCGTTTGTCGATCGTGTTATCAACGCCCACGAGCGCGAACCTGCAATCGGGTATCTTCTTTATGATCTCAGCTGCTGCCAATACAAATTCATTCTGGCCCTTTAGCTCCTTGAGTTCGCCTAAGGTTCCCACCAACTTTGCGTCCGCCGGAATACCGTGCAACGAGCGAAACTCGCCACGCAGGTGGACAGGATCTGCAACATTACATCTCTCGATATCGATACCGTTCGACACAACAGCTACTCTTTCAGGCCGAAAAATCCGAGCAAGCTGCACGCCCACAGCATCGGACACACCGATCGCCATCGAAAGATTTTTTAGAGCGAAACGGTTGAATGGCTTGAGCGGAAACATAACATGCCGGGTCAAGACAAATTTCGCGTCGCGTGCTGCCATGCACGCAATGCTCGCCGGAATGTAGTCGCGCGCAACATGAGCGTGCACAATCTCTATTTTTTTGTCCCGAATGAAATCTGCCATTCGAATGGCGCTGAACACACCTATCGAATTTCTGATCGAAACCTCAAAGCGATGTTCCGGAGGAAGAAAATTCAAGCGGTCTTTCCATTCACTTGTTGGCCGAAGTGCCGCGAAAACGTCATGCCCACGGTCCTGTAGGCCACGGCATAGATCGACCACATGCCGTTCGCCACCGCCGAAGGTTTTTGCCGAAGATATCTGAAGTATCCGCATTTGAAGTGACTACATATTACTAAATCCGGTTCTTAAATGTCAGATTCTGTTAATGCTAACGAAAGTGTCTTCGGGTAAACGGCGAGTTGGCCTTCTCTTTACAGTCCAGATTGAATTCTGGGGATTAAACAAAAGAGAGGCCGTCTTTGCAGACGGCCTCCATCCAAATGGACTTTTGACAATTCTAGAAGATGTAACGTACACCGAGCGAAACTCGGTAAACATCTCCCAAGCCTGTACTGTCTCGCAATGGGGTATTGAAAAGATTCCCGCCAGCACTTACGGCGTTCATCCTGTATCTAAGCGCTCCATTAGCATCAGCGCCCCGGGGATTCAGGGGCGTTGTTGTGGTTGTAGCAACGCCCTGGCCCCAATTCTTATTCAGCAGGTTTCCAAAGTTCAGTACGTTAGCATTGAACTGAAATTGGTGCTTTCTGCCAAACGCATTTACGAAAACTTCCTGAACAAAACCAAAATCAACCCTAGTTTCAAGAGGAAGGAAGGCTGCGTTTCGTTCCGCATATTGACCGCGGTGTGATGAGAGATATTTGCTGCCGTTGATGAAACTTTCAAAGGCAGCTTGCTGTTCAGCGACTGTGTATGTACGGCCGCCTGCAGTGTACTGCTCAAAGTTCATTTCGGATGCATCTCTCGGAATATAGATCAAGTCATTACCGTTTGCACCGTCACCGTTAGCGTCAAAACTGAAGCCATAGCTTACGACACCCGCCGTGCGTGTTTCCCAGAACGCTGAAAACGTGGTCGCACCAAAACCGAAATACTCGAGCCGATACGAGGCCGCTCCAAAGAATCGATGACCGGGGGAGAAGGAACTGAACGTTAACGCAGGATTGTTCGGATCGGCGAACTGGCGGTTGTTCTGCCAGCTACCGCTCGCGATAGATCCCGGATCGATCGTATTCTTGTTTTCACCGTAGCTGTAGCTAAATTTGCCATAAAACCCCTTTGAGTATGGCTTCTCAAGCGTATAGGCCATGTGCCATCCCCTGCCGACGTTTTGATTCTTGAGGACATAAGCTCCCGAAATATTTGAGTGGATCCTATTCGAGGTCCAGCGTGGGCGGTTGTCAATTCCAGTATAAGCACTCTGCGCCGCAGGCAAGTTTTCATTGGTATAGTAGATCCCGTTAACATCTCTCGAATAAACGAATTCGGCTCCTGCGACAAGGCCAAAAGGGATTCTGACGTCAGCGCCGATATTTGAACGCCAAAGCTGAGGGAAGCGGAAATCGGGTTGAGTAAAATTAAGTTCATACGTTGGCGCGGGAGCTCCCGTTGCCGCCGGCTTATAAAAGTCCGGATTAGGGTTAAAAGGAAACGCCATGGTATTATCCGCCTGCGTAAAGCCAGTTAGCAACCCGTTTTGTCCGATCTGATTGGAGATCCATACGTAAGCCGGTTTGCCAGAAAATACGCCTGATCCGCCGCGAACTTGAAGCCGGTCGCTCTTTAGAGGACTCCAATTGAAGCCGACGCGGGGCGACCAAAGAATATTCGCATCGGGCAA
>CAZXTS010000055.1:11799-15347 GCA_964643745.1 uncultured Chloracidobacterium sp.
ACGAATGTCAACAAAGGGGAAAAACGTACCTTTTGGTCCCCGGCTTTCGTCCTGTTCCGTGTAGCCTACGATTAGGCTGTTCGAGATCGTCGGCGTGATTATCGAAGACCACTCGCTGACGAACGAGCGGATATTTTCGAGGATCTTGTACGTTGAGGTCTCATAGCTCAAGAAGTTCTGTGAACCATTTGGGCGGCCGACGCCCAGTGAGGAAGAACCGGAAAGCGGGCGGTCCGTGCTCGAATCTAGATGCAAGTAACGGAAATTGACCTTATTCTTATCGTTGATGTTGTAATCGACCCTTCCGAGATATTTACGTCCGGGAGTTGTAAACGTATAGCCTTCGTACGGGCCAGTCTCGTAGCCAAAATTAGTTCTCAGGAAATTGCTCAGCGCATCAAGGTCAGAGGCGAGCACTCGGGTAGTGTTGCCGCCAACGGGTTCGCCACCTCTATTTGCCTTCCAGGTCGTACCCGGGCCGGATCGCTCTTCGTCTTCAAAGCTAAAGAAGAAAAACAACTTGTCTTTGCCTGAAATAAAGGCCGGGCCATCATTCTCACCAAAATTGAAAAAGGGTAGCGGGCCGCCTACTCGGAATCCCCAAAGCCTGTATTCGAAATTACCCGGATCGACTCTAGCCGCACCTGCTTCTTTGCCTACAAGCCCGGGCGTTTGCCAGTTATAGTAAACGGATCCCCTGTAATCGTTCGTTCCACTACGGGTAACGGTGTTGACGCCCGCGCCGACAAAGTTGCCCTGTCGAACGTCATACGGAGCAACGTTGACCTGAACTTCCTCGATCGCGTCGAGTGAGATCGGCGAAACCCCGGATGTTGCACCAGGTATCGTACGCAGTCCGAATGAATTGTTGAAATATGAGCCGTCAACAGTGATATTGTTGGCGCGATTGTCCTGTCCCGCGAACGATCCGCCGCGGCCTGCCTGCGGTGAGAGACGGGTAAAATCAGTGATCGAGCGACTGAGAGTAGGCAGAGAGCCGATCTCCGACACCTTGATACTTGTCGATGCGCCGGTACGAGCATCATTGAAGATATCGTCGCTGGTTACTGTGACTTCTGCTCCGATACTTTCGATACCCATCGTGAAGTCCACGGTGGATGATCCGCCTAGACCAGCCTGAATTCCGTCCCGCGTCTGCGAAGCGAATCCGGTCTGGTTCACGGAGACTGTATAAGGACCGCCGATGCGAACCGCGGGCAATGTGTAGCGCCCGGCGCTATTGGTCGTAGTTGTGTATCTAGTACCTGAGGGCCCGTGAACTGCGGTGACAGTGGCTCCCACTACAGAAGCTCCGGCTTGGTCAGAGACGTTTCCGGTGATTTCTGATGTTGTGACCTGCGCGATCCCCATTACCGCAAAAACGGCAAGGATCAGGGTGCCCGTTGTCAAGAATTTGATTGAAAAGTTTTTAGTCATTTTTTTGTTCGACCTCGTAAACTCAAGGATTTTTATTGCAAGAACTTGGTGTCTAATTAACCCGATGTTGCATGAATTTTACCCATAGGAACGCCGGGGCATTTGAAATTTGGATTTTTCTATTGCTTTTTGGATATTATTTGACAAGTTTCCGATACTTAAACATTAATGATATATCGTCCCGGAAGCTGTCTTTTCTTCTAAATCTTTCCCCCACATACCTTTACCGATAATCGTCCATAATACGAACGAAAATGAAGATGCTACAAGATATGGTGGTCATACTACCAGTAGGCAATTCAAGTTCCCAAAGAAGCGAATTTGCGCCAAAATTTTTGCGATGGAGCTAGTCTAGTTCAATCAGATTAACAACACGTTAAATTTTCGATCGAAACCTCACTTGTTTTTCGTCCTGGATACAGTGCCTGAGAATGGAGACAAGCCAGAAAATTATGGGTTTTTAGCGATAAACTTTACAAAAGTTTGCAAATAGATTGTGAAAAAATACACAAAATAGCCCTTAATTCACGTCATTGGCAGCCCGAACAGGCCCTAAGTCTCATAATCGCAATAGTTATGGGATTGAGAATAATACTTGACTTTTTTGTAAGATTAAATTAGATTGTTCGCGTTACCGGGTTGCGACGGAATTCATACTTACTATTCCGTGCCGTCGAATTCGAGAACAAGGGGGAAATTTATATGGCACAAATTGAATACGCTACCGCTTCTTACAAGACGCCGATGCATCACCGGATCCTGGCAAATATGCCGGTTTTGGCGATCTGGGTAGATGCAGAAAGCGGAAAAACTATAAAGGTACAAGGGACGACCGAAAACATCGGCGAATCGAGTGCCTTGGTTAATCTTGAGACGCTTCCGCCTGTCGGCAGCGAGGTAAAGCTTCGCATTTTGCAGGACGAGAAAACTTTGATCGAAGTTCAAACACAGGTAATTCGTGTTGAACGTGATCCGAGTAAGCCGCTTGCAGCACTCACAGTTCTTCAGAATCTGAAGAAATGGAAAACGACTGCCATGGAGGCAGCTCAGGAATGGGTTACTCGCCATTGGCAACTTAATTACGAAGAAGAGTGGGTGAATTAGTAGTCTCTTCAAGACGTGACAAATATTCGTGGCGGAGATCGTTCTCCGCCTTTTTTGTTAACTGAATGCGGCGGCATACAAACAATTCAGTATGAAATGACATCTCAATATCTTATGCGAATAGTTCCTTTGATCATTCTGCTTGCTGTGTCGGCTGCGGTAACAGCCGCGCAGAACAAGCCACTTACGCAAGCTGAATATGTAAAGCTGCTGTATGCAGCCGAGCGGGATGCTACTGCAAAGTCAGAGCTTATAGAAGCAGTGCGTGAACGAGGCATCGGCTTTGTGGTTACGGATGGCCTTCGAGGCTTAACCCGAACCAAAAGCGGAAACGATGCCGAGCTCCGAAGGTTGTTGGATGAAGCCGATCGCCGTCGGAAAGATCCGCAGGCATATCAACGACCATCGAACGAAGAGGCCGCGGCAGCAATAGAAAAAGCTCGCACACTCACACTTGCGGCAGTCGAGGAAATGCCTGATTTCGTCGTCAAACAACAAATACAACGCGCGATTGCCTACGCCGGAACCGGAACCTTTACAAACCGAGATCGTCTTATTGTAGGAGTTAGCTATCGTGCCGCCGGTCAGGAAGAGTATCGTGTTCTTTCGGTCAATGGGGCGATACAAAACAATCCTGAATCCAAACGGAGTTACGAAGAGGTGGGCGGGACCAGTTCGACCGGTGAATTCGTCACAGTTTTAGCAACGATGTTCAAAGCCGACAGCCAAACGAGATTTGAAGTTGTCGATTCCGATGTTATACGCGAACGAAGAGCGATCACATATGATTTTTTCATCGAGAAAGATAAGGCGAAACAAGGTATAACATGTACTGGGATCACCGCTGAATCAATTACAACCGGAATGAAAGGCCGAGTTTGGATCGACCGTGAAAATTTTCGTGTGCTTCGTATAGAGAGTGAAGCAACCGACATTCCTGCAACATTTCCCTGCCCTTCGGCACGACGAAATATCGACTATGACTGGACAACTATCAGCGAGGAACG
>CAZXTS010000056.1:0-15151 GCA_964643745.1 uncultured Chloracidobacterium sp.
AAATGCTTTTTTTACGCCGTCCGCATCCCGAACGACCTGAAAGAATAATTCCATAACGGCGATAGACCGTTATTCTAACGCTTGCGTTTCCAAAGCCGAAATTGACAAACGATTCTCTTGATCCGGGCCTGCATCAGCTTCCTGATCGGATGTAAGAAAAGGCCGCAACCACCGCGTTTCCTACAATACAAACAAAAAAGCGAACCGTTTTCCGGCCCGCCTTTTGTATTTGTAGTTGAATTGGTTGTTAAGCGTGATCTTGAGCGTGTATCAAACGGCGAGTTTGGTCGCCGAATAAAACATCGATCTTTTGCGGTTCGAGCACGGCAGTAACTTCGCCATGGCCAAACTTGGTATGCATCATCGCTTGTCCTTTTCTATACTTTCGCGTGCGGTCATATGGCGAAGCCGTCTTCGACTTACCGACCGAAACCGAAGTTTTCACCCCGCGGTTAAAGGTGCTTACGCCTTCGCATTCGCTACAGATCGCTTTTGATATCTTTCCCAATTTGGTAACTGTTTCAATGTTGTGTTCGCGTTCATCATCACAACCTGAACACATCAGTGAAATTTTATCGCCAACTGCATATTTTTCTGCTTTCATATTTTTAACCATAATTTAAAATCGCCGTCTGCGGCCCGATGAGCGAAATTGTCTTTTGGGGACGAATTTCGCGGTCGTAGGTATCGGAGATGCATCGGCACCGCCAAAATTAGGCAATACGACACGTTCGAGCTTTTGCCCGGTCAACTTTTCGATCGCCCGCATCGATGCTTCATCGGTTACGGTACAAAAAGTGATCGCACGGCCTTTGTTTCCGGCCCGGCCCGTTCGCCCAATGCGGTGAACGTAATCCTCGGGCACAGCCGGAACATCATAGTTTATCACATGTGAGACAGAATCTATGTCTATACCGCGGGCTGCAACGTCCGTTGCAACAAGGATCTTCGCCCGTCCGCTTTTGAAAGCCTTGAGAGCAGATTCACGCTGCGATTGCGAACGATCGCCATGAATGCGGTTCGGTTTGTGGTCCCATTTTTCAAGAACGCTGGCCAAACGGTCAGCACCGCGTTTCGTTCGCGTGAAAACCAGCACGCGGTCCATGTCCTCTTTCGACAAGATATCCAGCAAAAGCGGCATTTTATGCTGCTGTGCGACCGGATATGCAAGCTGTTCGATCAAGACCGCGGCCTTGCCAACCTGGTTGACCTGAATATACGTCGGGTCGGTCACCATTGCTCGTGCAATGCGGTCAATTTCCTGCGCCATCGTTGCCGAAAAGAACAGCGTTTGACGCTCTTCCGGTACCAATTTGGCGATCTTCTTGATCGTCGGCAAAAAGCCCATATCGAGCATTCTGTCCGCTTCGTCAAGCACCAAAGTGTCAACAAAATTGAGCTTGATCATTCCTTGCTCAATAAAATCCATTAAACGGCCGGGCGTTGCGATAAGAATATCGACACCTTGCTTGATGTTCTGTATCTGTTTCGCGTAACCGGCACCGCCGATTATCGCCGCACAACGAATGCCCTTCGGGGCAAACTTTCTGCATTCCGCATCGGTCTGGTTCGCCAGCTCACGTGTCGGCGAAAGTATAAGTACGCTCGTGCCTCTGCGGCGCGGCGATTCTTTCAGCTTTTGCAGGATCGGCAGCAAAAATGCGGCAGTCTTTCCTGTTCCGGTCTCAGCGGTCCCGATCACGTCGCCGCCCTGTAAAATTATTGGAATTGCCTGCTTTTGGATGGGTGTAGGCACTGTAAACCCCATTTGCTCGCACTTATCCGTCAAAAACGGCTGCAAGCCTAACTCTCTAAAACTCATTTGTATTTTTCTATTTACTCTTTCAACCGAAAACGTTCGGAGTTATAGTGTTAGCGTGCATCTTAGAGTCCAGAGTTCACGCTTTAGCGTGCATTCCTGCATCTCTGATCTACAGCGGCTCAAAGAAACAAGCTAAAGCTTGAACTCTGTACACACTCCAAACAGTTATTCAGTGATTAATTAAGAAGTTCTAACGGTGGGTTTGTAACTTTCGGTGAACGGTAGCAGCGAGAAGGACCAACGCGAGAAAGGCGAGAGCATGAAAGCTCGTGCCGCTTCTGACAGTTATTAACGTGTCCATCTCTCTATCCAAAATGCTTTCACAATAAAAGCATGCTTACCGTCTACGCAAAGAGCGATGGAATTATCAAACTACGAGATTACAATAATTTACAGAGAGTTGCAAGCTAATTTGCGGCTATCCAATCGGCCGCAATTTCCTTGACGGTTCGCTTGTCTCCATCGACCGCATAGTTCATCTTTCGCATCTCATCGGTCGAGATGGCGTTTGCAAGTCGGTCGAAGGTCGGTTTGAGAGCGGCGGCGATCTCGTTACGGCCGATGAAGACGGCCTGATAGGGCGGGAAATAGCGGCGGTCGTCCTCGAGTTGAAAGAGATCGAGTGCGGCGATCAGCCCATCCGTGGAGTTACCGGCGATAATGTCGAGCTCGCCCGAATGGAGCGCTCGATAGGTTAACGCGAGATCCATTTCACGCGGCTGTTTGTTAAAACTAAAGCCATAAGCTTTTGCGAAACCCGCATATCCGTCAGCCCGCGACATAAAATCCTGGCCAAAACCGGCTTGCCAATTGCCGGAGATCGGAACTACATCAGAGATCGTTTTCAGACCTTGCGAGCGGGCAACATCGCCCCGCACGAGTATCGCAAAATCGTTCGCAAACCCAATAGGTGCGCTCAATGTAAGTCCGAAACGGGTTTCATATTCTGCATTCGTTTCATGATAAACAACTTGTGGGTCAGTTTTCGGCGTTTTCTTCAGAATTGCCGTGTAGGCAGTGCCTGTATATTCGGGATAAACATCGATCTGCTTAGCAAGAAGCCCGTCATGTGCCAGATTTCCGCCAAGCTCGAACTGCCTGACAACCTCAAACCCATCTTTTTCAAGCATTTGCGAAAGGATCTCGGCGAGGATCACTGATTCCGTAAAATCCTTTGACCCGACAACTATCCGCTGCCCGGAGCCCGGAAGTTCTGCCTTTCCGCTTTCTATGCGGTTCTTGCCATCCGAGATCTCAGATCTGAAATTCGAAATAAAACCAAAACCAATGATCGCAGTTAGCGATCCGGCAATTGCAAATCCAACGATTCGCCGACGAAAACGCTTTTCCCGCTCGCCGACAGTATAAGACTGTTCTATCTGGCCCAATGCGTAATCACAAAGTAATGCCAACAATGCTGAGGCAAGTGCTCCGGCGATCAAGAGATTGTTATCATTCTGCCTAAGCCCCCGGAAAATATACGTTCCAAGGCCGCCCGCACCGATCGCTGCCGCCACCGTCGCCACCCCGACCGAGATAACGACAGCGACACGTATGCCCGTAATAATTACAGGCATCGCCAAAGGCAATTCGACAAGGCGCAGTCGCTGCCAACCGGTCATTCCCATCGCGTCCGCCGATTCGATCAGCCGCCGGTCTATGCCCAAGATACCGGTCACCGTGTTTCGGATCACCGGCAGCAGAGCGTACAGGGCAAGTGCGATCACGGCCGTTCTCGCACCGATGCCGCCTATAATAGGTATCGGGATCAACAACCCGAACAGTGCCAGGCTCGGCACCGTCTGCATAACATTCGCAAAGCCAAGCACCGGCGTCTTCAGGCTCTTAACCCGCGTCAGCAATATCCCCAACGGTAACCCGATCGCCACCGCGAGCCCCGTCGCCAGCAGTACGATAACAACGTGCTCCTGAGTCAGAGCCAGCAGCTCCCGCCAGTTCGAACTAAGGAATTCGGCAAAGTTCATCTAAAGCCTATTTCTTCAACTTTCTGGTTCGCCGTTCAGGCGGCAGGAAATTCTCGCCTGTAACGACGCTTTTTCCGGTCTTGCTCTCAAGTTCATGCCGTGCTTGCTTTGCGATCCGTCCGCCTTTCTTTGACGCTTCTTTATTTTCTTCCATTCCGGTCGCATTAACGGTTTCGGCTATCTGCCGCGTCGAAAGCTCCGCAAGCGCTGTAAAGATCAACTCGGCCTCGCTCATGTGATCGCGAAGGTTCTGAGTCTTTAACCCTTTCAGCTTTTTATGGTCTTTAACAGAAACATCGGCCCATTCCTGATGAATGATGTTGGTTAATATTGCAAACTCTTCGCCTTCTTTTATTTCATGATCTTTCCAGTAATCCGTCAGCTTATTGCGCGTCTCCTGACCCATCATCCGCTGCTGTATCCACTTTTCGCTGCGGCCGTGCTTTTGCCAATTCTCACGCGCACGCGCGACCGAACGCTCCGGGTCCGCCATCTCCTGCATCCGCTCATAACCAACTTTAGCCAGCCAAAGCTTTATCGGCTCAGCCTTCGGGCTTGGAACTGATTGAATTAGCCGCAATAACGTTTCGGGATCGGCTGCATCCGTTTCGCGCATCTTTCCGTCCTCGGCAAGCATTTTCAACCGGTGACAATTTGTCACCAGTTGACTTCCTTCCTTGTTTAACCGCTCTTTCAGCTTGTTCCAGTACTTACGTGAAGTCTGAAAATCAGGTTGCTGGGTCAAAACCTGAACGATATCCACCACCGAGAAATACCAGGTCTCGGTCGCTTCATCATAAACACGCCGTATCTCGTAGCCTTCGAAAATTGCCAAACCGCTTTTCATAGAATTTAAAGTGCCTTCGACTCAATGAGCATTAGATCTATCCATTCAATTCGTTATTGTTTCAAGATAAGCTATCGCGAGAGAAGCATTGCTGCTCGAAAATTCGTCTGGAGTGCCTAAGAACACGATCTTTCCTTGCTCTATCAATACAATTCTGGATGCCAGAAGCATTGCTTCATGTAGGTCGTGGGTCACAAATACGGCGGTCTTGCCGAGATCACGAACAAGACGGGCAAATTCCTTCTGTAATGCGGTTCGTGTAATTACATCGAGCGCACCGAAAGGTTCATCCAATAGAATAATATCCGGATCCGTTACAAGCGCTCGTGCTACGCCGACGCGTTGGCGTTGCCCGCCGGAAAGTTCGTGCGGGAAGCGGTCGGCGAACTTCAAAGGATCAAGCCCGACAAGCGAAAGCATTTCCGAAATTCTTTGATCATCAACACCTTTTGCGCCTGAGATCTTGATAGGAAGTCCGACGTTTTCGGCGACGGTCATATGTGGAAAAAGCCCGCCTTCCTGCAGCACATACCCGATCCGCCGCCGCAGTTCGATCACATCCCATTCGGTTGTTGCCCGGCCTTCGACAAGCACCGTTCCGCTAGAAGGTTCGATCAAGCGATTTATTAGTTTCAAAAGCGTCGTTTTCCCGCTGCCCGATTCGCCAAGCAGCACGAGCACCTCGCCCCGAGTCACCGAAAGGTCGACGCCCGTGAGCACTTCGGTCGCGCCAAACGATACGCTTGCTCCGCGAAGTTCGATGATGGTCTCTTGCTGCTCTGTCATTTCGCCCTCGATTCTAGCATCTAAATCTCGGATTCTTTATCATTTAGCGGTGCCGAAAATTCGACCAACGAAACTGGAACTGCTCGCCGCGCGTTCGCGGACGAACACAGACCTTATCGATCACGACCTAAAGATACTATTCTGCGGTATCAATTCCGGTCTGTATTCGGCGGCGACTGGGTATCATTTTGCGCGGCCGGGCAATCGATTTTGGAAGGCACTACATCTCGCCGGATTTACGGACCGGCAGCTTGATCCATCCGAAGAACACGAGTTGCTTGAGCTCGGCTACGGGATCACAGGTTTCTGCCTTCGTGCGACCGCCTCGGCTTCCGAACTCACCAAACAGGAGATAGTCGAAGGCGGTGAGCAGCTTGTAAAACGCGTGAAGAAATATCAACCGAAAATTCTTGCTGTCCTTGCGATGACGGCATATCGCACGGCGTTCAAAAGACCAAAGGCCGCGCTTGGATTACAAGCCGAAACCATAGGAGCAACACGCATCTGGCTGCTTCCGAACACCAGCGGGCTGAATGCAAACTACCAATTGCCGGATTTCGTTCGGCTTTTCAGCGAGCTCCGCGAAGCCGCTGAATTGTGATCGCCGACGGTTTTCAATATCATCTATTTTATAATGGCAAAGCAAACACCGATCTTTTTCCTCATTGCTATATTGATCCTGGCCGCCTCATGTACGAAGCCGGCTTCAAACGAGACAACAAGCGGCACCGCTAACTCGATACCGGTCGCGGTAGAAGATTCGGCACCGTCCTCCGGCGGCGGCGAGGTTGTCGGCGATCCACCCGAGAAATTGGTCGCGGAATTGTACAAAGCGCATGATGCAAAGAAAGGCCCGTTTTTTCAAAAGAACCGAGCACGTATTGACCAGTTCTTCACGAAGCAGCTAGGAGATCTCGTTTACCGGGACGCGACCGCACCCGAGGATGGCATCGGTGCGCTCGGCGCCGATCCGCTCTATGACGGACAGGATTTCGAAATAAAGAATTTCACGGTCGGCAAGGGCACGGTCGATGGTGGTAAGGCGACCGTAAATGTTTCGTTCACAAATTTTGGTGAAAAGAACACCGTAGTATTTTCGCTGGCCGACGTTTCCGGCTCATGGCGGATTTCTGACATTAAATACTCACACGGCGGTGCGCTCCTTGCGATGCTGCGCGATGCTTATGGCGACGGCAAAACGAACGCGCCGCCAAAAAAGAATGTCCCCGGCGAATTTGAAGGAACTTATCGCGTCGGCGACACGACCTGCACCGTCGAATTCAAAAATAAAGGCTACGCGGTACGTTGGGCAAAAGGCAGCGGGATCGAATCTTTCTCGTTTATGGGAGGGACAACCTTTGCCTCATCGACCGTTGAATCTGAGGCAAACAAGTTCATTTTCGATGACGAAAATTATAATTCGGGAACTTTTGTGAGAGCGGATGGAAAGACATTCCCGGTTTCAAGAACGAGATAGATCTTTGGTGGCGACCATTAAAGCAAGTTCTTTTCGATCGCTTTTTCATACCTTGACTTTGCTTTCGGTAAGCAAATTCTGCCCGGCGTTGTATTTTAGCGTGCGAAAGTTCTAAGTTATGTAGTTTGCCGAATAAGAAAAAATGGATCCTTTAGACAACATTCAGAACCAGTCGGGCCCGGAGCTTTCGCTGTTTCTTCCCGTTTTGAACGAGGAAGACAATTTGCGGCCGATGCATGAAAAGATACGCGCCGCGCTCGACGAACTCGGCAAAGCGGCCGAGGTGATCTATGTGGACGACGGTTCAACCGACAAGTCGCTGGCGGTTCTGCGTGAGATCGCTTCAAGCGACGAACGGGTTCGAGTTATCTCACTCCGCCGAAATTACGGTCAGACCGCCGCAATGTCCGCCGGGATCGATGCCGCAAGAGGCAACATCTTGATACCGATGGATGCCGACCTGCAAAACGATCCGGCTGATATCAAACGTCTGCTCGACAAGCTCGACGAAGGCTACGATGTTGTGTCAGGTTGGCGCAAGAACCGACAGGACAAGCTGATCTCGCGAAAGATACCGTCGCAGATCGCGAACCGGATAATTTCGTGGATCGGCGGCGTCAAGCTTCACGATTACGGCTGCTCGCTCAAGGCATATCGCCGCGACGTGATACAGGACGTAAAGCTGTACGGCGAAATGCACCGCTTTATTCCTATCTACGCCGCTTGGGCCGGTGCACGCGTTACCGAGATTCCTGTCGATCATCACGCCCGGTCGATGGGCAAATCGAAATACGGCATTTCGCGAACGATCAAGGTCGTTTTCGACTTGATCACCATCAAGTTCATGGCCGAATACCATACAAAACCGATCTACGTTTTCGGCACGTTCGGCATGCTCGCGTTCTTTATATCAATGATCACCGGCGTCTGGGCCATCGTACTAAAGCTGTTCTACGGCACGTCGTTCATCCTTACGCCTCTGCCGATAATCGCCGTCGTAATGCTCGCGATCTCGGTCCAGTTTTTCTTGATGGGATTGTTGGCTGAACTCTTGGTTCGTACCTATCACGAGTCACAGGACAAGGCGATATATGCGGTGCGGGAGAAGATCGGGTTTCGATAAAATGAATAGGAATGCCCTAATTGAAAGGCTCAAAAATCACGATCTCCCAAACGAAAGTGAGATTGTTGAGTATAAAGAAGCTAAGACTAGATATGACACTGATAAACTAGGCCGGTATTTTTCTGCCCTCTCGAATGAGGCTAACTTAAGTGGGTTGTCTTCAGCGTGGCTTGTGTTTGGAGTCCGAGACAAGGATAAACAGGTCATTGGCTCAGATTTCCGACTTAATAAGAATTTAGAAGCCTTAAAGAACGAGATCTCCTCCCATACAACCAATAGAATCGGCTTTGTCGACATTTCGGAAATCGACATTGATTCAAAGAGAGTGCTGCTGTTTGAAATTCCCGCAGCTGTACGGGGAATTCCCACTGCCTGGAAGGGTCATTGTTATGCGCGTGAGAATGATGGAACCGGAGCCTTAAGTGACGAAAAGCGGGATCGAATTCGAAACCAAGGCATTGAGACGGATTGGAGTGCCGGTATCTGTGAGAGTGCTACGATTGATGATCTCGAACCGGACGCAATCGCGTTAGCAAGAAAGAACTATTTGCTCAAATTTCCTCAAAAACAGGCGGAGATTGAGGCATGGGATAATGTTACTTTCCTGAACAAAGCAAAAATAACAATCAAGAATAAAGTAACGCGTACCGCAATTTTGCTTTTGGGGAGAGCGGAATCAGAGCATTATCTAAATCCTACCGAGGCGAAAATACGCTGGATCTTAAGAGATTCTTCATTGGTTGAAGTTGATTATCAAATAGAAACTTGTCCATTCATTCTCGCCGTTGACGTTATTTACAGCAAGATTCGTAATTTGAGATACCGGTATATCAAAGATGGCACCCTATTTCCGGATGAGGTTGATCGGTATGAACCTTATACAATACGAGAAGCGATAAATAATTGCATTGCACATCAGGATTACACTTTGGGTGGTCGAATCAATGTGATCGAGGAAGAAGACCGTTTAGTCTTCTCTAATTTAGGCTCGTTTATTCCAGGTTCCGTCGAACGTGTAATTCAAGACGATGCGCCCGAAGAGAAGTATCGTAACAAGTTTCTGGCAACAGCAATGGTTAACCTAAATATGGTGGACACCATTGGAAGCGGGATTAAGAAAATGTTTGCTTTTCAACGGCAAAGACTTTTTCCGTTACCTGAATACGACCTTTCAGAAAATAGAGTAAAAGTGACGATCATAGGTAAAGTGCTCGACATGGAGTATGCGACTATTCTTGCTCGTGATCAGTCCCTTTCACTTGAGGAAATCATCTTGTTAGACAAGGTTCAGAAACATAAGTCGCTCACTGAGCCTGAAGCTAAGCATCTTCGGAAAAAAGGTTACATTGAAGGGAAAAGACCCAACTATGTTGTGTCCGCAAAGATTGCTCAAAAAATCGACCAAAAAGTCGAGTACTCAAAAACAGTCGGACTTGAGAAGTCAGCATACTTCGAACTAATTACGAACTGCATTAAGCAACATGGGCATGTTTCGCGAAAAGACATTGACGGTTTATTGTGGGACATCCTTCCCAGTTGGATGTCAGACGCCCAGAAGAAGACGAAGATTAATCACCTTATCCAAGAGTTGCGACAGAATGGAAAAATTCTGAATAAAGGAAGCTTCTCAAATCCTCAATGGTCTTTGTCTAACATTCATTGACAAGTTGTTAGAGGATGTTAAAGCAAATGTTAGACATTCAGATGGATATCCCTGCAATTTAAGGATTTATTGCTCTAACAACATAAATACATACAGTAATTAAAATGTGTGGAATAGCGGGTTGGATAAACCTGAAAAAGTCTGATTCGAATGCGGGTGCCGAGCCGGTGCTGCACTCGATGTGTGAACAGATCGTGCATCGCGGGCCAAATTCCGAAGGGTTGTGGGTCGATGACACGGTCGCGCTCGGAATGCGGCGGCTTTCGGTGATTGATCTGAAAACGGGCGACCAGCCGGTCTTTAATTCCGACCGCTCGGTCATCGTGATGATGAACGGCGAGCTTTACAACTACCGCGAGGTCCGCGCCGAACTCGAATCGAAAGGCCACAAGTTTACGACCAAATCCGACACAGAAATTCTCCCGCATCTTTACGACGAATATGGCGAGGCACTGCTCGAGCACGTAAACGGAATGTATGCGTTTTCGCTATGGGATTCGCGTCGAAAAAAGCTGATCATCGCCCGCGACCGCTTCGGCGAGAAACCGCTTTACTATGGTGTTTTTAACGGCAAGCTTATCTGGGCATCCGAGCTAAAGGCGATCGTTGCGCATCCCGCGGTTACGCCCGAGCTCGACTTGAACGCGCTTCGTCATTATGTCTCGTTCGACTACGTCCCGGCACCAATGTCTATCTTCAAGGGCATTCACAAACTTCCCGCCGCGCATGTTTTGACGGTCGAGAACGGCGAGGTTCGAACGCGAAGATATTGGGATCTGAAATGGTCGGAACCGGGAGCGATAGCGACTGGGTTCCGCAATGGGCAAACTAGGGGAACATCTCACACAAAGACGCAAAGCACGCTAGGCGGAAAGGCCGAAGAGCTAAAAGAACTTTTGTCCGACGCCGTTCGAATGCGGCTTGTCTCCGACGTTCCGCTTGGGATTTTGCTTTCCGGCGGGATCGATTCATCGACCGTTGCGGCGTTTGCGACCCAGCACGCCGAAGAACGCGTTAAGACATTTTCAATCGGCTTTGAAGAAGATTCATTCGATGAATCAAAGTACGCACGCCAGGTTGCAAAGCATTTAGACACAGAGCATTACGAAGAAAAGCTTTCGGCAACGACGGCCGGCGATCTGATCGCGGAGATCGGAACGTGGCTGGATGAGCCAATGTCGGATGGTTCGCTAATACCGACATTCTTGCTCGCGCAGTTCGTCCGCAGACACGTTACCGTCGCGCTCGGCGGCGATGGCGGCGACGAACTTTTTGCCGGCTATCCGATGTACTACGCACACACAGTCGCGGCGAATTATCTCGCGATACCGGCGATTGTCCGCAGCGGATTGATCGAACCGGTGGTGAATGCCTTGCCCGTTTCGACGAAGAATATGTCGTTCGATTACAAAGCGAAGCGGTTCGTGCGAGCTTCGAAGTATGATGATGTCACGCGTCACCATTCGTGGTTCGGTTCGTTCTCGCTTGACCAACACGAAGCTTTGTTTACAAAGGACGTTCTCGCCCAAACCGACGCGGATATTTACAAGGGTGTCCGCGAACTCGTCGGCGCATCCGACGCGAAAAATGTCATCGAGCAAATGCAGTATGCCGATATCAATTTTTATCTTGCCGAAGATATTTTGACGAAGGTCGATCGTGCGGCGATGGCTGTGTCCTTAGAAACGCGTGCGCCGTTCCTCGATCCGCGTGTCGGGCAATTCGCGGCCTCGATCCCGGTCGCATATAAACTCAAGGGAAAGGCGGGCAAGGTTATCTTAAAAGAAGCGATGAAAGACCTGCTGCCGCACGACATTCTGCACCGCCCCAAAAAAGGCTTCGGAATCCCGATCGCCGAATGGCTCAAGGGCGGGCTCAACCCGCTGCTCCACGATATGCTCGCCCCGGCGCTCATCCGGGAACAAGGCCTGTTCAATGCAGATTATGTACAGCGTTTGATCAGCGAACACGAAACCGGAAAGGCGTCGCACCACAAAGAGCTATGGACGCTGCTCGTGTTTCAACTCTGGCAGCAGAACTTTCTTCCAAACGGTTAAGCCGTTCGCTCTTGATCGATCATCTTTTGAATGGAACAGACCGAATTTACAACCGAGATCGCAACACACCAGGCAGCCTTCGGCATGTCGCTCGATGATGATCAGATCGCCGGGCTGGATGCCTTTTACAATTTGGTGCTCGAACATAATCCGCTGCTTCACTTGGTCGGGCCTTGTTCGGCTGAAGAGTTTGCCATTCGTCACGTTTTGGAATCTTTACTGTTGCTCAATTATTTGCCCGCAAAGGCAGCATTTGCCGATGTCGGCACTGGCGCAGGTTTTCCGTCCATTCCTTGCCTGATAGTTCGGCCGCAGCTAAGGGCGTTTCTAATAGAGTCCAAAGAAAAGAAGTCCGCGTTTCTGCAGGCCGCCGTCGCCCAACTCGGACTAGCGGAGAATGCGGAGATCATCAATAAACAGTTTTCAGAAATTCCCCGTCCCAAAGTTTCGCTTGTAACCTGCCGGGCGCTTGACCGATTCGCTCAACACCTTCCCAAGCTGCTGAAATGGTCGGGCGATGCAGCAAAGGTCTTTTTCAGCGGCCCCGCTCTCGGCGAAGCACTAGACGAACGCAAGATCGTCTTCCAACAGAATCTGATACCGATGTCCGAGCGGCGATTTATCTTCGTGATCAAATGAACCGTAATAGCCTTTAAACCGCTAGTCATGTCTCGATCAATGCATTTGCTTTTGCAACTTCAACAGTTGTTCCATTTGCCTAAATTTCAATCAAGTCGTTCAAATAGCGCCAATTGCTATTCCATTGGTCGGCTCCTTAAAGGACAATTCAGACTCTTGTTGCAGGATTGCGGTCTAGGAATAGGAAATCGAAACCACAGACGAACCCGCCTATCGAAGATCAAGGATCACTGCTGTGGCGATAAAAGGCCATCTTGAAGGAAATGAAACTTGCAGACAAAAGAGGGAGCCGAAAGCAAAACGGCCCCCTCATCAAATGTTTTGAATGACATGGCTTTTACACGAAAGCAAAATCGTACTGTGCCTGATGGATGTGCGGGTCAGCCGTCAAATCCAGATTTCCGAGGTGCTCTTCGATCTCTTCGAGCACCAGCCGTTCAGTGGATCTCAATGAACTGGCTACATCCGGGTGCACTCTTAGCGTTGTCTGCTTTACATCGTCAAGTTCCTTCGACAATCGGCGGGCCTCGGCAAGTATCTCATAGCAAACGGTCTGCGCTGATTTTACCCAACCGGCGCCTTCGCAATATTCGCAGGGTGAGCACATCGTCCGCTCAAGCGATTGCTTAACACGCTTTCGAGTCATGATTATCAGACCAAAGTCATTGAACGAAAGCACCTTGGTCGGCGACCGGTCGGACGCAAGAGCTTCTTGCAAAGCCTGTGAAACCTTGTGCCGGTTTCGGCGGTCTTCCATATCGATCAGATCAAGGACAATGATCCCGCCCAGATCACGGAGGCGAATTTGTCTGGCAATTTCATCCACTGCCTCCATATTCGTGCGGGTGATCGTATCCTCAAGACGTGCATTGCCCTTACCGACGAATTTACCTGTATTTACGTCAATGGCAACGAGGGCTTCGGTTTGATTGATAACCAGATAGCCCCCTGATTTCAGCCAAACGCGAGGCTTTAGCGCCTTATCGATCTCTTCCTGAACATTGTATGCATCAAGTATGGGCTGTTCACGAGTGTAAAACTTAACTCGATTTACAAGACGCGGCTGAATGCGGTCAATGAACTCAACGGTTCGCAAATACTCGTCTTCGCTGTCAACCCGGATCGCGGTGAACTCATCCGAAAGCTGGTCACGAAGCAGCCGTTGAACGAGGTCAAGGTCCTGATGAACGACAGCCGGCGATTTTGCCTTTTCAGATGTCTTTTTAATGTCCTGCCATGTGCGGACAAGATAACGAGCATCTTGCCGAAGATCTTCTTCGGATATGCCGATCCCAGCCGTGCGAACAATAAAGCCTCCTGAAGGAATCTCTTCATCCTGTCTAATTCTTTGGATCAAGGTCCGCAGGCGGCCCCGTTCGCTAGACGATTCGATCTTTCTCGAAACACCAAGATGTTCGATCGTTGGCATGTAAACTAGAAAGCGTCCCGGTAGTGCAATGTGCGACGTGATTCGGGCTCCCTTTTTTGCGATCGGCTCTTTGGCGATCTGGACCAATATTTCCTGACCTTCGCGAAGCAGATCAGAGATCGTAGGCTGCGATGGCCGGTCACGGCGATCATTTCGATCATTTCGGTCACTCCGTTCAGTGCGTTCATTGCGATCAGGGCGTTCGTCGCGGCGGCCACGGCTTTTTTGACGCGGGTCCCGACGCCTGCCATTCTCAGGTTTTGCGCCGCTATTTTCAGTGTTGTCCTGTTTCGGATCACTCTTCGCTTCTTGCTTCACCTCGTCTTTTGGTTCCTCAACGACAGGAGTTTCCTCTTGTTGATCGCCACCCGTCTCGCGGATCACATCATCGAATCCTAGCAAATGCTCGCCTGATTCTTCGTTTTCCGCTTTCCTTGGACGGCCTCCGCGACGGCGCCCGCGGCCGCCCCTGCGAACGGACATCTCAGCGACCTCCGATGGTTCCTTTACGCTTGCCTCCGCGTCAGGGTGTTCGGAACCAGCCGTAGACTTCTTGGAACGCGAAGTTCGCGATTTTGTTGGACCTGATCTTCGTTTCGCCGCTTTCTTTTTCTGCTCTATTGTTGGTTCCTTTTCGGCGGTTTCCGACGGTCCTTCGTCGGCTTTCTTTTTCACTGACGCTCTTTTTGATCTTGCGGCTGCAGTTTTGGACTTCGCCGGGCGTTTTGTCTTCTTTGGTGTTTCATCAGACGAATCGTCCTCATCATCGGCAATTCGTTCGAAACCTACAGACTCCGTAGAAACGTCTGGAAGCACTGATCCGACAGCTGCTTGGTCGATGCTTTCCATGTCGAATTCGACCGCACGGACCTTGTCCACGATCGCCTCCTGCCGGTATGCATCTTTGAACATTTCGCCAGTGTCTTCGTCATCGGCATCGACGATCCGCTCGAAACCTGAATCCTCAAATTCGAAAACCGGTTCGCCTACTGAATGCCCTTCGGCTTCGTCTGTTTCAACAGTCTTTGGCGAAACGTCGTCGGATCCAACGACAGATTCGTCTTTCTTTCGACGGCTACGGTCACGACCGCGCTTTCGCTTATCGACCTGTTCGGGGACCGCAACCTCGGCATCTTCGGCCTCTGCAAGCGGCTCTGATATTTCCTGTGCCGATTCCATCTGTTTCTCGCGATCGATACGGGCACGCTCGATCTGTTCGTTAGCTTCGCGCTTGGCGTCCTCTTTCGAACCCTTCTTGGATTTTTCCATTACAATTCGCTCGATCTCTTCTTCTTCATCGAAGAAATCCGAAACGTAAAGGAA
>CAZXTS010000057.1:0-15139 GCA_964643745.1 uncultured Chloracidobacterium sp.
TCGCAGTCTGGCTGCGTATCAAAGAAAAGCAACGCTTTTTCTTCATTTAATTACCGCTGCGGAAAGACTTTGCGGTAAACTATCGTTTATGCCTTTGATGAGGATAGTTCATTATCCCGAGCCTGTTCTGCTCACGGTCGGGAGGCCGGTTGGCGACGAGGAGTTTTCGAACGGCCTGGCCGCGACAGTTGCGGATATGTTCGAAACGATGAAAGATGCCGGCGGCGTCGGGCTCGCGGCTCCGCAGGTCGGAATCTCTAAGCGATTTTTCGTGATGGACGTGGCTGATGAAGAAGGCCGGTCGAACCCGCTTGCGTTCATTAATCCTGAGATAATAAGCGTGGAAGGTGAACAGGTCGGCGACGAAGGATGTCTTTCGTTCCCAGGGCTTTTTCAAACAGTAAAACGCGATATGCGCGTGATAGTCCGGGCACAAGGCGTTTCGGGCGAGCTGATAGAACACGATCTGACCGACCTAGCCGCACGTTGTGTGCTGCACGAAACGGATCACTGCGACGGCATAGTTTTTCTCGATCGCATGACTATCCTGAAACGCGAATTGGCAAAACGAAAGATCAAACGACTCCAAAAGACAGGTAAGTGGGAATGAGCATTGACGAAACAAGATTGGCCGCCGAGGTCGGCTCGGTCCGCGAACTAAACCTTTACCTCCTTGCCGGGTGGAAATTGGTCTTAAATTATGTCGAACATTCCAGCGATACGCAGAAACCGCGGTTCATCATCGCATGGCAACGTGACGACCCGCCCGTTTTACCGGAATTGCTCGACGAATGGGAGTTGAACGAGATAAAAAAACAAATGAATCGGTGAAATTATGCAAACACAAAGAAGGTTAGACGAATTTAAGAACGAACCATTTACAGATTTTTCTAAGCCGGAGAATGCCGAGGCGATGAAGGCCGCGATCGAAAAGGTGCGAGGCGAGCTTGGCCGTGAATATCCTTGTTTGATAAATGGCGAAAAGGTCACGCTTGAATCGAAATTCGAAAGCTACAACCCTGCAAAGAAGGATGAGGTCGTCGGCGTTTTCTCGGAGGTCGATACGGATACGACGTTGGTCGAAAAAGCGATCGATGCCGCCACCGAAGCTTTCAAAACATGGAAGTTCGTGCCGCACACGGAGCGAGCAGAATATCTTTTCAAGGCCGCAGATATCATTCGCGAGCGCAAGCACGAGTTCTCCGCTTGGATGGTTCTTGAAGTTTCCAAAACTTGGGCCGAAGCGGACGGCGACACCGCTGAAGCGATCGATTTCCTTGAGTTTTATGGCCGCGAAATGCTTCGTTGGGGACAGAACCAACCAGTGACGCCAAATCCCGGCGAACGCAATCACCTTGAATATATCCCGCTCGGTGTTGCTGCCGTAATTCCGCCGTGGAACTTCCCACTCGCGATAATGGCTGGTATGACGATGGCTGCAGTCGTGACCGGAAATACGGTCGTGCTGAAACCTTCGTCTGATTCGCCGACGATCGCCGCGAAGTTCATCGAAGTTCTTGAGGAGATCGGCCTGCCGAACGGCGTCGTCAATTTCCTTACGGGAAGCGCCAAGACGGGCGAAGCAATGACTACCAGCCCGAAGACACGTTTCATCTCGTTCACCGGCTCAAAAGGCGTTGGCCTTCACATAAATGAGGTCGCCGCGAAACCTCGCGAAGGCCAGATCTGGATCAAGCGCGTTATCGCCGAAATGGGCGGAAAGGACGCGATCGTCGTTGCCGATGATGCCGACCTCGATTCGGCCGCTCTCGGCGTTGTTCAGGCAGCCTACGGATTCCAGGGACAGAAATGTTCGGCGTGTTCGCGTTTGATCGTTGATGAAAAGGTGCACGACGAACTGCTCGAAAAAGTTGTGAAACTCGCCGAACAATTGAACGTCGGCCAGCCGACCGACGGCAGCACAAATGTCGCGGCAGTTATCAATAAAAAGGCATTCGACAAGACGCTCGAATACATAAGCAAAGGCGTCGAGGAAGGCGGCGAGATCGTGCTCGGCGGAACCGGCGACGATTCGAACGGCTACTTTATACTTCCGACGATCATCGATAATGTTCAGGCAGGCGATACGATCGAGCAGGAAGAGATCTTCGCTCCGGTCCTTGCGGTTATCAAGGCGAAGGATTTCGACCACGCGCTTGAAATAGCGAACGGCACCGAATTCGGGTTAACAGGTGCTCTTTATTCGGCATCAAAAGAAAGGCTCGAACGCGCCGAACGCGAGTTCCATGTCGGCAACCTTTACTTGAATAGGAAATGTACCGGTGCTCTTGTCGGCGTTCATCCTTTCGGCGGCTTTAACATGAGCGGAACGGATTCAAAGGCGGGCGGACGCGAATACCTGCTTCAGTTCATGCAGGGAAAATCGATCGCAAAAAAGCTGTGATCGGTTCGTTTGGTAGAGGTATAAAAATGATGAAGAAAATTTCAGTGATCGCTGCCGGTCTTGCATTAGTCAATGTTCTATTTGCTCCGGCAGCACTTGCTCAGCGTCAGGCTGCAAGATCGGTCGTCACGGCAGAACCGATGATCTTTGCCGTATTGAACGACGGTAAATCGCTCGAACCGATCGGATCTATCAGCAAGGGAACGTTGGAAGCTCCGGCCGGCGGCGATGCAACGACGGATGAGATCAAGAAATTTGTCTCAACGTTTTACAAGAAAGGTCAGACCTATCAGTTGATCTTCGGCGGTGCCCGACACGGTTCGGTAACGGTCAATGAATCGTTCCCAGATTCTGATTGCGCGAAAAACATCGCGGGGATCACTTCGTCGTCGACCAAGGCTAAGCTCACCGGAAAGGTAATGGCTCTCGCCACGAACGTTCCTCTGGCAAAACCCGGAAGCGGCGTTCGGCGGTTGCCGACGCCTGCCGAACGAGTTGCTGCGGATAATCTTGTAAAGGCCGAATTTGCCAAGCAGGGTAACTCTGCTGCCATCATCGAAACCCGCGATTATCACAACCTAACCGCATTGGATGTCGATGGCGACGGCAAGATCGAACTCGTCGGTTCGTTTTGGGTAAAGCCGGACGCGAAAACCCGAAACACGCTTTTCTTTATCGCGGACAAAGGCACTAACGGTAAATACAAGATCGGGTTCGGCAAATATAATTCGATCAAAGAGGAAAGTGTGATGAGCGGCGATATCTCATCGGTCGATGACGGCATTTATCACGAACTTCTTCTTGATGTGTTCGATATTGACGGCGACGGCGCCAGCGAAGTTTTCACCTATGTTCAATCTTTCGAAGGTGCGGGCTTTAATGTTTACCGCCGGAGCGAAGGAAAATGGGACGGCATCTTTAACGGCTCGAATTATCATTGCGGGTTTTAAGCGCAAATAAAACATTAAAGGGCAGCGGCGACGGAAAACGCTGTTGCCTTTTTTGTTGCTGAATTTATGAGAATTGTTTTCATGGGAACCCCGCAGGCGGCCGTGCCGACGCTCGAGCGATTAATCGACGACGGTCACGAGGTCGTTGCCGTTTACACACAGCCTGACCGTCCGTCGGGGCGTGGAAACAAGATCGTTTTTTCGCCCGTCAAAGAACTTGCTCTAGGCCGAAATATTCCGGTCTTCCAGCCGGCCAAAGTTAAAACACCCGAAGCCGCCGCAGAGTTCAAAGCCCTATATGCTGATGTCGCGGTCGTAGTTGCATACGGCCGAATTCTCCCTGAAACGTTTCTTGATGCGTTTCGGCATGGAGCGATAAATGTACATTTTTCGCTGCTGCCTAAGTATCGCGGAGCCGCTCCTGTAAATTGGGCGATCGTGCATGGCGAAACCACAACCGGCGTGACCACAATGAAAATGGACGCCGGATTGGATACCGGCGATATGTTGCTGCAGGAAGAAACGGCGATCGATCCGAAGGAGAACTCTATTGAACTGATGCAACGGCTAAGTCTGATCGGCGCGGATCTTTGCAGCAAAACCCTTGCTGATCTCGATTCTATTGTCCCGACACCTCAAGACCATTCCGACGCGACCCAGGCACCGATAATGAAAAAGTCTGATGGACTCATCGATTGGTCGATGGATTCCAAGGCAATCGCGTTGCGGATCCGCGGCTTTCAACACTTCCCGACCTCATTCACATTTCTTCGCGGTAAACGCATTGCGATACGGAAAGCGATCGTCGGAGACAATTCGGCAAATAGTGAACCGGGTTCAGTGATCGAAGCGTCACGTGACCGTCTGGCAGTCGCGTGCGGCAGCGGATCGGAACTTGAAATCTTGGAACTACAACTAGAGGGCAAAAAGCGAGTTTCAGCTAAAGACTTTGTGATCGGCGGGGGGGCAAGCTTAGGCGACAAATTCGGATCATGACGCGACCAGGTATCCTTCAGCAAGCCAATCCGCCGCGTCGGTTTCAGAATCAAAGGTCCGAATGTTCAAGCCGCGATTTTCGCCGACAAGGACACCAAATTCATTCAAGCTCTTGTGCTCCAGAAACCGTAGGGTCGGCTCAGGCTTTTCTGGAATTTGACTGCAAGCCCGGCCGTCTTTGTTCAAAGATGAACTCGCCTGCAATATGTCTATTGCATTAGACTCTTATAGTGTATCGCAGGTGTGAATATTTTCCGATGCCGAATATCGGTAAAATGAACCGACATGAAGATCTCGCCCTCACGCATCGCCGCTTTCGATGTATTGATGTCCGTCGAAGCCGCCGGCGGCCACTCATCGACTCTTTTGGCTGAGGCCGAGTCCGATCTTTCACCCCAGGACGCCTCGCTTACACATGAGATCGGCCTTGGCGTGTTGCGGACCAAATTAACGCTCGATCATTACATTGACAATTTTTCGAACGGCAAAACACTCGACATTGAGGTTCGCATCGCATCACGCATCGGTCTTTACCAGCTTTGGTTTTTAACAAAGGTGCCGCGCCACGCAATCGTCAACGAATCGGTAATGCTAACCGTTCGAGCCAAAAAATCTTCGGCGAAAGGTTTTGTGAATGCACTTCTGAGACGGGCACCGGATTCATTGCCGGCGATATCAGCCGAAACCGATTTTGATGCTCTTTCGATCGAAACATCGCATCCGGCTTGGCTGCTGCAACGATGGTCCGACCAGTTCGGTGCAGAGCGTGCCGCCTCGATCGCATTGGCGAATAACGTAAGGCCGCGGCTTTCTTTTCGAAAGACCGGAAAATTTCGGCCGGAGGACGTTCCAAAGCTTATACAATATTCCCGGTCAATGATCGCTCCGGATGGCTTTGTTGCTTCCGGAATGGACGAAACACTTGCCGAGCTTGCCGCAAGCGGAAAGGTATGTTTTCAGGAGGCGGCATCCCAACTAGTAGGGTCATCATTACAAACAAAAGCCGACGGAAAGATCCTCGACCTCTGTGCGTCACCGGGCGGGAAGACCGGCCAGATCGCCTTGATGAATCCATCCGCCATGCTGTTCACGTGCGACAAGACCGAAAGGCGGACATTATTTCTTTACAAGAACCTTGCTGTTCAGGCGGTGCGTCCGAGCGGTATTCTAAGGCTTGATGCAACCGAACATCTGCCTTTTTCCGAACAGATATTCGACCTGGTGTTCATCGATGCCCCATGCACAGGCACCGGCACTATCCGCAATAATCCTGAGATACGCTACAGGGTCTCAGACGACGAGATCGAGCGGGCAAGCCGCAAACAACGCCTGATACTCGAGAATGCATCCAAGTGCGTTACGGACGGCGGTCAACTGATATATGCCACATGTTCGCTCGAGCGGGAGGAAAATGAGAGCGTTATCAGCTCATTCTTGGACGCCCATACGGATTTTTCTATTGGTGAGCCGAGGCTGCCGCAACGATTTCGCACCGCTGATGGATATGCGAGAACGGAACCGGACAGGGACGATTGTGATGGCTTTTTCGTCGCGAGGCTTATCCGAGGGGCGCGAGCGTGAAATTAATGCCTCAGCGTATGGGCCGGATCCGTTTATTGTTTTGCGTCAAAGTGTTAAACTTTTCGACAGAGGTTTGGACAAATGAGCATTATTTCATCAGGTTTTAACGCGGTCGGTAAATTGCTTTTTCTGATTGGTCTGCTCATTGCGTTTGCGGCCAGTATGGCAGGCGTCGTTTACATGTCCCTTTCCGGCAGCGAGATCAAGGTGCCGGATATCGTCGGCAAGGATTTCGTTGAAAGCGAAAAAGAGCTTGCAGCACTTGGCCTGAAGATCAAACGCCGGGCAGACCGCCCGAGTTCGCAGCCGATGAATTCCGTTGTTGAGCAGCTTCCGCGGGCCGGGGAAACGGTAAAGACCGGACAGTTGATATTAGTGGTAACGAGCAAGGCAGGGGTCGATGCCGGTACGCCGAAATCGCTGATCGAAGACATTGAGTCTGATGATACGAAGAAGATCGAAGAGATGATCTCCGACAAGCCGAAACGAACAAGGACACCTTCAAACACAAATACTGAAAAGAAGACGGCGGACACGAAGCGCGACGTGATCGCAAACACTTCGTCCGGGAGCGATACCGGCGTAAAGGCAGATGATGGCGACAAACCGAAGCCCGATTCTAGTCCAAAGGCCCCGGATACCGCTCCATCGGGCGATAAAACCCGGGACACTTCGCCAAAACCGCCGGCAAATACGCAGCAAAGGGATCAGCGATCCGGCGACCGGCCACCGACCCGACCGGCAACGCGTCCGGCGACCCGGCCTTAATATCTTAATGCTGAATGCAACGATTGGAGTTTTAGGCGCAACTAATTTATTGTTTCTTTGAATGATCCAGATCGCACCATCGATTTTGTCCGCGGATTTCGCGCGTTTGGCAGAAGGCATTAGGCAAGTTGAAGAGGGCGGCGCCACGGTTCTGCACGTCGATGTGATGGACGGGCGGTTCGTTCCGAATATCACCATCGGTTTGCCGGTGGTCCGGTCGTTAAGAAAAGCGACCAAGATTACGATCGATTGTCATTTGATGATCGTTGAACCGGGCAGCTATGCGACCGAGTTCGTTGACGCCGGAGCCGATATGGTATCGGTCCATATTGAGGCTGACCCGCACATTCATCGCACACTGACCGCGATCAAAGATAAGGGTGCAAAAGCTGGGATCGCCATTAATCCGGCGACGCCGCTATCGGCTTTGGAAGAGGCACTTCCATTCGCTGATTTCGTTTTGATAATGTCGGTAAATCCGGGTTTCGGCGGGCAGTCGTTCATTTCGACTTCGCTTGATAAGGTCCGGCGACTCAGGCGAATGATCGACGACCGTGGTTTGAAAGTACAGATCGAGATAGACGGCGGGATCGACGCAAGTAACATCACCGATGTCGCAGATGCCGGAGCCGATATCATAGTCGCCGGATCAGCTATTTTTGGTAAGGACGACCCTGCGGCGGCGGCCCGTGAACTGCTCGAAAGAACGACCGTTTGGGTTTGAGCGGAAAGCTCGTATTTAGGATCAATATGTTTTTCAATAAGTTTTTTTCTTCTTTCGTTATAGCTCTTCTTATTAGTTTCGGCACATCGGCGGTGTTGTCTCAAGCACGGCCGGGTGACGGTACCGTTGCTCAGCGCCTTGAGGTGATGAAGCAGAAGCTCGAAACCGTTCGACGCTCGGCTTCGAGTTCCCTTTCGGTGCTTCGCGATGAGGGTGACGGTGAAAAAGCGGACCGCGACAACCCCGAATCAGCATTCAGCCGGCTTCGCTCTATCGAAAAAGAGGCTTCCGACCTTCAAGGAAGAGTGAACAACCTACGCGGAAAGGCCGATCGTGCCGAACGATACGAGGCGACTGAGATAGATGAGCTAGAGACGCAGGTTACAGACCTCCAGAATCGAGCCGAACGTGTATTGGTCGAAACGGCCGCTGCACGTGCCGATGATGTTTCGGACGTTGGCAAACCGCGTCAGGTAAAGAAGAAAAAGAAATTTCTCGGTATTTTTGGCGGCGGCGGCAAAGATGAGTTTGATGAATTGATCGGGTCTGTCTCGCCGGGCCGCGATCGTGAGCTTTTCATCGTGGCCACTCGGGACGTAAGGCGTAAACGGTTCGATGTCGGACGTCTGCTTTTCCAGACGATAGTTACCACCTATCCGGATTCGCCGTATCTTCCAATGGCAAAATTGGCGATCGCCGACTCTTTCTTCCTTGAAGGCTCAACAAGCGCTCTAATACAGGCCATCGGCGCCTATCAGGACTGGCTCACATTTTTCCCGACGCATCCGCTTTCAGACCGTGTAGTTCTAAAGATCGCCGAATCTGAAATGCGGCAGATCGGGCTGCCGGACCGCGACGCAACGAGAGCCCGTCGGGCCGAAGTTCGCCTTAAGGCACTACTACAGAATTACCCAAATTCGATCCTGAAACCCGAAGCCGATCTTCGTCTTAAAGAAGTTCAGAACAACCTCGGGATGCATAATCTGCTGATCGCGAACTACTATTACACGCAATCGGTCGGCCAGGGCAAAGGCGGCCTAAAGGGCTCGCAATCGCGTTATCGCGAGATCATTGATAAGTATCCCGAATTTGGAAATATGGACGAGGTTCTTTTCAAATTGGCGAATACTTATCTGATCGAAGAAGAGACCGACCAGGCAGCAAGGTATTTCCAGCAGATCGTGTCGGACTATCCGAACAGCGATTTTGTTGCAAAAGCCAAAGAGCAGCTACAGCTGATCGGTGCGTCGGTGCCCGAACCGAAGCCGGACCGTATGGCCGTTATGCCGCCGGAACAAGACTCGTTCTTCAAGAACTTTAGAAATCAGTTGTTCGGCATCTATCCTATGACGATCGATAAAGACGGGGTTCTGATGACGAAGAATTTTGACAAGGAGAAGTTTGAACTTATCGATCAGGTGATCGAGAACCAGGGCGACATTCTTACGAACCAGATTCCTCAGGCGTTGACCACTATTATTTCGCAGAGACAGGCATCTGTCCGACCGGCGGCGACGACACAGGCACCGCCGATCCAACAAGATAAATAGGAGTTTGTTCATATCTCCTTGAACGGTCGCGGCATTCGGATAGCAACGAATGTCGCGATCTTCTTTTTGGCCTGCTGAAATTGGCTTGGTTTCCCTTATTTGAGCCGGAGCGATAACGCCGTTCCAATGCGGTCCGGACGATCATCAGCAACTCCCGAACAAATAGTTCATTTCATAGGTAAGTCAGTGCTCATAGAGGTTCGTTGTTTTAAGACGTTTCGCTATAATCATCGCTGATGTCCCACGAGACTTGGAAAAAGTTAGAAGCATTGTTCGAAAAGGCGGTCGATCTGCCGGTCGGGGAGAGGAGTGCTTTTCTCGACGCGGAGTGCGGCGAAGATGCTGAACTCCCGCAAAAGGCCGAGTAACTTCTGCGGGCGGAGGCGTCTGCGGATAGTTTCGTCGAACAGCCGGAATTGGGGCGACACCGGTGTAATGACCACGCGGGCAAAAGAAAAGCTCTCGCGGTCGTTCGACGACGGGTTTGAAGCTATCGATCAGGATGTGCTGATCGGGACCAATATCGGCCATTTTGAACTTAAGCAGGAGCTCGACCCCGATCTGATCCACGACTCCGTAAATCCGACCGCCTCGATGCTCAGGTTAATGACGCCTGACTACGCCAGCCCTGAACAGATCCGGGGCGATGAGGTCACGCATTCTTCGGATGTCTATTCGCTCGGAGTATTGTTTTATGAATTGCTTTCCGGACATCGTCCGTTCAACCTATCCGGAAAGGCTCTTCATGAGATCACTTATGCCATCTGGGAAGAAGAGCCGCTGCCGCCAAGCCATTAGATAGAGCTTCCGGGACGGCTTGTGCATCGATACTCCGACGGCACGCCGTCTTTTTCTGCGGTACGTTATACCACAGCGGACGATCTTGCCTCTTCCCTTTCCGGCAATCTGGACAATATCGTAATGAAGGCACTTGGAAAGACTCCCGGCGCAAGGAACGGAAGCGTTGCCGCATTGCTCGACGATATTGCGAATCACCTGGCCGGCCGGTCGGTGAATGCAGAGCAGTTCGATCATCGTACGAGCCGCAGCACATCGCTTGTACCGCGTGACAGGCCACACACCCGCTCGCTCGCGGTTCTGCCCTTCTCGTTCATCAATCTTGGTTCTGATGAAGACACCGGCGACAAATTTCTCGGCATCGGCATTGCGGATGCTGTCATGATGTGGCTCAGCAAGATCCGCCGGCTTGTCGTACGTCCAACTAGCTCCGTGCTTCCCCTCGGAAGCGATACGAACGATCCGCAAAAGGCCGGCGAAGAACTTCGCGTCGAGTTTATTTTTACGGGAAATCCAAAAAAGGCAACGGATCGGCTCCGCATTTCGGTTCAGCTATTGAGCGTAAAAGAAAATGCGGCGGTTTGGGCTATATCGATCGACGAAGATTTATCGGACGTTTTCACTTTAGAGGAAAAGAAATCAACGAAGGTAGCCGAGGCACTGCTTCCCCAATTGACCGGACGCGAACTTGCAGATCTGGCAAAACGCGGAACAAGCACCCCCGAGGCATACGAGCACTACATTCGCGGGAAATATCATTTCAATAGCTTTACTGAGGAAGGGCTCGCACGTTCCTTCGTCTGTTTTCATTCCGCTATCGCTGCTGATCCCGGCTATGCTCTCGCCTACACTGGCCTTGCCGACTACTACAGTTGGCTTGGAATTATGGGAGTTGTTCCGCCGCAGGATTGTTTCCAACCGGCGATAAAGGCGGCAACGACGGCGGTCGAATCGGATGTTGAACTCTCAGACGCCCACTCAACTTTGGGGTTTGCTCTGCACGCGGGAAGAAATGATCGCGTTGGATCCGAAAAACACCTTCGCCGTGCTTTGGTTCTGAATCCGGGAAACGGAAAGGCGTTCGTCTGGTTCTCGATCGTTCTTTTCAAGCAAGGCCGGTTTGAAGAGGGCCTTCAGTTTGCCCGCGAAAGCCTCGAAATTGATCAGCTTACGCCTTTCAGCCACCATAACGTCGGTTGGGGCCTTTACTATGCCCGCCGTTTCGAAGAATCTGCAGACCACTATCGGCGAATGCTCGTGAATTTCCCCGAATATTCACTTGCGTATTTTGGTTTAAGCAAGGTGCTTCGTATTAGCGGGCATACCGAGGAAGCGGTTCGTTTAAGCGAAAACACGCGAAGCATTATGGGAGATAGTATTTTCTCCCGCTTTTCGCACGCTGAATCATTAGCAGCAAATGGTGAGATCGAAAAAGCAACGAATGAACTTGCTCACATCGAGGCACTTGAGACGGAACGCTACGTTTCGCCGTATTTCAGGGCCCTTGTCCGCACGCCAGGACAAGGAGAATTCTGCTGCACACATTGATTCGGCCCTCGAGGCACTTGAAGAAGCCGGCGTTCATGGCGATGCATTGCTGAACTGGCTGCTGGTCGAGCCCGCGTTCGATCAGCTAAAGGAGAAGGACAGGTTTTGGGAGCTGGTTGAAAGGACCGGTATAAGCCTCGCACCCGGACAGAAGAAGGACGTCTCGCCAACAGGTGATCCTGGACAAGTGCCGGACACAGACATTTTTAACCGTGAAACTTTATTGGCGCCGGTTAACGATGATCCGGTGACGGCGGAAGCAGGTACCAAGAAGCCCGCCTTTTGGCGAAAGGTATCGTTTGCTGCTGGTGCCGCAGTTATTTGCCTGAGCATTGCCGCAGTATTGATCTATCAGTTCGTCCCGTTCCACTTCTCGGCAGCCTTCACGTCGATCAAACCGGAATTCGCCTATCAACGGCCTTCGCTAATGGTGGCTCCGTTCAAGGCCTCGGGTAATACCGGCGTCGGGATCGGTTTTGCAGATGCTTTGGGACAGCGGCTCGGCGTGGTGAATGGTATTGAGGTCATATCGTCGAATACCGCCCGGATCATTTCGTCTGGAGATCCTTTGGAAGGAGCATCGAAGATCGGCGTAAAGTTTCTGATGACAGGCGAACTGAGCGAACGCGACGGCAAATTATATCTTGACGCTGTTTTGATCGACGTTCCGACGAAACGAAATGTGCTAAAGACACAGTTCGCCGCTGAAGGTTCGGATTACTTTGACCTCCAAAAACAGGCCGGACAGAAGATTCTGGAGACGATCGGGATCACTCCGCAGCCTTTGGAACTGAAACAGATCGAAAAGGCCTACACGAACGATCTTTTTGCAGACGAGAAATACCTGATCGGCCGCTCGCAGCTCGCGATGCGAAATGCTTCCGGATTGAGAAATGAGATCACGAGTTTTTCTGAGGCGGTCGAGTCAGACGGTGAATTTGCACGCGCATATGTCGGGCTGGCCGATGCGTATTCCTTGTTGAATCTTTACGATATCGAACCACCTGCCGACGCTTATTCGATCGCGAAGCGAAATGCCGAGCGGGCATTGAAACTGGATGACGATCTTGCCGAAGCCCATGCTTCGCTGGCATATATCCGTTTTTTCGCTGAACGGGATCGTGAAGGTGCCGAGCCCGAGTTTCGCCGTGCGATAAAGATGATTCCATCAATCATATGCCCAGACACACCACTGGTTTGCTCTTGCCCCGGGGAGCAATGAACAAGCCTTGGACGCACTGTCTGCGATTCGGTCGGCTGAACGCCTCGACCCGCGTTCGCTGTCAGTAAGATCTGCCGCCGCCATGGTCGTGTTCTTTGATGAAAAATTCGAGGACGGCTTGATCAATGTGGAAAAGGCTCTCGAGATCGACCCGAAATTCGTTCCAGCATTAAAGGTCAAACGCTGGATCCTTACGGCAAAAAATGATCACGCGGGTGCACATGCTGTCGTGGAACCCGAACGATTGTTTTCCGGTGGAAGCAAGAGCGATCCGAGTTGGGATATCATCGAAGCTCAGGTCGCGGACCCGGTAGAGCAGAGGGCCGAAGCTTTGGCGATGCTTGCGCGGGCCGCAAATGCGGATACGATCCGCAGTAACGATAAGGCCTTTGCCTTTGACATCGCCTTGGCATTTAATCATTTGGGGGAAAGCAGCGTGCCCTGGATTATCTTGAACGGGCTGAAACGGCCGGCTCCCACAGTTTCAATCTGATGGATGCCGACCCGCGTTTAAAAGGCCTTCGAACAGAAGCCAGGTATCTCCGGCTACTTGAAAAGCTGAGTCCGCAGGATTAACGCGTCGCGGCATTCTCAAATTATCGTGCAATTTACCAAGATGTAAGAAATGCCTCTGCTTCTCGATCTGACGTATTGCTTAGCTTGACCGTCCAGACACCGGCTTTCGCATTTTTCTCAACGAAGATCGACCTGAACCATGAGTTGGACTCCGGCGATCCGGCCCGATTGACGCCCGCCGAAACTCCGTTCGGATCCAACAGTTCAACGGTGATACCGTTTGGAGCCATGAATGTTATTCCAAACCTCGGCACCCCTTCACCAGCCTCGAGTCGGACCGACACCTCGCCATTTTCCAACAGTCCATCGGGCCGTGCTCCGTTCCATTTATCGCCTTTATAGGTTTCCTTGAACTTCACATCCGCAAACTTGGTCTCGCCTGAAGGGTTCAAAACAGCCGCTTTGATCTTTACGAAATTCTCATCGATCGTGCCTTTCATCTCCTGTATCTCACGCCATTCGTTACAGTTCGGGAACTTCATATCCTCGAATTTGAGGTCTGTTATACGAAGTTCCGCACCGCATTTCTGCAGATTCCAAGTGTTGGTTTCGTTCACATTTTGCCAGCTTCGCGTTAATGAACCGCTAAGCCGGTTCGGGTCTACAGGGTTTATGCGATGCGTGCCATCACTTGTAAGTGAATTGCCGCTAATATTAGTCGGTGTCGAAGGCATGGTCAGCGATTTCCCTTCCTTTGTCGTGCACTGGCCGCTATACGAGCTCTTTTGTGAACCGGTTGACATTCTTTGGATCGGCGGAATTCCGACACTTACCGAATATGTACCATCGGAATTCGCCCCGATCGAAACGTTCGCATCGACCGAACCCGCTCCGCTTGTTTCAGTCGTCGTGGTGGAGGTGCCGGTCATTTGCTTCCAAGTCTTGCCGCGATCGCATGAATTGCTTTCTACCGCATTGACCGTTTCCGTGGAGGTAAACTTATGATCAACATTTGCACGCCCTCGGCTGGAACCGCTTCGCGTCGGGTCTTCGGTCACGGCGACGCTGGCCTTGTAGTCATACTTCATTTCGAAGTTCGTGGTGTCTTCGCCTCGGCCCGAAACACGCTTCTCGCTCTTGTTGTTGGTCATCGACTGCGTGCGTATATATTTGACGGTTCCGGTCCAGGCACCCGAGCATTTCGGTGCGGCGGACTTGTTCGAAGCCACGGTCCCAGTGCGTTGTGCCGCAATTGAATACGGCGAAACGAGTATTGAAACGAACAGCGTTAATAAGGTAAGTCTGTGCATAAAATTCTCCACTGACCCTCAACGCGAGATCTGCTACGATTCCGTATCACGTTGGCGGAACTGAATTCTAAACAAACAGCAAAGGGTGTTTGAAGCTGTTTAGAATGTTTTGGTGCATCCAAGCTTTCGCCTCATTCGAAGACCTTTGCAATGAGCAAACACATTGTTTTGATCGGCGGAAGCTATGGCATTGGGAACGCGTTGGCTGCGAAATTGGTGAGCGAAGGCCAGCAGGTAACGGTTATCAGCAGAACCGCAGGCGAACTTGCAGGCGTGAATTACGTCACGCATGACGCCGCTTCGTCCGAGACGTTTCCTGTGATCGAAGGCACGATCGACGGGCTTGCGTATCTTCCCGGCACGATAAATCCGAAGCCGTTTCACCGATTGACTAACGAAGATTTCGTGACCGATCTGAACATCAATGTGCTCGGAGCAGTCGGTGCGATCCGCACATATCTGCCAAATTTGAAAGAGAGCGAATCGGCTTCAATTGTTCTGTTCAGTACGGTTGCGGTGCAGACGGGAATGACTTTTCATTCGTCGGTTGCGGTTTCAAAAGGTGCGGTCGAAGGTCTAACACGTGCACTTTCAGCCGAGTTCGCACCGAAGATTCGCGTTAACTGCATTGCTCCTTCACTTACTGAAACACCTCTTGCCGAAAAGCTCTTGAACACACCACAGAAGCAGGAAGCCGCAGCAGAACGGCACCCGCTGAAGCGTTTCGGTAAACCCGAAGACGTAGCAAGTGCCGCTGCTTTTCTCTTAACCG
>CAZXTS010000058.1:0-15012 GCA_964643745.1 uncultured Chloracidobacterium sp.
GCGACCACGCCGCTTTTGTTCTCGCCGCGATAATGTTCGCCCGAAAGATTTACGACCGCCGAACCGATCTCCAGTCCGCTCGTGCGCTCCGCGTCGCTCACCGCCTTGCGAACCGATTCCGCGACCGCCTCAGCGCTAGTCACGATGCCGCGACGCAACCCTTTAGATTCCGCATCGCCGACACCTACGATCTTCATTCTGCGATCGTCGAGAGCCTCGCCGACCACACATCGGACACGGCTTGTGCCTATATCCAGCCCGACCGCATGAACTTCACCTTTCATAATCACCGCCTATTTCGTCTGTCTTGGGATCAGCCGAAGATTTGCCCCGACGCGGGCAACTCCCTCAAATGTGTCGCCCTTTCCCGTTATAGCGACCAGTCCGTTTTTCAGATTCTCGCCAAACTGTTCGGGCCCGACCGCGATCGCGACACGCTTGCCCGAATCTTCCGTCACCACGATCGGATCGCGCGGATCCTTCAGATTTACGCTTTGCACGCGGGCTAAAAGATCTTTCTGCCTCCATTCCGCGAGCATCGTTCGATAGCTTTTCAAACGCTGCTGATTATCCTTGTCTGCCTTTGGCGATCTCGTCTCGTCCCAGCCGACTAGCGCGAATGGCAGATCTTTCTCGGCAGCCGTCGCCGGAGCAATTGCGTTTCCTTCTTCGTCGAAAAGCGTCGGTCCGGATGAAAGGTCGACCATGGCGACCGGTTGACGTTCGACCACCGCAACGGTGACGCGATTCGGCAAAACACGCGCGACCGACGCCGATCTAACAAATGCGATCTTCTCGATCCGTGCCTTTATCTGAAGAAGATCGGCGTCCCAAACGCCGGTCCGTTCGGTCTCGCTCTTTACGATATTTTCGATCTCGTTCTTCTGAACCCGCTGAACACCTCGAACTTCTACCGACGATATGCTGAAAAACTTAGAAGCTGCCACCGCCCTATAACCAACTAACACGAACGCCGCAAGACAAGTGACAATACAAAAGCTTAAAAGGTAAGGCAGCAAAGATCGCGGACTGACACCTTGCCCAGCCGATCGCTTGATCGTTCGCGTTCCCGAGCCTGCCGAATTCTTTTTCGCCGCACCACCACGTTTCACTTTTGCTTTTATTGATTTCTTCATTCTTTCTAATAAAAGTTATCAGCTATCAGTTTCACTTACTCCGATCTGTTTTAGACTTTCTAGGATCTCGTCAGAAAGCCGTGTCACGGTTCCCGCTCCGAGCGTTATGACAAGATCGCCTTCGCGGAGTTCCGGTACAACGAACGCGACTGCCGTTTCTATATCGCCGATGTAGTTAACGTTCTTGTGTCCGTACTTCTTTATGTTCTCTGCGAGTGTTTCGGCTGTGATGCCTTCGATCGGCTTTTCGCTTGCCGCATAGATGTCGAGAACAAAAAGCACATCGGCATTGTTAAATGCCAAGGCAAATTCTTCCATCAGCTCCTGCGTTCGCGAATATCTGTGCGGCTGAAATACCGCGACCGTACGCCTGCCGCCTGCGGCGTTCTTCGCTGCCGCGAGAGTTGCAAGTATTTCCGTCGGATGATGGCCGTAATCGTCGACGACCGTGATGCCGTTCGCATCGCCCTTGAATTGAAAACGCCGGTTTGCATTTACAAATGTCTTGAACGCCTCCGCTATTTTCGCGAACGGAATTTCCAGTTCGAGAGCAACGGCTGTCGCCGCGAGAGCGTTATAAACATTGTGTTTCCCGGGCACCGGCAGTTCGACCTCGCCAAGCACGTCGCTTCCCTGCCAAACGGCGAACGTCGAACCGAACGCGTTGTTATATCTAATGTCGTGTGCTGAAATATCAGCCTGAGCCGTCATTCCGTAAGTCACGCGGCGGCGTTTGATATTCGGGATTATCAGCTGCACATTCGGATCGTCGAGACAAATTATCGCCGCGCCGAAGAACGGCACCTTATTCACAAAATCCGTGAAGCATTGAACGACATCTTCCATGCCCTTGTACGATTCCATGTGCTCTTTGTCGATGTTCGTGACGACCGCGATCGTCGGATAGAGCATCAGAAACGAGCGGTCGCTTTCGTCGGCTTCGGTAACGAACCATTCCGAAGCCCCGACGCGAGCATTCGAACCGAGTGATTCCACAACACCGCCGACAACCGTCGTTGGATCGATCCCGCCGTGCTGCAGCAAGCTCGCGACCATCGACGTCGTCGATGTTTTTCCATGCGTCCCTGAAACCGCCACCGCATAAGGTTTCAGTACCATCAGTTCGGCAAGCATTTCCGCCCGTGGTATGACCGGAATTTTCTTCTCCTTTGCGATCACGACCTCCGGATTGTCCGCTTGCACCGCCGAAGAATAAACAACTACCTGCGCATCGCCGACATTCTCCGCCGCGTGGCCTTCATAGATCGTTACGCCGTGCAATTCTTCGAGGCGATCGGTGTTCTTTGAGCGCTTAATGTCCGAACCCGAGACCTCAAATCCCAAATTCGCCAGCACCTCGGCGATCCCGCTCATGCCGATACCGCCAATGCCGATAAAATGAATTCTTTTTACGTGTCTAAACATTAAGCCCTTTTAACGCGAAGTCGCAGAGAAGCAAAGACGCAAAGTTTTTTTTAAGATCCCGTCACAATCCGTTCACCACCCGATGGATTCCGCTTGCTACTTTTGTATCACCGAAATTTATCACTAGCGCCAGTTTAAGGTTCATCAGCCTTAGATATGTCAGAGCCTGTGCTTCGAATATCTTGTTGTAGGTCGAAACCGATTTGACTTCCACGATCACTTTTCCGTTCACCAAAACATCCAGCTTAAGCGGAGCAGAAAGCTGGCGGCCTTTATACATGATCGGCACTTCCAACTGTCGCTTCACTTCAAGCCCCCTCGACATCAACTCCCAAACCAAAGATTCCTCATAAACACTTTCGATCAAGCCCGGCCCACCGAGCGACCTGTGAACCTCGATCGCCGAATCTACGATCATCTTACTGATCTCGTTCTCTGTCATAAAACCGATAGTCAACCGAATATCTAACCCAAGTTCAATATGTATTAAAAATAAAAACCTTTGCGTCTCGGCCCCTTTGCGTCTTTGCGTTAAAAAATCCTTCTCTAAGCCTTCGCTTTCAGTTCGTCGATCAGGTCTGCGGCGCGTTCGGCGGCGTCTGATCTGCCAACGGTTTTCGCGGCGGTTTCCATTTCCGTGATCCTTTCCGGGTTCGCGACGAACTCCCGCAGTTCCTCAGCGATCCTCGCGCCGCTCAGGTCGCGTTGCAGCAGCATTTTCGCTCCGCCGGCGCGTTCCATTGCTTCGGCGTTCTTTCGCTGATGGTCGTCGGCGGCGGTCGGCAAAGGGATCATTATCGCTGCTTTCCCGGCTGCCGCGAGTTCGGCACAGGTTGTCGCACCGGCACGGCAGATCACGATGTCCGCTTTGGCAAATTCTTCGACCATATTCGAGATGAACGGCCTTACGTCCGAATTTTCAAACGCCGACCGCTTGTACAATTCTCGTATCTTTTCAAAATCGCCCTCGCCGGTCTGGTGCGTGAATGTCAGTTTTCCGGCCAGGTCGTCCAATTCCGTAAGCGAATCCGCCACCGCGTTATTTATCGCCCTCGCGCCCTGCGAACCGCCGAAGATCAGCACGTGCGTCACGCCTTCGCGGCGTTTCGGCTCGATCTCAAAGAATTCCTGCCGCACCGGATTTCCGATCACGACGCCTTTTTTTCCAAAATAAGGCAGCGATTCTTCGAACGTAAGTGCCGCTTTATCAATAAACCTCGCCAATTGCCTGTTCGTAAAACCAGGCAAAGCGTTCGAATCCATCACCAGCGTCGGCACGCCCATAATTGCGGCCATCATCAGCACTGGCCCCGAAACATAACCGCCCGCGCCGACGACCACATGCGGCCGAAACTGCCTGATCAGCGAACGCGCCTCAAGAAAACTTTTCGGCAGCACGGTTAGGCCCTTGATCTTTCCGATAAATCCCACATTTTTCAGCCCCGAACTATCGATCAGCGAAAGTTGGAAACCGTTATCAGGCACGATCTTCGTCTCCAGCCCGCGTGCGGTCCCGACGAACAGAATTTCCGTCGCAGCATCGCGTCGCAGCAGCTCTTTTGCTACCGCGATCGCCGGAAAAATGTGTCCGCCGGTGCCCCCGGCCGCAAAAAGTACCTTCATTCTTTATTTATCGCCATAAATCTTCCGATCTTCGGTTCCGCGGATTGAATCCGCGGGCCTGAAAATCCGATCCGCGGGCCCGAAGATTCGTTCCGGGGAACTGTGATTTGTATTCTCGCCGCTAATTTCTTCACAAAACCCTACTCTTCAGGTGAATTCATCTGCTTTCTTAGCTTTTTCTTCTTTGCGGACTCTGCGTCTTTGCGTGAGGATCAAATTTTTTTCCCGCAAAGTCGCTAAGCACGCCAAGAAAATTCGCCGGAGTCACCCTATTTCAGCCCCGAGCGGCCCTTTTTTCTTCTAACAGGCTTGTCAGGCTGAGTTTCCCGCTCCGTTTCGCGGCCGCCGCGAGAGATATTCAGTAAAATTCCGACCGCAGCCAGCGTAAAGACCACCGACGAACCGCCGTACGAGATAAACGGCAGCGGAATTCCCTTCGCCGGAAGTATCGAGATAACGACACTTATATTAAAGAGTGCTTGGACGATAATTCCCGTCACCAAACCGATCGCGAGAAGCATTCCGAAGCGGTCCGCGGCTTTGACGGCGATCCGAGCGCCGCGCCAAAGTATCACACCGAACGCCAAAACCACCGAAAGCGTGCCGATCAGGCCAAATTCCTCGCCGACGACCGAGAAAATAAAATCCGAATACGGATACGGCAGGTAAAAAAGCTTCTGCTGCCCGCGTGCGAAGCCTTCGCCGAAGATGCCGCCCGAACCGATCGCGTAAAGCGACTGCACGACCTGATAACCAGCGTCGTCACTGTGAGCGAAAGGATCGAGAAATGCCATCATCCGCTGAACCCGCCACGGAGCAAGCAGTACCATCGCTCCGGCAGCCGCCGCCATCGATCCGCCGATCGCCGCGACGTGCAATATCTTTGCTCCGGCCGCGAAATAAACCGCCGAAAATATCGCCGCGAGCACGAGCGCCGTGCCCAGATCAGGTTCGAGAGCGACTAATCCGCAGAACAACAACATCGCGCCCACGCACGGCAAGACCGTCGCCCGAATTTCGCCAACACGGTCGGCATTCCGCGTCAGAAAATACGCCAGAAAGATCGGCAGAGCGATCTTCGCCATCTCAGAAGGCTGAAAAGAAAATCCGCCGAAGCGTATCCAGCGCTGCGCACCGTTGATCTCCGGGAACGCGAAGACCGCGAGCAGAAAGATCGCCGTCACCGCCATCAGCGAATAGACCGAGACCGGATGCTGCAGACGCCGGTGGTCGATCCGGCTGATCAAATACATCGCGACAAGCCCGATCGCCGTGAACGCGAGCTGTTTATAAAAGTAAGTGAACTGCGACGCACCCGCCGTTTCCCTTTGTGAGTGCATCGCGGACGCGCTATAAACCATCAGCGTGCCGAACAATGCCAGCCCCGCCGAAACGGCCATCAATATAATGTCTGCACCCGTCTTTGCCATTAAACCTGCACGCTAAACCGAGGACTCTAAACTCTCAACCGCCGCTTTAAAGACTCGCCCGCGTTCTTCAAAGCTGTCGAACATATCGAAGCTTGCACACGCCGGAGCGAGCAGAACCGCATCGCCTTTTTCTGCCGCCTCGAACGCGGCTTCGACCGCCGCCGACATTGAATCCGCACGCACTATATCGGCAGATCCATTCAATTGCGACGCAATGTTGTCCGCGTCTTCGCCGATCAGCACGAGCGTGCGAACCGACGATTCGATCAACTCGGCAAGCGGTTCATAGGGAGCATTCTTCCCGCGTCCGCCGAGTATCAAGACGGTCTTGCCTTCGTCTTCCGATAGCGCTTCGAGCGCCTTCAACGTCGCGTCGACCGACGTTGCCTTTGAATCGTTGTAAAAGCGCACGCCGTTTATCTCATCGACAAACTCAATGCGGTGTTCGACGCCCTTGAACGTCGCGACAGTCTCGCGCATCGATTCGGGATCCACGCCCGCCGCCAAACCCGCCGCCATTGAAGCCAATACATTTTCCACGTTGTGAAGCCCCCTCAAAAATATCTCGTCTCGCGTCGTCAAGATCTTCTCTTTTCCATTCGCCCGGCAGACCAGTTCGCGTCCGCGAAGAAAAAGCCCTTCATCTAACTCTTTCTTTACGGAAAAAAGCGAAACATTCGCTTTCAATCCTGCGGCCCAACTCGCCGTTATCTCGTCGTCCGCGTTCAATATCGCCGCGTCTTCCGGCGTCTGGTTCATAAACATCCGATGCTTTGCCGCCGCATAATCGGTGAACGAATCGTAACGATCCAAATGATTCGGCGTTACGTTCAAACAGATCGCGATATTCGGCCGGAGATCGACGATCGTCTCAAGCTGAAAGCTCGAAAGCTCGGCAACGGTCCACGTCTCATCTGTCGAAGATTCCGCAAGGCTTAACAAAGCCGTGCCGATGTTTCCGCCGACCTGCGTTCTTATTCCGCCTTTCTTCAGCAATTCACCGATCAGCGTCGTCGTCGTCGTCTTTCCGTTCGAACCCGTGATGCCGATCAAGCGGCCCTTCATAAAGCGAAATGCAAGCTCGACCTCGCCTATCACCTCGCCGTCTTTACGATCTACATAACGCGCCGGGATGGTATTCGTCGGCACGCCTGGTGAAATTACGACAAGATCTATCTGATCCAGCAGCCACGAAGGCAATTGCCCCGAGACCAACCCGACACCATTCGTTTCCTTCAAAGATCTCGCTGCGTCGCTCCAGCTTTCAACTTCCTTCTTGTCGTGCAAAGCGACCGTCGCACCACGTTCGGCCAGAAACTTCGCTGAGGCAACACCGGAACGGCCCGCGCCAAGCACCAAAGTTTTGCGTCCGGAAATCTCCATTCTTAAACTTTCAACTAACCACTAATAGCTACTAACTGAATAGAAAAAAATGTTCACTATCTGACTTCTTCAGTGGATAGTGACAAATTGAAAGTGGATAGTTTCAACTATCTCAACTTGAGCGTCGACAAACTTAGCAACGCAAAAAGTATCGCCACGATCACAAAACGGAACACGATCTTTGGTTCCTTCCAACCGGACATCTGAAAATGATGATGCAGCGGTGCTTGTAAAAATATCCGCTTGCCGACTCCGCCGGTCCGTTTCGTGAACTTAAAGAACGAGACCTGGATCATCACCGACAGAGCTTCCAAAATGAACACGCCGCCGATAAAGGGCAGAAGAAATTCCTGTTTTGTCAGGATCGCAACGGTTCCGAGCGCTCCGCCGATCGCCAAGCTTCCCACGTCGCCCATAAATACCTCGGCGGGCGGCGCGTTGTACCAGAGAAATCCTAAACTTGCACCGACCATCGCTCCGCAAAAAACGGTCAATTCTGCCGATGCCGGATTGTGGGTCAGGTCAAGATAATCTGCCCAGCGGCGGTCGCTTGCGACGTATGTCAATGCGGTAAGCGCCGCCATTGCGATGAACGTAACGCTGGTCGCCAATCCGTCGAGCCCGTCGGTCAGATTTACCGCGTTCGAAGCTCCGAGCAAGATAAAGATCATAAAGATCAGATAAATGCCCGCCGGGATGACCGAGATGCCGGAGATCGCCGTATCCTTAAAGAAAGGAATGCTCAGGTTCCACGTATAATTCGTGAAGAAATACAACACGGCCCAAACAAGGATGGCGGTGATGAGTTGTCCCGCAAGCTTTTGTTTTCCCGTAAGGCCGAGACTTCTTTTCTTGACGATCTTTATGTAATCGTCAGCAAAACCGATCAGGCCGAAAAGCGTCGTCGCTCCAAGTGCCAGCCATAGAAACAAGCTATCGAGCCGCGCCCAGAGCAGTGTTGAAATAAATACTGCTCCGAGGATCAAGATACCGCCCATCGTCGGCGTTCCTTTCTTTGCCTGATGCTCTTCGGAAAGCTCTTCGCGTATCTCCTGTCCGACCTTTAGAGCGTCAAGGCGCCGGATCACATATTTTCCCAGAAACAGCGAAAGCAGCAGTGCCGTAATGGTCGCCCAAGCGGTACGAAACGTAACGTATTGAATTACGTTCAGCACCTTATAGAAAGGCAGCGCAGTTGGAAAATCACCGTAGGTCTTAAAGAGCCATTGAAAAAGGATGTGGTAGAGCATTTATCGATTTCGGATCTGGGATCGCGGATCTCGGATTTCGCTATTGCCTCGCTATCGGTTAACCCCGCCTTTTTCCTCCAATTCAAATTTCTCTGAAAGCATTTCGAGCACTTTCTCGGTCCGAACACCACGCGAACCTTTTATCAGCACAGCGTCGCCTTCGGCGATCCGGTCAATGAGCATCGCTCCGGCCGCCGCGGAATCTTCGGCGAACACAGCTTCAGCAAACCCTGCTTCGATCGCACCCGAGACCAGCTCTTTGGCGAGCCCGCGAACGCCGATCAGAAGATCGACATTCATCGCCGCTAATTTTTTACCCGTTTCACGATGTATCGTTTCGGCATTTTCGCCGAGTTCCAGCATCTCGCCGGCGACAACGATCCGCCGCTTCGCATCGCTTCCGCCGGCGGCAAGCGTTTCCACCATTGAGATCAAAGCGTCCGGGTTCGAATTGTATGAATCATTGATGACGGTGAACCCTTCGCGAAACTTGATGACCTCGCCACGCTGCGGAGGAGGCTCGACCGTTGCGAGTGCGTTGGCGATCGAATCGGCAGACATCCCAAACGAGATCCCAACAGCCGCGGCGGCGAGAGCGTTCATTATGTTGTGCCGGCCGTTGATCGGAAACTCGACAAAGGCATTTCCCGCAGGAGTTGACAGCGTAAACGACGAACCTGAGAAGCCGAGCTCGCGAATATCAGAAGCCGCAACGTCGGCCTCATTTTCGATCCCGAACGTTAGCGTTTCGCCCTTGCTTAGTTCGCTCATTGCCGCCACCCGCTCGTCGTCCGCATTCAGGATCGCAGTCCCGCCCACCTTCATTCCTTCAACGATCTCGGCCTTTGCTTTTGCGACATTCTCTATCGATCCGAGATGTTCAACGTGCACCGGCAGCACGTTGAGCACGACCGCAACATCCGGCGGCGTTATCCGGCAGAGCCGTGCGATCTCGTTCATCGGCGTGGACATTCCCATCTCAAGAACAGCCGTGTCGTAGGAAGCGTCTGCGGCAAGGTTCAGTACTGTCAGCGGATGTCCAAGCCCGTTATTGTAATTCTTGATGTTTTTCAGGACTTTGCGGCCGGGAGATGAGAGAACGTGTGCCGTCAGTTCTTTGGCAGTGGTTTTGCCCGCGCTTCCCGTGATCGCAACTACCGGCCGGTTCCATGTTTTGTAAACGCCGTTCGCTAATTGCTGAAGTGCGGCGATCGTGTCAGGAACGGTAATAAGCCGGCCGCGAAACGGCTCAAGCACGTTGAAATGTTCATCAAGCCTGTCTTGCCGAACGACGCACGCCGCCGCTCCGCTTTCGAATGCTTTTGGAACATAAACCGTGGCATCTTCGAAATCACCGTTGAACCCATTGTTCCGATAATCCGGCTGCGACAGCGCAAAAAAGACGCCACCCGCCTTAACCTCACGCGAATCAATAGAAAACAATGTGACTTCGAGTGATGATAAAGCGGGTTCGATGCCAGTGGAGATGGCGTTCATATATTCGATCGCTATTTTAAGTTTCAAGTCTTGTTCTTCGGCTTCTCCTTTTTTGCTTCCGAGGACTTGGGGGTTACGGAATTCTTTTTATTCGGATCGATGCTTCGCGGGCGTTCAGCATCGGGCTTGGCTAATTTCTTTTCTGGTTCGCTGTTCGCTTTTCGCTCTGCCGCGGGCTTTGCAGGCGGCAATTTTTTCTCTTCATTTTCTGTCTTGCGAACTTCGGCAACCGTTTCGCCGATCGGTTCACCAACGCCGACAGATTCTTCGACCTCATCAGTTTCGAAAGCTGCCAGCATTCCGTCGCTGTCCGGCGCAACTTTTAACTCGGGCAGAACCTGCTCGGTGATCTCACGGAAGACCGGTGCCGCAACATCGCCGCCATTTCGTCCGCCGATCCGCGGCTCGTCGATCATAACCGCGATCGTGATCCTTGGGTTATTTGCCGGTGCATACCCGATGAAAGACGAAACATATTTCGATCCGCTAACGCGTTTGATCGCCGGATCGTACTTCCACGCGGTTCCTGTTTTCCCGGCGGTCGTATAACCTTCGACCTGTGCCCTTTTGCCAGTTCCCGCAACCACCACCTGACGCAGCATCTGGCGCAGGCCTGACGCTGCCTCATCGCTGATGACCCTTGTTTTTTCGGGCTTTGTAACGGAGATCACGGTGTCGTCGGAACGTCTGATTTCTTTGATTATTCGCGGGCTAACCCGCACGCCGTTGTTTGCTATCGTCGCAAAAGCGGTTGCCATTTGCAACGGAGAGACCCCGATTTCGTAACCGATGGCCATCGATGCAAGCGAATCGCCGAACCAACGCTCCGGTGGCCGCACCATTCCGGCTGTCTCCGCGGGAAGTTCTATTCCGGTCTGCTCTCCGAAGCCAAATTTCCTGACTGAATCGTAATAGCCTTCCTTGCCGACACGGAGCGCGGTTCGTATCGCGCAAACGTTGCTCGATACGGCCATCGCCTTAATAAAATTTATGCGTCCGAGAGATCTGGAATCTGTGAATCGACGTTTTGCGACCTCGACGGTACCGTTGCCTGTGTCGATCTCAGCTTCCGGTGAGATCATCCCGCGATCAAGCGCCGCACCATATGTCACAAGCTTGAACACCGAACCCGGCGAATAAAAACTTTGCACCGAATTGTTTCGAAGGTTCTCCGCATTAATGCCTTTTAGGTTGTTCGGATCGAACGTGGGATGGTTCGCCATTGCAAGAACCTCGCCCGTGGCATGATCCAAAACGACAGCCATTCCTGATTTGGCGCCAGACGCTGTTACGGCTCGCTTCAAAGCTTCTTCGGCCTTGAACTGGATCGATGAACTTATCGTGAGAACTATGTTGCCCGGTTCTTCCTGCTCGGATACCGTCTCATCATAAACCCGGCCCAGGCGGTCGCGCTCCTGCACTTTTTTGATCACGGCTCCGTAAAGTGTTTCGTTCTGCGATTGTTCGATGCCGGCCTGGCCGATGCCCTCAGCATTGCTGAATCCGACAATGTGCGCCGCGACGGTTCCCTGCGGATAACTTCGCTGCTGGTCTTCGCGCCAATGCAGGCCCGCAAATCTTGGTAGATCGACTTTTTTGATATTCGTATCTTCCAGCAGACGATTGATCTTTTGGACAGCATCATCGTCAAGATCCTTCGCAAGCGGCACGAACTTCCGCTCGGCTTCTTTCGCATCCCGCAGTTGCGATTCGATCGGGCCATGTTTTATCTCAAGTGCTTTTGCGATCGCCTTCGCCGCTACGCCAACATCGTCGATCTTCGTCGCATCGGCGTAAAGCGTTTTGGATTTTACGCTCATCGCAAGTGCGCGTTCGTTCCGGTCATAGATCGTGCCGCGGAGCATCCGGCTTTTCTTTACGTCGATCCGCTGTTTTAGCGCCTGTTTGCGCAGCCAATCGTGCTCATTCACCTGTAGATAAACCAGCCTTGCGCCAACACCGCCAAACCAGATCACCAAAACAGCGATCACGAACATAAACCGCGTGAACGCCACCTGGCGCATATCATTTCTTTTCGGCTTTTTTGAGACCTTCGCTCGCATAGTTCAATATTTAGTACTTGATGACAACGGGTTGGGCGATCCTCGATCGAACCGGAACCGATGCACTCGTTTTTGCGATCTGGACCTTTTCTTTCTTGTCGTTCGAACCCTTCTCGGCGGCGATCCGCGGCCTAACATCAAGTGAGGCTTCGACCAACTTGTCGGTCCGTTTTTCCTTCTTCGCGGGTGGTACTTCACGCTTTGTTTGAGCGACCTCAGTGCGTTCGTCGTCCGTTTTGCGGAACGCTTTCACCTCGGGTTTTGAAGCATTTGATCTATCGGCCACTGGTACAGATTCGATCTTTATGGCCGGTTTCAACTCCGTCTCTGCCTTTGCCAGTTCCGTCACACCGGGCTGCTCGCTGCGAACGACCATTGGTTGCTCACGCAGGCCAAGCGAGCGAGCGGTCTTCCGAAGCTCGGCGGGCGTCAACGCGATCTCGCGTTCTAGGTCCAATCTTCGCTTTTCATTCTGCAGATCCTGCAGCTGGCTTCTGAGTTTCGCATTCGTTATCCCAAGTTCCATTGCAGAGAAATGGCGGGTCGCCGCAAAGAACAAACCAGCAGCAACGGCGACCGCACCTATAATAGTTATCAGCAAGTATCTCCAAGAGAATGGGGCGGGTTCGATCATCATCGAGGCTGAGGGTTTTGTTCGGTGAGGGATTCTTCTTCTCATTTGGTTTGCTCCTTTGAAACTAAACTGCCTTTTCGGCAACGCGAAGTTTCGCACTTCGCGACCTGGGATTCCTTTCTATCTCTTCCGGTCCGGGAACTACCGGTTTCCGTGTAATGATATCGACCAATTTCTCCGCACTGCATACGCAGACAGGCATTCTGGGAGGGCAACTACATTTGCCTGACAAACGCAGGAACGTCTGCTTTACTATCCGGTCTTCCAGCGAATGAAAGCTGATCACCGCCAGCCTGCCGCCTGTTCGCAAGACCGAGATCGCGTCCTTCAAAAATCTTTCGATCGAACCAAGCTCGTCGTTTACCGCGATCCTCAAGGCCTGAAAGGTTCGCGTGGCCGGATGTATCGGATCTTTCCGGTTCCATCTGATGCTCGATTCAATGATCCGTTTCAATTCAAATGTCGTCCGAACCGGGTTTCCGCTTTCGCGAGCCTCGACGATCCGCCTGGCGATCTTTCGCGAACCCCTTTCTTCGCCAAACTGATAAATAATGTTCGCTATCTCGTCCGAGCTTAAGCTTTCAAGCAGATCGGCAGCTGTTTCGACATCCGAATGTTGATTCATCCGCATATCGAGCGGAGCATCGTACCGAAAACTAAAACCTCTCTGCTCGTTATCTATCTGCATTGATGAAACCCCGAGATCGGCGATTATGCCGTCGATCTCCCGCCCGGCGACTATCTCGGCAATTGCCGTAAATCCGGCGTGGACGAAACGAACTCTATCGGCCTTCTCTCCCAGCCGCTCTTTTGCCGCCGCAAGTGCCAAAGCGTCCTGATCGATCCCGATAACAGTCGCCTTCGGGTTTGCGTCCAGGAGAGCTTCCGTATGGCCGCCCAGTCCGAGAGTTGCGTCAACGAACACCGAGCCGCTTTCAGCCTTTAGCAATTCGACGGTCTCATCCTTGAGAACCGTGATATGAGCAGGCTGTTTAGGGCTTTCAGACATATCAAATATCGATTCTCCGGCCGTTTGGCGTCGATGCATCTTTGTACTTCAAACCTGATTTTGAAGACACTTATCATGGGTCGCCTGAAACACGGCAACCTGACCGAACATTTAATTAGTAACGAATTTCTTGGCGGATGCGCTTAAGGGCTAACCACACCGTTTAAGCACTTGATTCGAGTCTTTTCTTCAAAAGCGACCCTGCTTTTTCAGACTCGAACCGCAAAATGAATAGTAAAGTAGAATTAAAGGCGTGTCAAGGAAAAATTAAACATTAGTTTAAGATACTGCTTAACTAACGAAATTCCAGGACCTCGGCGTAGGCGTATCGACACCCGGATCGGACGGTTTTCCCACTCAAAACGGCTATTCATTCAAAATATGGTTGACAGGTTCAATTTTTCGTGTAGTTTTGTAAGATTGTTCTGACAATGGGATCCGGCTTCTTACAATTATTGATATTTGGACTTCTGGCGGCCGGCGCGAATGTGCTCGGCGGGTTGGTCCTGCTTCCGTCAAAACTCCACACCACCTACCGCCGCTTCCTTAAATATTTGCTCGCTCTGGGTGCGGGATTTATGCTTTCCGTCGCGTTCACGGAACTTATCCCGCGATCGATCGGGATCTGGCAGACGAAAAGCCCGGGCGAATCGGGGCTGATGACGCCGATGCTGCTGGTTCTTGCCGGATACTTGATCACGCAATTCTTCGAACACACGATCGCTCCGCACTTTCATCTCGGCGAAGAGATGCATCAGGAAAACGTGCTTTCAACAAGGAGCGCGTACACCGGCGTCGGCGGTTTATTGATACACACGTTCTTTGACGGCGTTTCCATCGCCGCGGCGTTTCAGCTTGACCATCGGGTTGGTTTGCTTGTCTTTATCGCGGTTTTCCTGCATAAATTCCCGGAAGGTTTTACTATCGGTTCGATGATGCTCGCCGCAGGCAAGGGCACTAAAGAAGTTTTGATCGCAACATCTGTCGTTGGCTCGACAACTCTTCTCGGAGTTTTATTGTTTTATTTTGCCGGAACGCAGCTCGGGCTTTCGATCGCTTATGCACTACCTATCGCCTGCGGGATAACGATTTATGTCGCCGCCAGCGATCTGATACCTGAGGTAAATCATCACGGCGGCAAGCGTCCGTTCGTTTCCCTTTCGGTCTTCGCCGGGGTCGGCCTGTTCTTCATTATTCACTACGCCGTTCACGAGATCTTCGCCCATTAAAAAATCCGGAACCTTTCAGAAACTCCGCCGTATAATAATTATCGGAGGTGTTCTTGTCATTATGCGTGAACCATATTTAGCTGGAATTCTTAGTTTACTTATTCCCGGAATCGGGCAGATCTACAATGGCCGTATCGTGATCGGTATTATTTGGCTGGTCTTGACGGGCATTTCTTGGATAGGCTCGGCTGGTTTATTGGGCTGGGTAGTCCATCTTATTTCTGCGTGGTGTGCGTATAGCTACGCGAAGGACAATCCGATCAGGTGAAAACCTGGGTTTCTTCATACGATCCTCCTCTATGCCCGGCGTTCGATAATGCCGGGCTTTTTTGT
>CAZXTS010000059.1:0-14972 GCA_964643745.1 uncultured Chloracidobacterium sp.
TGTTGTCCTAAACACTGCAGAGACGGGTTTAGCACGTAGGCCTTGGGAACAACGCGATTGATCTCAAGGCTTGTCTTATGCTTGCGACTCCTAAATTTCAAAATCAAACGATTTTTGAAATGACAGCATCTTATCCGGTCGGCGAGCGGGAAATCCTTAACGAATCTTAATTTTTCTCAACGATTCTTAACGCGATGTGGTACTATTCCGAAACTTTCTGATTCTTTGAGTTCTTCCATTATGAGCATTTACAAATTCAGAAACTGCATCCTGCATTCCACTCAGCGTTACGTGAGAAGGGACGACGAATATCTTTCCTTGACACCAAAAGCGTTTGACGTTCTTCTGATGCTCGTGGAGCGGGCGGGCGAGGTTGTTTCGCGGGATGAAATATTGGGCAAGGTCTGGGGCGGGGCGGTAGTTGAAGAGGGCAATCTTTCCGTCCATATTTCAAAGCTGCGTCGGGTGCTTGGTGACCGTAGTGGTGAACGCTTTATTGAAACTGTGTCCGGCAGCGGCTACCGGTTTATTCCGTCCGTTGAATTGATCGAAAGCGTTTCACCCAATGGCAACAAGTCTTCCTACGATCATTTAAGCCGTAACTCTGAATTTGCACGACAATACCTTAAGGGAAAGTATTTTCGAAAAAAACGTACTGCTTCGGATCTTTATAAGGCGATTGCCTATTTTGAAAAGGCAGTGGCACTCGATCCTGCGAGTCCGTATCCATATATTGAGACCGTTGATTCCTATCGATTACTGCAGGGCCTTGACGTTATTTCGAACTCCGAAGCATTGGAAAAAATAACGCCGCTGCTAAACGCTCTTGAGAACGCCGATCAAAATATCGAGGCGCTGCATGTTGCACGGGGAAACGTCGCAATGTTTCTCGATTGGAGGTTTGATCTGGCCGAGGCTCATTACAATCGAGCCTTAGAATTAAACCCTAATTGCCTTGACGCTCTTTACCGATATGCAGAACTTTTAATATTTTCGGAACGCTTCAGCGAGGCTAAAGAACATCTTTCAAAAATAATTTATTTAGATCCGTTTTCACTTCCGACATATATACGACTGGGACGACTCTACTATTTAATGGGCATGTACAACCACGCCGAGGTTTACTTGCGCGATGCCCTCGAACTGGAGCCCCAGCATCGAGAAGTTCAGGTCATCCTTGGAGCGGTACTTCTTGAGCAAAATGAATTCAAGGAGGCTGAAGTGATGTTACAGAACTGCCTAACGACTCACGTAGAAAAAGAGGCTCTTGGCTATTTGGGATACCTTTATGCAAGGGACGGAAGAGTAGAGTTAGCCAACCAAGTAATAAAGCAATTAACAGAGTATACTGAGCAGTTCGGACATTTCGACATAGCAAAAGCTCGTATTCATTTTCTGCTCCGTGAGAAAGAAATTGGCTATATGTTGTTGGAGGATTGGATTAATAATCATGGATCGGAGGTAATTTTCATTCGCGTTGATCCAAACTGGAATATTATTCGGAATGAAGATAGGTTTAGAAGATTGGTAGATCAAATCGCTCTGAAATGAGCAGAACAGGAATGTTCTTCTACAATTTAAAGAGCCTGCCGAGCGACCGGCAGGCATAATTGGTGTGGGATGGAGGAAAAATAAACGTTAGTCGTTGATAAGGATTCCGCAATTGATCGTGCCGCCTGTCTTACCAAAATCATTGATAAGTATGCCGGTGCGGTCATTGATCAATATGCCGATAATATCGTTGATCAAGATACCCCAGTCGAATTTCGTTTCTTTATTGGTCGACTCACAATTTGTAGTTAGACCAGAGCCACCTCGGTCATTGATAAGGATTCCAGCATTTGCGATTGTGGATCCAAATCCTATGAAAAGTGTTAAAGCGACAACTCCTGCAACGTTCTTAAAGTTTCTCATGTGTTCCATTCTCCTGTTTTTGGTTCGGAGCTCCAACTCCGTGATGCCTCTTATAGTTCAATCAGCGTGCCAAGATTCAGAAGCGGTGGGGATTGGAACGTAAGTATATTAATTACAATAGGTTACGTCTACGACTTGTTGCTCTTTCCCCTGATAAGAGATGAGATTTGAAGAGGATATTCAGTATGCAGATCTAGTCGCTAGTCCAGTAAGTCTTTGCAAACGAGCGAATTAGCTGAATGGGTATTTAGTATGCAGAAAAAGTGGCTACCAAGTAACCAATGTTATTTTCGAAAATGGATTGTCAGTTGAGTGTTTAACACCTGACGACTGGCAGCCCTGGGGCTGTGGAAATATAGAAAATTCCGTAAGTGGTTGAAAGCGTATCGGTTGGCGGGCTGTTGCAAAAGCCCCGTGTTCGAACCAAGCACGAGATTTTTCTAAAAATGGATCAAAGTTACGGAACTTTAAGCCAAAGTTAGATAAAAATGGTTTAAAAAATGGGAGGATCAGGCCAAGTGTTTAGCACTTTATTGGGTAATCCTCCTTAATGAACATTGGTAAAGGCCAGCTAATTAAGTCAGCCTCCTCTAAACTATAAGAAAGTCGGTTTTTCTCGCTTTTTCGAACAAAAGATGCTATTCTCTCAAGAGCATACCTATTTTGGTTGCTTCTGAGTCACCGAACCCACAACAAATTTGTTTAAGTCAGTGGATAAAACTTCCGAGGAACGGAAAAGTGCAGATAGGCTGTCGGCATTCATAAAACCGCCAGTGATCTTTCTCGGCGCGGTCTCGCTTTCTTTTGCGATCTTTAATCTTCCGATGAATTCTTTCGGCGGTGGTTACTTGCTGATCTTGGTCTTCAGCATTTTTGTTGCCCCGAGAATGAGCTTTTCTCTTCCTAAATCAAAACTAATTCTAAGTTTTTCGGATACGGTAATTTTCCTGACATTTATTCTTTACGGCGGTGAGTTTGCGATACTAACTGCCTTGGTTGAAACAGCCGCCAATGCCTTTTACCTTCGACGAAAACAGGTAGCACTCGCGAACCTATTCTTGCCCTTCAATTCATCGTTAGCGGTTCTATACACAACAGTTTCATATCTTGTTTTTCTTGTTTTCACTCGAGCTTTGGGATTTTCGTTTGATCTTTCCCAGTCGCGTGATCTTGCCACAGTACTTGGAATTTTGTGTCTGTCTCAGTTTTTTGCTTCTTCATTGTTTGCGGCTCTATACCAAAAAATACGTACAGGTGATTCGGTTTGGAGCACTTGGAAATCGCAAGGGATTTCAAGTGCTTTCGCCCTTTTTGTAGGAGCTGGCCTTGCTGGTGTTGTTTTCAAGGTCATCAACAATACGGATGTCACGCTTGGCATAGTCGCATTCTCAATTTTCGCGATCGCGTATTTTAACTATCGGAGGCTCATAACCGAGATCAACGATGCGATCGGAACCGTCGAAGAAGCCGAACGCCAAAAGGCCGAGACCGAACGCGAACGCCGCCGCGAGGCCGAACGCCACGCCGAGCAGCTCACGATCACACTAGAAAAAGAAGAACGGACGAATGCCGCACTCCGGCGCAGCGAAAAAGACCTTAGGCATTCTGCACTTCATGATTTGCTGACAGGCCTTGCGAACCGCAAACAGCTCAATCAGATGCTGGCCCGCTTGATCGACGATTATAGAAACGACCCGCTCACGACATTTCACATACTTTTTCTGGACATCCGCAGCTTTAAGAACGTGAACGACACGCTTGGCCACACGATCGGCGACAAGATCCTGGCGATCGCTGCAAAGCGTTTTGAAAGACTTGTTAAACCGCAAGACCTTGTTGCCCGCATCGGCGGCGACGAATTTGCCATCGTCCTCAGAAATGTTTCGACCGCTGCAAAAGCGGCAAAGGTCGCCCGGCGGATATATGACAGCATCCGGCAGCCGTTCAGCTTGAATGGCCATAAAATTTCGATCGATCTGAACATCGGGGTCGCGCCGTGCGATGTGGATTACACAACGCCTGAAGAGATTCTTCGTGATGCCGACATCGCTATGCATCATGCCAAAGAACGCAACGATGGCCTGGCGATATTCACGACGGACCTGCGGTCGCGTTTTCAGGAACGGGTTCGGGTTGAAATGGACCTTCGTCATGCGGTCGACCGCGGAGAATTATCGATGGACTATCAGCCGATAGTCTCGCTTTCCGACGGCCATTTGATCGGCTTTGAGGCTTTGCTTCGCTGGCACCACAGCGAATATGGAATGATACCGCCGGGCAAGTTCATCTCGATCGCCGAGCAATCCGGGTTGATACTTCCGATCACGGTCTGGATACTCAAGACCACCTGCCAACAGCTTTCCGAGTGGCGCAAGATCGGACGTGAATTTGAACAGCTCATCGTCAGCGTAAATATCTCCGGCAAGCATCTTTCGAATAACGACCTGATCTCCGACGTTGAAAATGCACTGATTGAAACCGGCCTGCCGCCGCATCTGCTGAAGCTTGAGATAACCGAAAGCTCGGCGATGGAAAATGCGAACCACACGATCAACGTCTTAAATAAATTGAAATCGATAGGCGTGCAGCTTTCGATGGACGATTTCGGCACCGGTTATTCCAGCCTAAGTTATTTGCAGAAGCTGCCGTTCGACACATTGAAGATCGACCGATCTTTTGTGAACACCGTCGGTCCGCATGGGGAAAATTCACAGATACTGCAGACGATAATATCACTAGCAAAAAACCTCCGGATGCGTGTGATCGCCGAGGGCATCGAAACCGAATCACAGCTTTCCGTGCTGAAACATCTTGGCTGTGATTATGGACAGGGATACTACTTGGCCAAACCGAAACCCAAAGAAGCGACCGAACAGCTGCTCTATTCGCGCCGCGAGTGGTTTCCTAACACGCTTTCAGGCGAATTTGAGAAATACGACATCTCAAAGGACAACGAAGGCATACCTGTTTTCTGAGACCATCCGTTCATAGCTTGAAAAAGACCATTCCGCCCGTCGAACGAACATTCGGCGGGTTTAGTTTTTCCTGGCGGCCAGCGGTGTTCTATAATCGTTCTGAAAATACGTAACAGATACAAGGAGTCCGCAATGCTTAGAAGATCGATTTTCTTTCTCGCAATCGTTTCCCTTTTCGTTTCGGCGGTTCCGGCGCAGAATGGCGACGGTTATCCGAAAGCGAAGAAGGTAGATCAGGTTGACGATTTCCACGGCACAAACGTTTACGACCCGTACCGCTGGATGGAAGATACTAATTCCGAAGACACTCAAAAATGGATCAATGACCAGGTGGCGTTCACTCAGGCCTATCTCGACAAGATCCCGGAGCGGGCAAAGATCCGCGAACGGCTGACCGAGATATGGAATTACGAACGTGTTTCCGCTCCGTCAAAGGTCACCGAAGGGTTTTACATCTACTCGCGAAACGACGGCCTGCAGAATCAGAGCGTTCTTTACCGAACCGATTCGAAAGATAAATCGGGCAAAGTTTTCTTTGATCCGAACAAGCTTTCGACCGATGGCACTGTGTCGCTCAGCGGTTCGTCGTTTACGGACGACGGCAAGCTTTGGGCTTATGGAATTGCTCGTTCGGGTTCGGATAGAACCGAATGGCGGATAATGAATACCGACACAGGCGAGCATCTTTCCGATACGCTTCCGCCGAACCGTCAGGGTAATGTTTCGTGGTTGAAAGACAACTCCGGTTTCTTTTATCAACGCTATCCGCAGGCGGAAGCCGGTGCGGAACTTCGACAGGCGAATCGCTTTCCGAAGATCTATTTCCATAAGCTCGGCACGCCGATCTCAGAAGACAAAGTTATCTATGAACGGCCCGACGACGGTGAATTGACCTCGGGCGGCGGCGTTACCGAAGACGGCAAGTACTACATCATGTCCACCTCAAAGGGCACTCAGCGGATGAACGAGGTGCGTTTTAAGGATCTTTCCAAACCTGACTCGCCGATCGTCACGCTTATCGGTGAACGCACGAATAGTTGGGGATTCGTCGGAAACGATGGCCCGGTGTTCTATTTCCGGACAGATAAAGACGCCGAACGCGGCAAGCTTGTCAGCGTTAACGTTCTTGCCCGCGAACGCATTTGGAAAGAAGTTATTCCGCAGAGCGAATTCACGCTGAACGGCGTGCAGATGATCAACAATCAGTTCGTTGCTAACTATCTTAAGGACGCTTACACGAACATCAAGATCTATGACAAGGACGGCAAGCACGTCCGCGATGTCGAACTTCCCGGCATCGGTTCTGCCGGCGGTTTTGGCGGCAAGCAGGACGCGACCGAAACATTTTACAGCTTCTCGAGCTTTAACTCACCGCCGACGATCTATCATTACGATATGAAGACCGGCAAAAGCACCGTCTTCCGCAAGACACCCGTTAAGTTCGACGGTTCGCAATACGAAGTGAAACAGGTGTTTTTCAACAGCAAGGACGGCACACGCGTCCCGATGTTCATCGCACATAAAAAAGGCATAAAGCTCGACGGCACGAACCCGACGATCCTTTATGGCTACGGCGGTTTCAACATCAATCAAACGCCGGGCTTTTCGGTAACGCGTGCGGTCTGGATGGAAATGGGCGGCATCTTTGCCCTTGCGAACATCCGCGGCGGAGCCGAATACGGCAAAGAATGGTGGGCGAACGGAGCTGTTCTGAAAAAGCAGAACACGTTTGACGACTTCATCGCTGCCGGTGAATATCTGTTCAAGAACAAATACACCAGCCAGCCGAAGCTCGCTATTCAAGGCGGTTCGAACGGCGGCTTGCTCGTCGGTGCGGTCCTCAACCAACGGCCTGATCTCTTCGGTGCGGCGTTGCCCGCGGTCGGCGTGATGGATATGGTCCGCTTTACCGAATTCACCGTCGGTGCGTTCTGGAAATCCGATTACGGCGATCCGAAAAAGCCCGACGAATTCAAAGTGCTTTATTCTTACTCGCCTTTGCACAACATAAAGGCGGGCACGAAATATCCGGCGACGATGGTCACCACGGCAGACACCGACGACCGCGTCTTCCCTGCACACAGCTTCAAGTACGCGGCCGCGTTGCAGGAAGGCCAGGGCGGCGATAAACCGATCCTGATCCGCATCGAAACAAAAGCGGGCCACGGTGCCGGCAAACCGGTCTCGAAACAGATCGAGGAACAAACCGACATCTTTGGCTTCCTCGTCAAAGAACTCGGTGTAAAGATGAAATAACTCGAATGTCAGAACCGCCTGCGTGAGCGGGCGGCCAGTTCGCGCTCGTTCATTCCCTACTCAAAAGAAAAAGCCCGGGCCGCAACGCTCGGGCTTTTTGACAATTTGGCGACCGTGGCGGATTGGCCGCGATGTGTCATTTGTACCGGCGTGCGGAGCACGTCGAATACTGTTAGCTACACATGGAGCGAAGCGGAATGTGTAGAACACGATTTCTCGAGAATCCGAGCGTGTGTAACACGCGCGGTCGACAAGGGAATGCGGCGGCTTGCCGCCACGTTGTGCGGAAAAGTAAACTTTTCCGCACAACATCGCGGCAAGCCGCATAGGCATGCACGTGTGCTCCGCACACTAGCCCGACCGCATTGCGATACGGCGTAACCGGAACACATCAGCGCTCCGGCATGGCTTGCGGGGTTTGTTAATGGTTTTGGAAATTCGGTGATTTTTAATTGATGCCGCCGCTGCTCGGGTTGTCGAACTAACTATCGCAGGCTTGTGATCAGGACCGCGTCGTGCATCCAGTCGCCTCGAATTGAAGCGTATGATCGGCCGTCCGGGCTGATCCTTAGAAAACTGATCCCTTCGTTACCCAGGTCGGCGGTGAGAACGGGTTCGTTTGCCTCGATCGACTGGTTCCACAGCGTATATCTGCCCTCTTTTTCGATAATAAAATTGACCGTTCGGTTGTCCGGCGACCATGCAATATCGACAGGCCTGCCAACGTTTTCCAGCTTCCGCGTTTTCCACACCAGAGCCTGATCCGAAAGATGTCTGATCCCAATCTTCAACTGGCCGTTGTCCTCGGCATCGCGAAAGAAATACGCGAGCAGCTCTCCGTTCGGCGAAAAAGCATCGGCGTATTCGTTTATTCCTGCCACGCGGATCTCTTCGCTTCCATCCGGGCTGACCTTCCAGAACGAACCGCTGCGGTCAGATCGATAGTAAACCCATTTGCCATCGGGCGAAGCGAATCGGGGATAACCACCTTCGTTCTTGGTCAATTGGGTCTGGCCGCTGCCGTCAATGTCCATTCGCCATACCTGATTCGACCCCGTTCGGTTCGAGGTGAAATAGATATGTTTGCCGTCCGGCGAACTGATCGGATAAAAGTTCTTTTTGGTGTTAGCGGTCAACTGCCGCTTCTCACCGCCGTCGGGCCTTATCGACCAAATATCGCCCTGTTCGCCTTCGAACACCATTCTGCCGTCCGAAATAAATGCTACGGACCGGGCATCCGAAAGAGACCGCGGCTCGTTATTCATGGAATATTGCAGCTTAAAGTTATTTGTAACTCTTGTCGCAACGATATTCTCGCCGGTATCATCGACGCTCAACCAACTATAGCTGTTCTCATTGCTCGAAATAGAAACGGCATCGCCGGTGCCTGAAGAACCACGCCATAAACGGGATGCTTCATCCAGCCCTTCGCTGGCAGTGAACAACAGGTCGTTCGGCCCGCTCAGCCATTTTAGGCTTCTGATGTTGAAAAATGTGCGTGAGACCAATTGGCTTTCTTCGCCGCTTTCTATTGCGACTCGCATCAGCCTAAAGTTTGACTCGCCGTTCATCGATTCACCGACGGCAAATGCGATGGACTTACCATCCGGTGATATCTGATTGTCCCCGATCCGGATAGGTCTCGGCCGCGCCAGAAGCTTACGTTCATTCTTACCGTCTGTGTCGGCGATGAACAGCGCACAGTGTTCATCTTCTGTGTAAGGACAGCGGACAAATGAGATACGATCGCCGCTTGGCGAAATGCTTATCCAACCTTGGGTATTTTCAACGATCTTTTCTGGAATGCCGCCGCCGGTGGAGATCCGGTAGATATGGGCTACGCCCGGCCCAATACTCCGCACGAAGTAAACCAACTGGCCATCGGCGGCCCAGTCGAGACCAATGTAATCTCCATCCATTGGTGAAATAAGCGAAACCGTCTCGGACGTCTCGAGGTTTTTGAGCCACAAGCTCCTTTTTCCGGCCGAGCTATCCGCAAACGCGAGAGTTTTACCATCAGGTGAAATTGACGAAACGAGGGTCTTTCCGCCGCTCGTTAGTCGTTTGGCGTTGAACACAGATTCGGACATTGGGGCCTGCGCCGCAGCAAGTAAACGCTCACGCGCGATCCAGCTTCCCCCGCCGAAGATCAACACAATTGCGGCAGCGGCTCCCGCGATCAACCAATACCTGTTGCGGTTTGGGCTGTTCCGCTGGGCCGGGATCGGGGTGTCAGCCGGTTTGGCCGCTTCCTTTGGTTCAATGAGTTCGGCGATGAAGCGATAGCCGCTGCGGGGAACGGTCTCGATAAATCGAGGCTGAGCAGCATCGTCGCCAAGTGCTTTTCTAAGCATCTTTATGTTGTAGGTTAGATTGCTCTCTTCTACGAACTGATCGGGCCAAATGGCGTCCATCAGCTGCTGCTTTTCGAGCAAGTGCCCGGCGCTGTCTACCAGAACCTTGAGCGTATTTAGGACTTTCGGCGCGATGGGAATTGCAACTCCGTTTCGCGAAAGGACCCTTTCCTTCGCATCAAAACGGAAGTCATCGAATTCGAAAATGTCCTTTGATCCGGGCTGCACGATTACACCTCACAGAACTCTCATCGAAACCTCACCTAACTTTCACCACATAAACCGCGTGGTCGAAATATGATGACTTCAAATCCGCTGGGAGATCGATTTTATCACCCTTTACTTTGGGCGAAAACAAAGAAATCTATAAACGAGGTAAAAATATGTATAAGAACGCGACCGCTTTCGTGATCACGCTGTGCTGCCTGCTGGGCATAGGAGTAATGGCAACAGAGGCCCAGTTTCCGATCAGGGTACCAAAGATCAAGACCGAAAAACCAAAGACAGAACCGTCGAGTCCGCTGCCGACAAATGGGCAAAGCCAACCCGCGAGCGGCGAAACATCGAGGGCCGGTACATCCTCTTCAGGCGGTTTTGATGTTCTAAGTCCACCAAGGGCGGATTCAACCCCGCGATTTCTTCGGGATTCGATCGAGATCACTGTAAGAAACGAGTCAAGATACGCAAAATTCCCGAAACAGGACCACTACCATAGCTGGATCCCGACCGTAAGTTTTGACCTATTCTTTGATAACAGTGTGAACTTGCGGTACAACGCGGAGTGGTCAAATGCAGATGGCACGCCTTGGTTCACCGAGCCGCTGAGGGTTGGCACCGGCGGAGCGGATCAGACGGTTCGAATCTCGAGCTCATTCTCACAGGAATTCGATAAGAACTCGACAGCCGCGACGGGCACTTATGGGCTCAAGATCGTCAACACAAGGAATAATGAAACGATCTTTCAGGGAAAGTTCAAGGTCAGCAAAATGCCTCTTTTCCCCGGCGACCCCAGATACAAGAACGCCTTTCTATTCTATGTGGACAACGATTGGCTGCTGCCGACGGGCTACGTGGGATTTCAATACAACGATAGTTTTGAATCCGCGTTGAAGCCGAACATTTACACGTGGTTCAAAGGCGATCTCGATGGCAAAGACATGGAAGCCCGCTTGTATTTCGGCGGTCAGGAAATAGCTTCGACAGACGAGGGCGGCTCGATCATACCGCTCATCGAACGCGGCGAGGGATGTTACGAAAAACCCGAGATCTGTAAATACCGGCTTTGGCTTTTCAACTGGAATAATTTCATGGTCGAAAACGAAAGATCGCAAAGGGAGCGCTTTTCAAAAGCGACCTTCACACGCGACAAACCCGGCGAGTACACCGCAAAGATATTTCACCGCAGCACACAGGTGCGCGAGATGAAATTCAACATCGACAAAAAAGGCTGGATCGCACGAAACGCATTCTCCGATCAAATGTATCTGACGGTGTTCAAGATCGCCGTTCCGGTGAAAGTTATGGGAACGGTGGATAAATGGAACGCCGCAACACCGAAAATAGATGCCTATTACGGAAATCCTTTGACAGGATTCTAGACAAATCTGGAAGGAGAACAATTATGAAAAAGATGATAGGGACGAATGTGTGTATCGCACTTTTCGCGCTGTTGCTGATCAACTGCGGCTGGAAACCCGAGGTGGACGCAGTGCCGTTAACTGCGCCTTGGACGGCGATGAATCTACCGGTCAAGGAGAACGCCGTTGTTTGGAAAAGCGAGCCGAACGAGTTTCGGGCCGTTCACAAGGAAGACAAGAAAACAGTGACAAAGAATTACACCGAGGCCTTAAAAGCACAGGGATGGCAGCTAGGCAAATTTGATGAATCCGGTGATCGATACTATGTCGAGATGAGCAAAGCCGAAGAGAAACTAAATCTAGAGTTTTACGATTTCAACACGACCGGGGTTGTCATTAGAAAATAGAGCTTGGTTGCCATTGAAATACTCGGAAATAAGAACGGGTGGGAGGCCTATGGTCTTTCGTGCCCACCCTTTCAGGCAAAGAGAACAAAGACATGGCAGAAGATCTTCACGACGTAATGTTCTGGCCGACAAGCTTCAGCTATATCGAGTCGAGGTGGGAAGCCTACTGCGGAAACCCCTTGACCGGGTTTGCAACGCCCTGAAAAAACTCCCTTGGAGGGCCATTTGACAGCATCTGTGATTCTGGAATTTGAGTAGGAATTGATTCTGAGGAGATAAGATTATGAGTGATTCAAAGTATTATTTTTATGCGGATTTTACCGACGGAGACAAAATTGTCCGTGGCGTACCGGTTCTTGGAATTCATGTTGGAGACAACGACGCCGAACCTTGGGACAGTGGTGAGATCAAGAGCGGGATAGAATTTAAGAATACGTTCGAGCGCTTACACGAACAGGCCCCTCCATACTTGGCGTTACCTATGATCTTTTCATGGGTCGTAGCTGTAGGCAGTAAATGGGAACGTGTTTCGATAACTGGTTTCGAACCGAAGCATGGGCAAAAAATAAGAGTTGGCCCAGTCTTTGTCCTCACACTTCGCGACGCGACGGTCGCAGAAAGGAGTCCGATTCACGGATTGAAAGTTCCGAAACCACCGCCTATTCAGCGAACCGAGATTCAAAGAACATTGGGTATCGCAGGGCTCTCGAAGGTGATAGAAGTGGGATTCGCGGTCGGCGAACCACCTGAAATAAGCATGTAATTCTTCAGTACTAAAAAGAAATAGGGGTCATTTATGAAAACCAATCTGGTATCTTGCCTTTTAATCTTCGTCTTCATGTGCATTGCGTGCAACAACCTAGGTTCTATAGACGGCGGCGGGGAATACAAAAACTCGGAAGATAAATTTTCGATCGCTTTTCCGTCAGGATCGAGTGGTGTGGAAGTGGGCAAGTTGGAAGTAAAATTTGCGAAATCCGGCCGGACCTATTCTAAATCCTTCGACAATCGAAGCGATAATTACCGCAGTTTCGAAGTGCAGGTCCTGGATATCGATCCGTCCTCGACCGAGGGCAAAGAGCCGAGAAAAATACTCGAGATCGGCTTGAACGGCTGGGAAGACGAACCGGGAACGGTGGTCAAGGACACAACGATAAATAGAAAGCGAGCGATAGACAGCGGTCGGTCGGTCGAGATCGGCCCGGCGAAAATGTCGTTCCGCGATGTGGTCATTTGGTCGGAAGCGGATAAAAAGCTTTACGTAATTCAGATCGCGGCATCAAAAAAAGAGAACGTATCAACAAAAGAAGCGGACGATTTCGTCAACTCATTCAAGCTTTCGTGAACACGTCCTTAGCATTACCGATCAAACCGGGGGCGATGTTGTTCGGACTATTCCGGCTTCCCAGAGTGCAGCTTCGGAGGCGATCGCAAAATAGTCGTGATCCTTTTCGCCGTAGAGCAGATTCTTGTCTAGTTAGCGGGAACGCTCCAATCAGTTTTCTGCCATCACCTTTTCGTATTCGCCCGATTCGGCCCAGTCTATGATCTCTGAAACGCGCCAGATCGGGAACGGATGAGTTAGTCCGGCATTGATAATATTCGCCCAGAATTTATCTAGAGCCTTTTCGTCGCAGGTCTTTTTGAACTCGCGGCCCTGTTCGAGGAATTGTTCGTAATCTATCTTCGAAGCCGACGTGCCGCCCGCGAGTTTCATCATCACGCGGCCGACGACGTGCGGGTCTTGCACGACGAGCATAGCGGCGCGGTCACAGGAAAGTTCAGCACGGCGTGCCCATGCAAGTAGAGCACTATTGATCCCAGCGGAAACGAGAAACTTGATAATTTCGGAACCAGGAACGAGCCGTGCGACCGAGGCATTCGCCAGCAGTTCCATCAGCCGAGCAGCGGTCAGATAAAGAACGTGCTCGGCGTGAATATGGCCGACTTCGTGGGCAATTACGGCGAGAGCTTCTTCGTCCGTAAGACGCTCGACGAGCGCCGTGTGAAGCACAATGATGTGTTTTTCGGAACCGTAGGTAAAGGCGTTAACGATCGGATTTTGCTGAACAAAAAGTTCGGGCATATCGACGCCGAGCGTGGTGCAGGCGATCTGAAGCTTGGCGTGAAGGTCTGGATATTGTTTCGGCGTAACCTTAACGGCTCCGGCGGTGAATATCACGCGAAGTGCTGATTCGCCCGTTACTGATAGCAGTTTGCGAAGCGCGGAATCGATCCCTGGAATCGCCTTCAGGGCCGCAAGCGCTTTGCTGTCCTGCGGGTGAACATAAGCATGTTTGCTGAGGTCGGCATACTTTTTATGCGGTTCGTCCGACAGCGGAAGTTTACACTTACCACAGTTTGCGGAATTATTCTTGTAGTTCACCTTGACCGCGTTCTTTTGTCCGCAATAGCGGCACCGAACATTGTTACCCTTTGCAACTGCGGTCTCGCCGCTCTCGCCTTCACCCTTTTTCTTTGCCATAGTTAAATCTTAAGCCAGCCGCCGTAAATAATCTAATTTGTAGGGCCTTTGGCGGCGGCGCGAAATTACTGAACAGATCTTTTATCACCAACGTTTAGAGATACGAACCGCCGAACAGGTTGGTTCAAACAATGATCATGAAAAAACAAATGATATACACGAACACCGAAACCGTTCCCGGCCGCGAGATCGCGGAGATATTGGGCGTGGTCACCGGAAATGTGGTGCAGACAAAGCACATCGGGAAAGACATAATGGCAAGCTTAAAGTCTCTGGTGGGTGGCGAGATCGGCGGCTATACGCAAATGCTGACCGAAGCCCGCCAACAAGCGATCAGCCGGATGGTGACCGCCGCCCGTGAAATGGACGCCGACGCCGTCGTCAGCCTGCGGTTTACGACAAGCTCGATAATGTCGAACGCTTCGGAGATACTCGCGTTCGGCACGGCGGTGAAGCTGAAATAGGTCGACTATTTTTCTTCGACGAGCTGTAAACGGGCGACCGTTTCGACGTGGTGTGTCTGCGGGAACAGATCGAGCGCCGTAATTGACTTGATCGCGTAGCCATTTTCGACAAAGCGTTTCAGGTCGCGTGCCAGGATCGAAGGCTCGCAGGCTACGTAGGAAACATGTTTCGGCCCGAGCTTTATCAAGTTCATTATCGTATCCTTTTCCGCTCCGGCCCGCGGCGGATCAAGCAACACAAAGTCGGCTTTTGAAACTTCTGCAGACGCCAAATATTTTCGAACGCTTTCGGCGTAAAAATCGATGTTGTCCAGGCCGGCCCTGACCGCGTTCGCATCCGCAAATTCGACCGCGTGTTCATTGTCTTCCACGCCTATCACATTCTTGAATCTGCGGGCCAGCGGCAAAGTGAACAAACCTACCCCTGAATATAGGTCGAGCGCGATTTCACCGGTTGCATCACCGATCGCCGTTTCGATCAGCTTGTCGATCAAAAACCGGTTGCCCTGAAAGAACGAACGTGCCGAGAATGAATAGCGG
>CAZXTS010000060.1:0-14601 GCA_964643745.1 uncultured Chloracidobacterium sp.
GTTGAATTCATCAATTACAACTGTTCCGGTTCTTCAATATTCAGCGATGTTTAGATCAGTAATTACATTAGCTGCGGTGTTTGCCGCATTCTCACTGATGGCAGGGGCACAGGCCCCGCCGGTAGGCTTCGACCTTACGAATTATGGTGTCCGGATCGAACCGGACAAGCGTGTGATGACCGTTCTTGCCGCTTTGGACGCCGCCCGCACGGCCAATGCGCAGGGCGAGTCGGTGCCGGTCCTAAACGCCGCCCTATCAAAAGAAGGCGAAAAATTTCGCGAATTGCTTCGAAGCGATCTTATAAAACTGGATCCGAAATTACGCGAACGCATATCTCATTTCGTCCTCCGGCATAAGCGTGCGAATCCTAAAAAAAGCGATGCTGAAATAACCGCTGCGTTCATCACGATGGCGTATGCTCTTACACCTGTTCCGGAACTGGCTGACCCGGTCGTAACGGGCGATCTGCCCGGCGGGCTTTTGGACGTCCTGGATTTCGCGCCGCTTGTTCGGGATTTTTACCGGTCGTCCAGCTTTGCGGGAAACCTGCCGGAATACGTAAAGAGCTATCAGGCGGTCGCCGGCGGTGCCATGCGGAAAACGACCGCCGATATGGTTTTGGACCTGTTGAACTATCTACAAACGCGTCCGCAGATCTACTATTCCGAAAGAACCCGGACCGAGACCGCCCGAACCGGAAGTAAAACGACAACACTCACCACGACCGAAACAGTTGAAAAAGAACGCAAATTCTTTCTTGTTCCGGAGATGCTTGCACCGTCCGGCAATGTGATCTTTACGAATGTAAAGGACGAATATTTCGTTGTTCTGCCTCCTGATTCCGACGTCACTATCTCCGAAGCACGCCGCGCTTTCCTTCAGTTCGTCATTGATCCGCTTGTGTTGGGTTCGTCGAAGGATGTTGCAGTGATCCGCGACGGTTTGAAAAAAGTGCTGGATGAAATGCGGAAGGAGAATCCTGCAGTCTCGCCGGACGCGTTTTTGACGATCTCGCGTTCTTTGGTTGCGGCGATCGATGCAAAACAGGTCGAGAATTTTCGCGTGAAGGTCGCCACTCAGGAACTTCGAAGGCGGGTTGACGCCGCACCAACAAATGAAGAGAAACGGGCCATTGCTTCGGAGCTTGAAAAGTTCCAGTCAGAGCAGGCGGATGAGGCGATCCTTAGGCTTTCAGAAGATCATGAAAAAGGAGCTGTCCTTGTCTTTTATTTTGCCGATCAGTTGAAGGGCGTCGAGGATTCGGGATTTAACATTGCGTCGTCGATGCGCGAAATGATCTTATCGATGGATCCGGCAAAGGAAGCAGATCGGTATCGGCAATACGGTGAAGCAAGAGACCGAGCTCGAGCCGCGCGTGCGGCACGGCGGGCCTCGCCGGGCGAATCGGCGATATTTGTTGAGAATCCTGTAACGACACGCCTGATCCAGATAGACCGCGACATCGCAGCAAAGAAATATGTCGAGGCACGGGCGAGCTTGCTAGAACTGCTCGATAAAAGCCCGGCGGATGCCCGGATCTATTATACGATCGGACGTGTTTCGAGCCTGATCGCCGCAGGATATACGAAGCCGGAAGACGAACCAAAACAGCGGCAGGCATTGGTCGAAGCAAAGGTCGCCTATGAGAACGTTCTAAGGACCGCCGCTGCCCAACGGACGGATGCAGCCCTTATTTCGCTTTCGTATGTTGAACTAGGGAAGATCTTCGAATTCTTTGGCGATTCGACCTACGCGATCGGCATTTATGACGCAGCCATTCGGGTCGGCGATGTTTCCGGCGGTGCGTATTCTGAGGCACTAGCCGCAAAGGCCCGGCTGATGAAAGATAACCAATGAACCTTCAAGAGCTTTGCCGCATCACATTGTTTGACCATTTCACTTTTGGGTTTTTGGATATGAAAACAGCGCCAATCTTTTTAACCGTCTTTTTCGCTCTCGCGGCGGGATTGTTTGGACAGGCAAATTCGATCATGCGGACCGATCTGCCGCAGGCAGAAATCGACCGCATCCTGAAAAAGACGGCTGAGAACGAAGGTTCGTTTCGCGAAGCGTTGAGCATGTATGTATTTGATCGAAGAGCGAACATCCAGACGATCGGAATGGGCGGCCAGGTGACCGGCGTTTACCGACGGGATTCGTTCATGACATTTACACAGGACGGAAAGCGTTTTGAACGGATAACATATTTCCCGGTTTCGACCATTACCGAAATTCAGATTACGCCCGAGGATATCGAGGATCTCGGCGGTGTCAATCCGTTTGCTCTCGAACCGAGAAACTTCCCGCAATATAATTTTACGTTTTTAGGCAAAGAGAAGATCGACGAACTTGATCTTTTTGTGTTCGAAGTCGAGCCAAAGGTAATGCCCGATCCGAAGAAAGGGATCCGGCTTTTTACGGGGCGTATTTGGATCGACGATCAGGACCTGATGATCGTGAAATCAAAGGGCAAAGGCGTGCCTGAGACCAAGAACAATAAATATCCAATTGTCGAAACATGGCGCGAGAATGTCGACGGAAAATATTGGTTTCCGTCGCTTTCAATTGCCAATGACGAGCTTGTTTTTGGCAATGGTCAGGTAGTGAAGCTGCGAATGCGTGTCCGCTATGAAAGCTATAAACTCGGACGAACCGACGTTCGCGTGCTCGATGAAGAAGATACGGACATAGAACCGGAACCAAGCCCGACTCCACAAAAGCCTTAACGGGCCAAGTTTCGTCCGCGACTAATCCAACGCCTTGGCGATTGCCTGTCTGGTATCATTAAGGACATCCGAAAGCTCGCGGCCTTCAGTTGCGATTGGCGGTAAGAGAATCATCTCTATCGTCCCTGAAAAAGCGATTCCCTGCTTCTTCCCCATCATCCAGTCAGTGTTCTTGATCGCGACCGGGACGATACGCGAATTTGTCTGTATCGCAAGGTGAAACGCACCTTTCTTGAACGGAAGCAACTCGCCGGGCATCGCCCGTGTGCCTTCGGCAAAAACGCCGAACGAATACCCGTCTTCCATTACTTTGCGGGCCTTTTCCATAGACTTACGTGCCCGCTCGGGGTTTGTGCGGTCGATGGCAAATATCTTTACATAGTGCATTCCCTGTCCGAGGATCGGCACTTTTAGAAGCTCCTTTTTTGCGACCAGGCCCATCTTGTGCCCCGTGTGGAAGAACAATGTGGCAGTGTCCAGATAAGACCGATGATTGGAAACGAAAACGAATGATTCGTCTTGCGAAAGATCTTCGCCGCCGCGGAGTACTATCTTCGCCCCGCAAGACCGCAGCCAAAGATTCGCGCCGAAACGGGCGATCGGATAAAGCCACATCTTCTGATTGATCAGCCCAAGAATGATAAGCGAAGGCGGGCCAATAACAAGCAGAAGAAACCCCGCGACGAACCACGACCACCAATAGCGAATTTTCCCGGAAAGACGCGATTTGCTAGACTGTTTAACAAGAAAGGTTAGTTTCATGTTTTCCCGAACAGCAATTTTCTCTTCCGCACTAAGGCCTAAGCCGTTAGCTGATCTATTGGTATCGCTATGAATAATTTCCGAACTTTCCATTTTCCGGTTAATTTTAATTCGCTCAAGAATGTAGCAGCGATTCTGCTGATTCTACTTTTTTCCGCGGCAATTGTCGCTCAGCCGCCAAGCCCGCGATCCGTGCTCGGGTTTACACCGGCTGATGACCGGACGATCGCCGATTGGACACAGATACGCGATTACTTTGCAAAATTAGACGCTGGCAGCGGAAAAGTAAAGGTCGAAGAGTTTGGGAAAACGACACTTGGGCGTCCGATGATCGTCGCGATCGTCTCGTCCGAAGAAAACATTAAGAATCTCGACCGCTATAAGGAAATGAATCAGACGCTTGCCGATCCGCGACGAATCCCCGAAGGCGGGATCTATGACCAGGCGGCAACTATTCTTGATAACGGTAAGACCATCGTCTCGATCTCTTGCTCGATCCATTCGAACGAGATCGTCGGTTCGCAGATGTCGATGAATCTTGCTTACGAACTTGCGACTGCGGACGACGCGGAAACCAAAGAGATCCTCGACAACACTATTTTGTTGTTGATTCCTTCATCGAATCCTGATGGGATCGATATAGTCGCGAATTGGTATCGCAAAACGCTCGGGACCAAAAGCGAGGGCACGGTCCCGCCGGAGCTTTATCACCATTACGCAGGCCACGACAACAACCGCGATTGGTTCATGCTGAACCTGAAAGAAACTCAAGCGATAACAAAACTGTATTGGCAGGAATGGTTTCCGCATATAGTTTTCGACGTTCATCAGATGGGGCAAAACGGGCCGCGGTTCGTGATACCGCCATTCTTCGATCCGCCGAATCCGCGTATCGCACCATCGATCATCCGCGAGGTCGGGCTGATCGGTTACAAGATGGCGGCCGATCTTCAGGCAAAGAACATCAAGGGCATTGCGACGAACACGACATTCGATATGTGGTGGCACGGCGGATTTCGCTCGGCGCCGTATTATCACAATTCGATCGGCATCTTGTCCGAAGCGGCCAGCGCAAACCTAATGTCGCCGGCGACGATAACAAAAGAGCAAATGCAGCGGACGCGTCCGGCACGCGGGCTAAATTCGCCGCTCGAAAATTTCATATCGCACCCCGATCCATGGGAAGGCGGCGTTTGGCGGCCGTCGGATATCAATCAGATCGAGATAGTCGCATCACGCGCGCTGCTGCAAATGGCGGCGAAATTCCGGCGTCGATATCTGGAAAATTTCTATCAGCTTAACAAGAAAGATCTGATGCTGGACGGAAGTGTTCCGAAGGCTTTTGTAATTATCGCAGGACAACCGAACACCGAATCGATCAGCCGTTTTCTCGAGATACTTCGCTGGCAAGGAATTGAAGTTCACGAGATGACGCACGAGCTGTGGGTCAAACACACCCCGACCGAAGAATTCCACGAGATACCGCTCGGCAGTTTTTTGGTATTCACCGACCAGCCGCAGAAACGAAATGTGCACAGCCTGTTTGAAAAGCAAGTTTATCCAAATCGCATAAATCCGAACGGCCAGCCCGATCCGCCTTACGATGTTGCGGGTTGGACACTGCCGCTGCAGATGGGCATCGAGACGTTCGAGATATGGGACATCCGCGAACGCGAGAAATATAACGACACCATCAAAAAGGTTGAGACGCAGAACCAGATACGCAAGCGGCTTGACCTGAAAGATGCGAACGAACCGTTTCCGAAATTGCCCAATCCTTTGAAAACCAAACCGCGCGTTGCGATGTACAAGCCCTACACGTCATCGATGGACGAAGGCTGGACGCGGCTTGTATTCGATAATCACCAGATCCCGTTCACGTCGCTCAGCAATGCCGATGTGCGTGCGAATCGTTTGAATTACGACGTGATCGTGCTGCCTTCGGATCAGGAGAATACGATATTGAATGGTTTTAGCGCTGATCGATATCCGGACGAATTTGCCGGCGGTATCGGGACCGAAGGTGCGGCGAACTTAAAGAAATTTGTTGAGAACGGCGGACGGCTGGTGTGCTTTTCCGCATCGTGCGGAATGGTGATAAAACAATTCGGGCTGCCGATAAAGAACGTGCTCGACGGCCTGCCGCGGACGGAATTTTACAACCCGGGCTCGGTCGTTCAGTTGAGTTTAGATCGCGGCCACAAGCTTGCGGCGGGTTACGCCGAAACCACGCCTGCTTACTTCACCAACAGCGCGGCATTTGAAGTGACCGACTCGGCAAAGGTGCGAACCGTAGCAAGTTATTCTCGCGAAAACACGCTGCTCTCAGGCTGGATGCTCGGCACCGACAAGATGGCAGGCAAGGCCGCCTTGGTCGAAACCGATCACGGGAAAGGCAACATCACCCTTTTCGCATTCCGCCCGCAGCACCGCGGCCAGACATGGGCAACGTTTCGGTTAATCTTTAATGCTCTTGAAAATTGATCACGGAATTATAGAATCTTCGTCGGCCGTTTGTGATGGTTTGCCACATATTGGCGGATTTTAGAAGGACATCTTCCTTAAGAGGGAGTCGAATTCTGAAACGGAAACGTCTTTTTCTTTAAGTTCGGTATGGATAGTGTCTCGCTGCTGTGCGCTTAAGTTGATCCTCTTGAATAATGCGGTTGCCGAAAGGTGATGAATTATTGTCGGATTCTTATTATCAAGCAATATATCAATTGCCGATCTCAATGCCGGTTTCGAAAGCTCATTATCCAAACAAGCCAGTACGCTCAAAGCCCAATAGACTCTAGGTCGATCTTCTAGCGCAATTCCGTTCCTTGCCATCTCAATAAGAATTCTTTCAGCGTCAGCGGTAAACTTTGTCTTACTCTCTGCTGACAATTGTCCGAGAGCTTTAGGATTGAGGTCAAACTTTCGACCAAGCTGTGCCAATATTTCTGCTGATGTAAGCGGCCGTCCTCCTTGGGCCGTACGTAATTCTTCAAGGAGTTTACTTAATGAAGCGTATCCAGGAGTTTTTGTCCGGTTATCAACTAATTCTCTAATAAGCTGCCCGGATGCTCCGTATAAAGACATTGTGTTCCACCGAACCTTCCACGTAGGTAAGGAACCAGACTTCTCTTCTTCATCTGGTATTTTCCATTTCCAGAGTGCTTCGCGAATTTCGTTTCGACTAAGACTTACCTCGGGAAAAGTATTCCAATAGTCCCGATCAAAAACTGACCTCGCATACTTTTTTGCAACAAGCGTCTCTACATATTTTGCAACGCCTTCGTCGAACCAGCGGATAGTGTTATCGTTTGGATCGATCAATTCAGCTAAAGCAATGTGTGCTAGTTCGTGCGGAAGAACAGCGAAGACCTCATCGCAGATCTGGGAATAGCTGTCGCAGCCTAGATCTATTTCCGTTTCATCCGAATAATAGATCACTAACGGATAGTATCGATTACCTCGGTTGCTCGTTATGCGATAGTTTGAGGGCCTTTCATTTGATCTGATCAGAAAAACTTCTACAGCCGGAACCTTGAGTGGATGAAGTACTTCTTTTGTTGTGGCGTAAACCTTTGAAACAGAATCCGCTAGATTACTGATCAAAGCAAGATTCCCTTCGCGATATCGAACTTTTACATTTTCGCCGTGTCCTTTCTTCGGATATGTCTTCTTTAACGAATTTTCGGCCCCTGATGTAATGTCAATGATCCTTGCATTGGCATCCGATATTTTGGTTACACTAATTTGATTGGCATCGAATTCTACGACTGTGGAGCTAAGATTCTGCGATGAAACTTCCCATGAAAATAGGAAAAAAAGCATTCCGATTAGTAGAATCCTAAACTGATACGATTGACTCATAACCCAGCACACGAAACCGGGAAGTTGACACTTTGTTTTGTCGTGAAGAAATTCATAGGTATCAACTTCCCGTTCAATCGAAAAGCTACTTCAAAGTTATTTCGGCTTGAAGACATCTATCAGAACCGTGAACATTGTCCGGAACGGAATATTGGAAAGTCATCGAGCTGAAGAAGGTAACACCTGAATTGTCAAGAGACCGAAAATGACTTGTGTAGTCTCCATTCGGAATCTCGCAATCAACTTGAACAACTGTGAATACAAACTCCACCTCGATCTCTGTTTCTGTCAAACCTGCTGACTCTTGGCTAATAAAGTCAGCGAGTGCTTGTTCATCTTGGATGGAGAAGTAGTAAGGCGTGGTGTCTTTGTCAACAGCCGGAAGTGTCCCTGACACCGGGACCAAGGCAAAAGTTTCCTGAACAATTTGATTATCTGCACGAAGAACCTTCACAACAGCATTTGGGGATGAAAAGGAGTCTGGTTCCCAAGGATTCGCAAGATCAAGAATTCCCGTCGCCAAGTTATTAGCGATCTGAGAATTCAAATCATTTACGGGAGCTAGCCACTCTATAGTATGTCTTACAGTTACTCGAGTCGGCGGATGCTGAAGTTCAAAAGTGGTTGTTTGTCGACGGGGGCAACCAGCAGAAACAAGAACGGACGCGGCTAGACCAAGCACGATGATCGAGCGTAGAAAGTGAGTAGATTTTGTCATATTAACTTCTCCAAAATTAGTGATTCTGTCAAAGACCGTCGATTTATTGGACAACATGAAATAAATCGACTTTCGACATTCGTTGTATATTGTGCCGCTGCGGTGTTTACGCTAAGATGGAGATGCTTTTGACGCCCATCTGTTGTCCTCAACACAGCAGAGACGGTTAAAAACAAGCAAGCCCTGAGGGTTATCTCAAGTAACCATCAGGGCATTTCTTGTTCAGCGTTACGAAACTTTTCTCTTGTACCGCGATCTTCCAGACCGTTGGTCATGCAAAGCTGCCCGACACAGCCACGGGAGGCAGATTGAACCGAAAACCGAATCAGGAGAAATGCAGGAAACATAATACTAACTTCGCGATTCGTTAAAATGTTAGGGTAGGTTAGGAATTAAGTCAAGACATTTTTGCAGCGTTTTTTTTTTTGACGGAGACTAACTGCTGCAAATAAGCAGTTTACAGTCTTCAATTTTCAGAGCAACTACGCTGGATTTTACCCGACGCATAGACCATCGAATGAAAACTCTACGTTATCCGGCAGGAGTCGTGAGTTGCGGGCGTGAAGGATCTCTTGGTCTAGTTGTGTGAGGATTGAACTCACGGGGATTTGGCCTTAAATGATCGAATTCGAATTAGAGCAAGTCAGGTGGTTAAGGCATGCGATGATTGTTGCTGTATAATCTATTGGCATGTCTTACCGGGTCTTCATCGCCTCTGCATTTTATCTCATCTTTTTTGTAACAAGTTCCTTTGCCTGGAATGGTTTTGGCTATTTTCGGCTCGATAAGGAGCCGCTGATCCGCATCGGGCTTTCGACGAATTCGGGTTCGGTTACGATCACCACGTCCGATTCGCAGCTTGTCGCATTCGCGCCTGAAGAAGCGTCGCGATATCTGGGCACGAATCGCGTGACGGTCGCGGCCCGAGCGTATCGGCCCGACGTTGTCGAACAATTCATCTGCGAGATACAAGGCATTGCGACCGCCGCCGAAGCGAATGAAATAGCCGAACAGGTCCGGCAGGAAACCGGCGAAACTGCGTTGGTCAGCATTGATCCCCTAAAAAACACGTGGCGGATATGGATCGGTGAACCGAAAGATTCACGCGAAGACGCGGACGCGTTCAAGGCGATGCTTGGCGAAAAGGGTTTTCCTGATGCAGTAATCCTTTCAGAAAAGAAAACGGTGCATTCCGAAGATGCCGTCGCTCTTTCGAGGCAGATCAGAATCGCCGGACGTTCAGAGGTCCGGAGCATCGTTAAGCCTACTACGTCGAGCCAGCCGATCGGGCCCGATGTGGTTGCGGCGAATCTTCGAGAAGTGGTCGTCAATGGCACGACCGAAGCCGCACGCTACGGTTCGCTCAAAGCGGTCTCATTCGGTTCGCTGAACGAACGTGCGGTTCCGGTTCGGCTAAACGGAAAAGAGTATCGCGGCAAGATCGAAGTCTTTGTTAATGCCAACGGTTCGCTTACGGTCGTGAATGTTGTGCCGGTCGAAGATTACCTGCTTGGCGTTGTTCCGGCAGAGCTTTCGCTTCCAAGCCTCGAAGCACAAAAGGCACAGGCCGTCGCTGCACGCACTTACGCGATCGCGAATAAGGGATTTTACGGAACAAAAGGTTTTGATATGGTACCGACCGTTTGGTCGCAGGTTTACAAAGGCGTTTCGATCGAGACAAAAATGGGAACGCAGGCCGTCCGCGAAACCGCCGGAATGGTCGCGATGCACAACGGCAAGCCGATAATGGCTTATTTTACATCTACTTGCGGCGGACGGACGGAGAATTCCGAGAACGTTTTCGACCACGCCGAACCATATCTTCGCGGCGTCGAATGCTCGCTCGAAGGCAAACGTCATTTCGAACCGTTCACAATTAAGACAGTCAGAAAACCTGCTCGGCTTCGTGATGACAGCGGGCTGGACCTGGTTCGGACGATGTCGCTGCTTGCGGTCAACGGATATTCGCTGACGACCAATGAGATAAGCCACGACTGGCTTGATGAACACCCGACGGTCGGTGAGATATCAAACTGGATGAATCAGCTTGCCGGACGTTTTGGGAAGCCATTTCCGAACGTTACAAAAGATTCGGCTAAACCGCTCGAACTCGCACGCGTTCTTGCTTCATTGGCATACACGCCCGGCGGGCCCGACGCACTGCTCTCTGATTCCGATATCAATTATCATCTTTCGTTTGACGATGCCTCCGAGATCCCGGTAGCGCATCGAGCCGAGCTCGCAATGCTGATGCGCGATGGGCTTTTTGCATTAAGGCCTAACCTGACGCTTCAGCCAAATCGGGCGTTTTCCCGAGCTGAGATTATTCGCCTGATCCGCCAGATACTTGAAAACAAAAAATGGATGCCGCCGCTACTGACCGGAACGGCGCGGCCCTCGGTTGACGGAAAACTCGTGCTTCGCGTCGGCCGCACGGATCGCCCGCTGATGGTGCGTCCGGACGTTTTTCTGTTTCGGCAATTCGGAAGTTCAATGTACTCAATGAGCGAAGCGGCGATAGTCGGCGGCGAAGAAGTTCGGTATCAGACTGACCCGGCCGGAGCCGTTCGGTATCTGGAAATTGTTCCGACGACAACGCCGACCGTAGCCGAAAATATGTCGCCGTTCACCAATTGGCGCGAAACGCTTTCGGCAGGTGCGGTCCAGCAACGCTTGTCGCGTTACGTTCGCGGCATCGGCACGCTTTACGATGTAAACGTTAAGTCTCGTGGCTATTCGCGGCGGGCTGTCGAGCTTGAGATAATAGGTTCAAATGGAACGAAGATCCTCAAGGGCGGCAAGATCCGCTCGGCTTTACGGCTTCGCGAGCAGCTTTTTGTTATCGACAAACGTTATGCCGGTAATTATGTCGCTAGCTATACCTTCACAGGCCGCGGCTGGGGCCATGGCGTAGGAATGTGCCAATACGGTGCATTTGGCCTTGCCAAAATGGGTGTGAAATACGATGAGATCATCCGTCACTATTACACCGGAGCCGAAGTGACGAAAGCGTACTGAAATCGTCTCATCGTTCAATTATCTATCCCGGCAAAGTTAAATATTCATTGACGCCCGGAGTGTAAACATTGTTTAATTGGAGTAGGCGTTTTGCCCGCCCATCTTTCCCTCGCCCATACAATGCGTATTCCCGGACTTTTCCTTATAGCTATCCTTGTATCTGCCTCGCTTGCTTCATTTGCGGCCAGCTCGGATCAGTATCGCTTTGATACCTGGACGACCGACAACGGCCTGCCTCAGAACGGCGTTCGAAACGTAACGCAAACGCAGGACGGTTATCTTTGGTTTACGACCTTCGATGGTCTGGTTCGGTTTGACGGCCTACAGTTCACCACCTTCAATAAAAGCAACACAAAAGGAATAATCAACAACCGTTTTACCGGCCTGTTCAATGATACCGACGGCACCCTTTACGCTACGACGATAGAGGACGGCGTTCTAACGATATATCGTGACGGGGACTTTACATCATTTTCGTCCGATCAGGTGCCGGGCAATTTCATCATTCGAATCGAACGGCCCACCGGCGGCGAGGTTCGCTTTTTGGTTGAGGACGAAGATCGGACCTCAAAAAGTTGGTATCGAATGGTCGATGGGCAGTTCGAGTTTATTGAGAAAGAAGATACGCAGCGGAAGAGCCGCGTAGTTGCCGGACGCAGCGGTACCGAATGGATCCTTACCAAAGAAGGGGTCACTGAAACCAGGAACGGCACGGCAAACTTCATCCCGCTTGATCTGACGAATGACGTTTTCCGGGCAGATACTTTCGAAGACAGTTCGGGAAATTTGTGGATCGGCGAAAACGCTATTCACCGGATCAAGGATGCTGCGGTCACGACCTATGACGAAAATGCGGGCCTTCCGGGCAATGTTTACTTCACCGGTTTCTGGGAAGAATCTGACGGCGGCATATGGGTTTCAAGCGGCCGCTCGCCAGTAGGCGTCGTCGGACTTATCCAGATCAAGGACGGAAAGTTGTTCCAATGGGGCAAGGAACACGGGCTCACAAGCAGTATTATTTTTGGTGTCTTCCGGGACCGCGAAGGCACTGCCTGGCTAGCCACTGACCGCGGCCTCAGCCGTCGCCGCAAACAGATCATTCAAGGCTTTAGCACGGGCGACGGGCTCGATCATTCCGAGGTCTATCCGCTTTTCAAAGACCGCGATGGGACCATTTGGATCGGCTCCTCAAAGGGCCTGAGCACTTACCGCGATGGAAAATTTTCGCCGGTCGTCATGAACCCATCGGCACCGGAGGTTTCGAAAGAGCAGGCCTGGCAGGACGGACAGATGTCGGTTCAGTCGCTCTGGCAGGACGCTGATGGGAAGATGTGGGTCGGCTTGCACGGCGGACTTTTTACGGTCGATGGAAGGGACGCGAGGATGATCCATCGAGGAGATCACGTCGCGGCGATCAAGGGCGATCGCGATGGCAACGTTTGGGCAGCGACCAATAAAGGTCTTCTGCGTTTCAATGACTACAAAGTAACCGCACAGTATGCGACCAGCGAAGGCCTGCCGAACGAAGCCATGACGATGATCTTCGAAGATTCACAGGGGACGCTCTGGTTCGGCGGTTATGGCGGCGTGAGCCGTTTCGAAAATGGAAAGTTCATCAATTATACGAAAGCTGATGGTCTTACGGGGAATTATGTACGAACCATTTATGAAGACAGCGAAGGCACGCTTTGGATAGGAACCTACGACGAAGGCGTGAGCCGTTTCAAGGACGGAAAGTTCGTCAATTTCAAGGAAGAGAACGGTCTTTACAATAGCGGTGTATTTGCGATCGAAGAAGACGAGGCGGGTTTCTTTTGGATCAGTTCGAACCGCGGCATTTATCGGGTCAGCAAAAACGAACTAAATGCATTTGCCGAGGGAAAGATCACCAAGATCAATAGCGTCGGGTATGGAAAGGCAGACGGAATGCTTTCGACCGAATGCAACGGAGGTCGCCAACCGGCAAGCCTTCGCAACACCGACGGGAAGTTCTGGTTCCCTACGCAAGAAGGAGTTGCTGTGGTTGATCCAAAGGTCGAGCGGCCAAACCCTTTGCCGCCGTCTGTCGTTATCGAAAACGTACTGGTCGAACGCGAACCGGTCGCTTTTCGGGGCGGAGCCTCCATCGAACCGGGACGGAAGGATCTTGAAATTCGGTTCACAGGTATCAGCCTTATCAAGTCCGATCAGGTCAAGTTTCAATACAAGCTTGAGGGGCACGATACTAATTGGATCGACGCCGGAACACGCCGTGCCGCGTTCTATTCATACCTTCCGCCTGGCACGTACACATTTCGCGTAAAGGCCTCGAACAGCGATGGCGTTTGGAATGAACAGGGTGCCGCGATGAACATCGAGCTTCAGCCGCATTTTTATCAGGACTGGAAATTCATCACCTTTGCGTCGATCGGCGCGGCGCTCTTGCTGCTGATCTTTTGGAAATTGAGCGTGAAGCAACTCGAGGCTCGCGAGAGAAAGCTTGCAAGGCTTGTGGCCGAACGCACTGCCGAGCTTGCGGCGGCGAATGAATCACTGAACGCACTTGCAAATTCTGATGGGCTTACTCGAATCGGGAATCGGCGGCGATTCGAGAGTTTTCTTGCAGACGAATGGCACAGGGCGGCAAGATTCCGGACACAGATCTCGTTAGTGCTGCTTGATATCGACTATTTCAAACTGTTCAACGACACCTACGGACATCAGGCCGGAGACGAATGCCTTCAGCAGGTCGCCGAGGCACTTGCGTCAACCATTCATCGCCCGACAGACCTTGTCGCACGCTTCGGGGGCGAAGAGTTTGCGATTGTGCTGGGCGGAACGGATTCAGCAGGAGCAGCCAATATAGCTGAGCTTGGCGTAGCCGCGATCCGTGCTCGTGGGATCGAACATTCCAGCTCTGAGGCGTCGGAAACACTTACCGTAAGTGTGGGCATTGCGACACTTATTCCGCAATTCGATTCTGACATGGCAACGCTGATTAAAGCGGCGGACCAAGCTCTTTATTTAGCAAAGCGAAACGGCCGCGACCGTATGGTAATAAACGATCTTGTCACAGGCTGCGTCATCGGCGTCGATGCTCTGGACCACGAATTCATTGAATGATTCCTACTAAGATGGCTCCGTGCGTCAATGACCGACCGACGATCCCGACTTTAGATAAAGCTCCCTTCCTCAATTTCCCATTCAAACATCGGGGGCACGGTCTTGAGCGTCTTCAGTGGCCTGACGCGAAATGTTTTCCATACGACCTTTCCTTTACCATCGTCGCCTATATTGCCTTTTTCGATACGGACTTTCGACGTAGAGAAATTGTAGCTTCGTAATTCGAGATCGCCGGTGGCCCGGTGCATCGACGTTTTGTCCAGCCCTATCAATGCAAATTCGCCGCTCTGAAAACGGAAGGTGTATTTTCGGTTAGACATTCCCCACGAACCTGCACTGTAGAACTCTTCGAAAAACAGAGTCAAAACGCCTTTTGATATTTCGACCGCCTGAAACGGTTCCGTCATCGTCGGTGA
>CAZXTS010000061.1:0-14330 GCA_964643745.1 uncultured Chloracidobacterium sp.
GAGTGGTCGCGGTTCGATCAGTCGGAGCTTACCGATGTCGAGCTCGGGCAGATGTTTGACGCATATTTCGGTATCTTTCCGTGGGAGGCCTTGCCGTCCGGATCTATCGGCTTCGACCTGGGCTGTGGCAGCGGGCGATGGGCAAAGCTTGTGGCGCCTCGGGTGGGAAGGCTTCACCTCATAGACCCGAGCGAGGCTATCGAGGTAGCAAGACGCAATCTTTCCCCGCACGACAATTGCGAATTTCACAGAGCCGGCGTGGATGAGATACCGCTTCCGAACGGGAGTTGCGACTTTGGTTACAGCCTTGGGGTGCTTCATCATATTCCCGATACCGAAGATGGCTTGCGAAAGTGTGTCGAGAAGCTTAAACCGCGCGCACCGTTCCTTCTGTATCTTTATTATCGATTCGATAACCGTCCGGCATGGTTCCGGGCGCTTTGGAAAATATCTGATTCATTTCGGTCGGTCATCAGTCGATTGCCTCACTCCGCTCGATTCGCGGTAAGCCAAGTCATTGCGGCGACCGTTTATTTCCCGCTGGCTCGCGGGGCGAGCGTTCTTGAAAAACTGGGCATTAACGTCGATAGTTTTCCTCTCGCTCAGTATCGGAACAATAGTTTTTACACAATGCGAACGGACGCCCTTGACCGCTTCGGTACTCGGCTTGAAAGGCGATTTACAAAGTCCGAAATGCAGGCAATGATGGAAAGCTGCGGCCTCGACGATGTTAAGTTTGGCGAAACGGCCTTTTGGACGGCTGTTGGCTTTAAGAAATGAATGCGCGTTCTATCGTTATCGACCTTTCCAGACCAGGCGGCGGCGACGCGGTTTCGGGTCGGGCAGTTTGTTGGGCCGCTGCGTGAGCGTGGGATCGAGATCGACGTCCGGCCGTTTCTGAGCAGTGAGCAATTTGAGCAGATGTATCGCGGCGGCGGGCTGATCCGGAAAGCTGCGGGGATCGCGGGTTCTATTGTCGGGCGTTTTGGCGACCTTGCAAGGGCGCGAAGGTATGACGTGATATTGGTCCAGCGTGAGGCGATGTTCTTTGGCCCGGAGATATTTGAACGGCTCGCAGGTCTTTTCGGCGGAATTCCGATCGTGCTGGACCTTGATGACGCAACCTATATTCCGTACAAAAGCCCTACGTTCGGACGCATTGGAACGGCTCTGAAGTTCTTCGGCAAGACCGACCGGTTGATAAAGCGGGCGGCGGTGGTCACTTGCGGAAATCGGTTTATCGCCGAGTACGTTGAATCGAAGGGAGCAAAGGCCGTAGTTATCCCGACCGTTGTCGAAACGGATGTTTTCAAGCCCGCCGAAGACTCAAATGAAGTTCCGGTAATTGGCTGGATCGGGACCCATTCTACGGTTCCTTCCATACAGTCGTTATTCCCTGTGCTCGAACGTCTGGCACAAAAGCATAGTTTCAAGCTGAAACTGGTCGGTACGGGCCGGGAAGACGTCAATATTCCGGGTGTCCAGGTCCTGAATCTGCCTTGGTCGCTGGAACGTGAGGTCGATGATTTCCGTTCGCTCGATATCGGCCTTTATCCGATAGTGACAAGCTCTTCGGCAAGTGAAGATTGGTTAAAGGGGAAATCCGGCTTCAAAGCAATTCAATACCTTGCGGTCGGCATTCCGTTTGTAATGTCGCCGGTCGGGGTCTGTTCTGAGATAGGCGTTGTGGGAAAAACCCACTTCAATGCAGATTCACCCGAAGATTGGTATAATTCCCTAGATTCGCTGCTATCTGACTCAACGTTAAGGAAACAGATGGGCCAAGCGGCAAGAGATCATTCGCTGGAAAACTATACGGTCAAGAAATGGTCGGCAGAATTAGCCGACGTTTTGTTTTCTGTTGCAGAAAGATCGGACCGAGATCCGAAATGAGTTCATATAAAGTTTTAGTGACCGGCGGGGCCGGGTTTATTGGGTCGCATCTTGTTGATGCGCTGGTTGAGGCGGGGCACAGCGTTCGGATCCTGGATTCGATCGTTGAACAGGTGCATATTGGCGGCAAGGTTCCGGAGCACCTGAACGGACACGCGGAATTTATCCGTGCGGACGTTTGCGATGCGGACGCCGTGGCGCGGGCTTTGGACGGCATTGAGGTCGTTTATCACCAGGCGGCCGAGGTCGGCGTCGGGCAATCGATGTACGAGATCGTGCGGTACGTGAAGGCGAACGATCTGGGCACCGCAGTTTTGCTTGAGGAAATGATCAAGCGGAAAGATCAGTTCAAGAAGCTGATCGTGGCTTCATCGATGTCCATCTACGGCGAAGGTGCCTATCGGAATCCTGCGACCGGCGAAACGGTCAACCCGCAGCTTCGTTCGGATGAACAGCTTGCGGCGCACGAATGGGAATTGCGCGTTGGCGATGTTGAGCTTGAACCGATCGGGACGACCGAAGAGAAACCGCTTTTCCCGACGTCGGTTTACGCCGTCTCGAAACAGGACCAGGAGCAATATTGTCTGGCGGTCGGACGTGCTTACAAGATCCCGACCGTTGCGTTTCGGTATTTCAATGTTTACGGCACGCGGCAGGCTTTATCAAACCCATACACCGGCGTTTGCGCGATATTTTCTTCGCGGCTGATGAACGATCAAGCCCCTATGATCTTTGAGGACGGGCTGCAGTCGCGGGATTTTGTCCACGTTTCGGACATCGTTCAGGCAAATCTTTTGGCGCTCGAAAGCGACGGTGCAGATTATCAGGCGGTAAACATCGGCACGGGCCGAGCGACTTCGGTAAAAGAGATCTCGCAGCTATTGGCAAAGGGGCTCGGCAAAGATATCGAACCCGAGATCGTCGGGAAGTATCGCGAAGGCGATATTCGGCATTGCGTTTCGGACATTTCAAAGGCAAAGGCACTGCTGGGCTATGAGCCAAGGGTAACGCTCGAAGCCGGTTTGGAAGAATTGCTGGCGTGGGTCTCAGAACAAGAAGCCGACGACAAGGTCCAGGCCGCAACAGCGGAACTCGCGGCACACAGTTTGGTGAAGTAGTTAACAACGGATTAACACGGATTTCCGCGGATTATTTTTTGATAGTATTTTTGAAGCTACGGATGCGTCTTTAGCAAGAGACTGCTCGAGGTGTAGTTTCGGTTTTGTCGGTACCGGAAGTGGGAATCAAAGCGGCACCCCATGAGACCATGCAATAAATATTTAATCCGCGAAAATCCGCGTTAATCCGCTGTTAAAATTTGGGCGTTAATCCGTTGTTAAAAATATGTCTGAGAAGTTACTGCACGAGGAACTGACATATAAAATAATCGGCCTGGGTATGCAGGTTCACAGAACGCTTGGGCATGGGTTCCTTGAGAAGGTTTATGAGAACTCGTTAATGGTTCTCTTTGCGAAGAACGACATCTTCGCCGAACAACAGGTTCCGATAAAGGTTTTGTTTGAAGATGTGATCGTTGGAGATTATTTCGCAGATATCTTGGTTGAACGATCTGTGATCCTGGAACTCAAGACCTGTGACCGGATCACTGATCTTCACAAAGCACAGGGGTTGAACTATTTGAAAGCAACCGGGATCGATATTGCATTGATATTGAACTTCGGTGCAAAGAGCTTTGAGCATCACCGATTAATAAATCGGTTAAAATAGTTAACAACGGATTTACACGGATTTCCGCGGATTATTTTTAGAATGGAGTGTATTTTTAACCGCCTCTCAGAACGGTGTTGGTAAAAAAACCTGAGATAATGGTTCGCAACTAAAACTTCGGGAACTAACATATTCCTTTAATCCGTGTAAATCTGCGTTAATCCGCTGTTAAAATCTCTTTATGTACATTTTGGGCCTCACAACTCTTGGCGATTCTGCGGCGGCGATCATTAAGGACGGGCAATTGATCGCGTCGGTCGAGGAAGAGCGTTTCTCGCGTAAAAAACACCACGCGGGGTTTCCTTATAAGGCTATCGAATTTTGTTTAAGGCAGGCCGGGATCACTCTGGCCGAGGTCGAGCACGTTGGGCATTATTGGAAGCCCTGGATTCTTCGCCATAAGGCGATGCAGGCATTAAAGGCGGGCCTGATCTCGCCGGCGATGTTCAAGGCTCGGGCCGACCGCGGAGTTGCACAGGTCAGCGATAGTTATCTTGGGATGTTCAAGCATCCAAAGCGGCTTCGCGAGCATTTTGGCCCGAGCGGTTTCAAATTTCATTTTCTTGAGCATCACCAGACGCACGCGGCTTCTGCGTTCTTCGTTTCCCCTTTTGATTCGGCGGCAATACTTACCTGGGACGGTACCGGTGAAGACACAACCACGCTTTTCTGCAAAGGCAAGGGCAATAAGCTCGAGGTCCTGAAACGCATTAAGCTGCCGCACAGCCTCGGTCAATTCTATTCTGCGGTGACGAATTTTATCGGTTTCGATATGTTCGCCGGCGACGAATGGAAAGTAATGGGCCTGGCCGCGTACGGCAAACCGAAGCACTACGAGTTTTTTCGCGAACGGGTGCTGACGACGAACGGCGGCAGCGATTTTAAATTTGATATAAAGGTGCTCGATCATCACTTGGCAAAGCACTATCAGTTTTCAGACGCCATCGTTAAAGAGCTCGGACCCGGTCGTAAGCCCGGCGAAGAGTTGACCGAACATCATTGGGACATTGCTTGTTCGGCGCAAAAGGCACTCGAAGATACTGCGATCTATTTGGTTGGCAAGATCCACGAGATGACCGGCGAAGAGAACCTTTGCATGGCGGGCGGCGTTGCATTCAATTCCGTTATGAACGGCCGGATCTTTCACGAAACGCCATTCAAGCGGTTTTTCGTCCAACCGGCTGCGGGCGATGCCGGTTGTTCGCTCGGCGCCGCCTATTACGTCTGGCATCAGAAATTGAACAAACCACGCGATTTCGTGATGAACCACGCTTACTACGGCCCCGGTTTTACAAATGAAGAATGCCAGTCGGTTTTGGACAAGGCCGGACTGAAATACGAAACTTTGCCGGATGAAGAGCTTTTGCCGCGGGTCGCGAAGATGATCTCAGAGGGCGCGATCATCGGCTGGTTCAACGGCAGAATGGAGCTCGGGCCGCGTGCTTTGGGCGCGCGTAGCTTTCTAGCCGATCCGCGTCGCGGCGATATGCGCGAGATCTTGAACCACAAGGTAAAGCTCCGCGAGTGGTTTCGCCCGCTTGCTCCCTCAATGCAGGAAGAGCACGGCCGCGAGGTCTTTGGCGTGGAACATCATGATCCGTTTATGATCACAGTTATCGAGGTTGCCGAGGACTATAAGGCGAAGATCCCGGCCGTTGTCCACGTTGATGGAACCGCCCGGCCGCAGATGGTCAGCCGCGAGACGAATCCGCGTTATTGGAACCTGATAAATGAATTCAAAAAGCTGACCGGCATCCCGATGCTCTTGAACACATCTTTCAACGTTCAGGAGCCTATCGTCTGTACTCCGCAAAACGCCATAAATACTTTTAACAATTCAAACTTCGATGCATTGGTTATCGAAAACAATCTCGTGCTCCGCGACAAGAACCAATAAATGATCAGGCTCGGAAGTATAGTTTTTCTTCTCACATTCTTTGCATTGATGCTGCAAAGCCTGGTCTTCTTTTCGGATAAGTCTGATGAACTTCTCGCCATTCCGCTGATGTTGATCCTCGGCGGGATCGCGGCTTTTTTTATTAGCAGGTTCGGCGGCGAGGACACTGAGTTTCAGACCGGTATTTTCTTTTGGGCATTTTCTCTTCGGCTGTGGATGGGAATGTTGATGTACGGTTGGGGACTGAAGGATCTTTTCGGAGATGAGGATGCTTCGGGATATGCAGCCGGCTGGAAAATGGCACAAAACTGGTATACGAATGGATTCGATGGCTTTACGTCCGACCTGGTCCGCGTTTTCTTTGATCGCCAGAACGAAGGTCAGGCGTTGATCTGGGCGTTTCCATCATTTATCGCCGGCGGCGAAAGCCGAATGATCGTTTCGGTTTTGAATTGTTTCGCCGGGGCCTTACTGGTTGTAATTGTCTATCAGATGGCCCGCAGGGTGTTCGATAGTTCGACCGCACGGATCGCGGCGGTCCTGGTCACATTCTGGATGTCGCACATCCTACTCTCCGCGACCACGGCTAAAGAGATATTAGTGATCTTCTTCGAATGGGTCGTTCTTTTTCTTCTAATTAGGGATACAAAGGGCTTTTCCGTTCGCGATGGAATTCTTGCGATACCGGCATTTCTTGCTGTTTTTATAATGCGGTTTTATGCGGTCTACATGCTGCTCGCCGCTGCGTTCTTTAGATTCATTATTGGAAGCCGGCAGAATCTTGTTCGAAATGCCTTGTTCGGCTCCGCGATCGTTGCATCCTTGTTCATATTTTTGTCTGCTAGCGGAGCCATTACCCGCGACTTTGAGCGCATTGAACGATTGAGTACGTCGGTCGAAGGCTGGCGTGAGGGAGTTGCAACAACCTCCGGGTCGGGCGTCGAGATTTACTCACAGTTTGATAGTTCAACCGTCGCTTTACCCGTCGCAACGGTTTATTTTTTCTTCGCACCATTCCCGTGGGAAGCGCTTTCCGGTACGCCCCGAAACGCTTTTGGAGCTGTTGAAAATCTGTTCATTATTGCGATGTTGATCCTTGGCTTTCCCGCGATCAAGATATTTTTCAAAGATAAGTTTGTCGAACTAACCCCGGTTTTTGTCTTTTGCGTGCTTTATGCAGGAATGCATATTTGGGGGCTTTCTAATGTAGGTTTGGCGTGGCGGCATAAGCAGACGGTTATGCCTTTGATCTTTATGCTCGTGGCTGTTGCCATCACGCAGCGACGTGCCGCGTGGAGCTTTTTGACCGAACGGCAGAAAGGGCGCAAGCCCGGACTCTCTGTGATAAAGGCAAGTTAAGGTAATTTTTGAATGTGCGGAATTGTCGGAATTGTAAACAATAACGGTCGGTCGGTTGATAAAGGTCTGCTCGAGCGGATGAACCGTGCGATCGAGCATCGCGGGCCGGACGATGACGGGGTTTACTTGAAAGAGCACGTGGGGCTGGCGATGCGGCGGCTGGCGATCATCGATCTGGCGAGCGGGAAACAGCCTATCCATAGTGCCGACAAAACGAAATGGATCGTTTTTAACGGCGAGATATATAACTATCAGGAGCTAAGAAAAGACCTCGAAAAACGCGGCCATCGGTTTTATACAAATTCGGATACCGAAGCGATAGTTCATCTCTACGATGAATTTGGTGTTGACTGCCTGAAACATCTCCGCGGCATGTTCGCCTTGGCTATCTGGGACGAAACCGAGCAGGAATTGTTTCTTGCCCGCGACCGCATTGGCAAAAAGCCGCTGCTCTATTCACATCGGCCAAACGGCGATCTGATATTCGGATCGGAATTCCTCGCACTGCTCGAACACCCCGATATTTCACGCGAGGTCGATAATTCGGCGATCGATGCTTACATCTCGTATCTTTGTGTTCCGGCCCCGATGACGGCGTTCAAAGAGATCAGGAAACTCGAACCGGGCCATTGGATGAAATGGAAAGCGGGCCGCGTCGAGATCCAGCGATATTGGCTGCCGGATTTCTCGAAGAAAATAAAGATCACGGAAGAAGAAGCGATCGAGGAAACAACGCGTATACTTCGCGAATCGACTCGCTTGAGAATGATCTCAGAGGTGCCGCTCGGTGCTTTTCTTTCCGGCGGTGTCGATTCATCTGCTGTTGTTGCCCTAATGGCTCAGGAAAGCTCACAGCCCGTCAAGACGTTTTCCATCGGTTTTGAAGAACAGGATTTTTCTGAGCTTAAATACGCACGCCGCGTTGCAGAACATGTCGGGGCCGAATATAACGAATTTGTCGTTCGTCCCAATGCTCTGGACGTTCTGCCGACCCTGGTCGAACACTACGGCGAACCCTATGCCGATTCTTCTGCCATCCCGACTTATTACGTTTCGAAAGAAACCCGGCAGCACGTAACTGTCGCATTGAATGGCGATGGCGGCGACGAAAGCTTCGCCGGCTATGAACGCTATGCGGCGATGAACCTTGCAGAGACCTATTTGCGAATTCCGTCGATCTTGCGGCGGCCGTTCATTGATCTTCCGATCGGTGCATTGCCAACCTCTGAATTAAAACGCTCGCGTATTCGTGATATACAGAGATTTATAAAAGCGGCACGGCTTCCGCGAAAGGAGCGATATTTTCGATGGGTATCGTCCTTTGACAAGCATGAGCAGGCCCAGCTTTACACGGATTCGTTTAGGGCATCCATCGACGGTTCAGATCCGATAGATGTGATCGGACGTTGGTTCGATAAGGCGAACGGTTCCGGCCTTTTGGACGCGGCGATGTTTACAGATCAGATGACCTATCTGCCGAACGATCTTCTGGTAAAGGTCGATATCGCGTCAATGGCAAATTCGCTTGAGGCACGTTCGCCGTTTCTCGATCACAATTTGATCGAGTTTGCGGCAAGCCTGCCTGAAAAATTAAAGGCTCGGCGGTTCGAAACAAAATCGCTGTTAAAGAAAGTGGCGGCTCGGCTGGTTCCAAAAGAGGTCATTTATCGGCAGAAAATGGGATTCGGGGTTCCGATCGGTAAATGGTTTCGCGGCGAGATGAAAGACTTTGTGCGCGAGGTTCTTCTATCTGAAAGATCGCTCAATCGCGGCGTGATCCGTCCCGAGATGATCCGGAAATATGTTGACGAACATACAGATGGAAGATTCGATCATTCGTACCGCGTGTGGACGCTGCTGATGCTTGAGCTCTGGTATCAAAGATTTATTGATCGATAGAACTTTTTATGAAAGGTGTTATTCTCGCGGGCGGCCTCGGTTCAAGGCTGTTTCCGCTTACAAAAATTACTAACAAACATCTGCTGCCGGTGCATAGCCAGCCGATGATCTATTACCCGATCAAGACGCTGATCAACGCAGGGATAGACGACATAATGATCGTCACCGGCGGCAATTCGGCCGGTGATTTCCTGAAGCTCTTGGGCAACGGAAAAGATTTCGGTTTAAAACATCTCAATTACACATATCAGGAAGGCGAGGGCGGGATCGCCGATGCACTTTCGCTGGTCGAACACTTTGCTGACGATGAATCGATCTGCGTTGTACTTGGCGACAACATCATCGAGAAAAACATACGAGCGGCAGCTGACGAATATCGTGACCAGGGAAAAGGAGCAAAGATAATGCTCAAGGAGGTTCACGATCCGCAGCGGTTTGGAGTGCCCGAGCTTGAAGGCTCAAAAGTTCTCCGGATCGAAGAAAAGCCCTCCGAACCGAAGTCGAATTACGCGGTGATCGGTATATATTTCTACGACAACACGGTGTTTGATGTTATCAAGACCCTCGTACCCTCAGACCGCGGCGAACTTGAGATAACCGACGTGAACAACCACTATATCAACCGCGGCGAAATGACGTGGAATGAATTGGATGGCTGGTGGACCGACGCCGGAACGTTCGAAAGTCTGCTGCATGCTTCGAATCTGGTGGCAGAAAGCGGATCGAATAATTTGTAAATAATCTAACTAGATCTGAATGATCTTGTTCCTGACCGGCGACGACAAAACGATCGCGGTCGTAGTAATGCCATAGGGAGTAAGTTTGTCGATGATCTCTTGCAGATGCTCTACTGACGAAACCGCGACCTTCATAATGAAAGAATCACCCCCAGTTCCTCGATGACATTCGAGCACTTCGTTCGATTCTTTTGCAACTTCAATAATGTGGCTGTAATCGACTCCGGTAATGCTCATCCTGATAAATGCCGTTACCGGTAGGCCCACTTTTGCCGTATCGATCTCAGCCCGATAACCGAGAATTATCCCGGCATCTTCCAATTTTCGAACCCGTTCAATGACAGCCGGCGTGGTTAACCCCACACGCCGGCCGAGCTCTGCGTAGCTGATCCGTGCGTCTGCCTGCAACTCGGCGAGTATTCCTCTGTCGATCCCATCCAGCATAGTTCAAGTGATCTGCGGCGTCGGACGTCAGACCGGTGCATTATATTCTAAGGTAGATCTGATAATTTTCCGAATAATGTTTACCAGAATGGCTTGCGTATCTAACTTCGGTTATTCAATACGCATCGTGAAGTGTATTAAAATAGGTAATTCATAGATAACCCATAATGATCGCTTTTCATCGAACCCGGAAAGGACCGACGAGCATGAACGAAACTGCAGCGAAGTCAGAAACACCCTTTGTTTTCGAGAATATCCACATCACGGACGCGGATATTCCGGCGTTCACAGATATGCCGTTTGAGGATATCGAAGAGCTTGACCTTGATCATCCCGGAGCGAGCGATCCGGAATATCGAAAGCGGCGCGATTATATCGCGGGCCTTTCAAAGTGTTTCCGTGAAACAGGCGAGATCACGGATGTTGATTACAACGACGAGGAACAGGCGATCTGGAAACACGTTGCGACACGGCTTGAGGAGCTTCACCAAAAACACGCATCGCCTTTTTACCTAAGGGCTAAACGTGATCTTGGCATTTCTAACGAGCGGATCCCGCAGTTAACCGAGATGAATCGGCGGCTGAAAGAGCTGACAAATTTTCGGCTTGCGCCTATTGAGGGATTGGTAGACACGCGTGCATTCCTTAGCTGGCTTTCGTGGCGGACAATGCTCTCGACGCAATACATCCGGCATCATTCAAAACCCGAATACACGCCCGAACCGGACATCGTTCACGAAGCTATCGGCCATATCCCGATGTTCACCAATCCTGCCTTTGCTGACTATTCTCAGTTCATCGGCCACGGTGCCCGCGTTGCGACCGATCAGCAGATCGACGAACTCGGCAGGCTTTATTGGTACACGGTCGAATTCGGCTTGGTCGAACACGAAGGCGATATCAAAGCTTATGGCGCCGGACTGCTTTCAAGCTATGGCGAACTCGAACATGCATTTTCGGCACACGTCGAACGCCGCCCATTTAACCTCGAACAGGTTATCAACCACAAATTCACATACAGCGATATGCAGCCCGTGCTTTACGTCATCCCTTCGTATGCCGAGCTTAAGGATGTCACACGGAAATATATCGAGTCGTTCAACAAAAAGTAGTATTATGCAGGTTATGGAAGATTTGATCGAGATCAATCCGAAAATAATGGTCGGCAAGCCGGTGATCAAAGGTACAAGGATCACAGTAGAGTTGATCCTAGAAAAGCTCGCGGAGGGAGAAACGATCGATTCAATACTTAGATCCTATCCACATTTGAATCGCGAACAGATCCTTGCATGTCTTGAATATGCGCATCGCTCGCTTAGCATGGATTTCGTCGTTCCGTTTGTGCAGACCACATGAGGTTACTTGCGGATGAGAATATCGAAAGCGAGATAATAATCGGGCTGCGGCTTGCAGGTTTTGAAGTCGATTCCATACGGGAGAATACTCCGGGAATTGAAGACGGTTCTGTTCTGGACATCGCAAATAAGACTTCATCGATCTTGCTCACGAGCGATAAAGATTTTGGCGAATTGATATATCGCGACCACCAGGCATCAAATGGTGTGGTTCTGCTTAGATTTGGCGACCTGCCGATGCAGGAACGAATTGATCGTCTTAAGATACTGTTGCAGGATCAACGGAATTCTTTGGTTGGAGCTTTTTGTGTAGTTTCAAGTCAAGGCATGCGGTTCAGAAAAGCTGGCTAAGCATAATGGTCTGAGTTAATGGGTAGTTTTCGGGCCGTTTTTGCCTTCCATCTTCACGACTCATCTCCTTAAAGAATCTCGAAAATTTCTATTCATACAATTGGAGATCACAGATGACACGCTTCCTTTTGCTAATACTTTTCGCGATCTGCTTTTCAACGCTCGCTTCGGCTCAGGCAGTTTATACCCCGGAGAACGGTTCGGCAGAACGCAAGGCGATACTTGCGGCATTGCGCGTTCCGGTCGAAAAAGATCTTAAACAGAAGATCATTTTTGTTGTAGGTGACTTTAAGTCCAATGGAAATTGGGCGTTTATTGGCGGATCGCCAAAGCGGCCGGATGGCGGCGAGCCGGATGTTCGCGGCACGATGTTCGAAGAATACGGCGATGCCTATGACCACAATTTCTTTGGCCTGCTCCGTAAAACGGGCGGCAAATGGCGCGTCGTCACCTATGCCATCGGCTGCACGGACGTTTGCTGGCTAGATTGGGATTCGCAATACAAAGCTCCTAAGGCGATATTCCCCAATTTCGATAACTGATGGCGATCGATTTTCAAATGTTACTCACTTCACCCGTCGCGGCCTATGCCGAGGGATTAAGTTTTTTTTCGGGTACCGGTATGTTAAACGACGCGCTGTCGCGGCTGGTTCGCGACCTTGACCGTAGTGAAATTGATTATGCGGTAATTGGAGCTATTGCTTTGAACCAACACGGCTATCGAAGGTTCACGGAGGACATCGATCTGCTTATGACGCGCGAAGGGCTTGAGACATTTCGTGAAAAGCTGATCGGAATGGGCTATCGACCGGCTTTCGAAGGAGCGAAAAAGAAATTCAGAACAACCGAGGAAAATATTCCCGTTAAGATAATCACCTCAGGTGAGTTTCCGGGAGACGGTCTGCCCAAACCGGTCGTCTTTCCGGAACCTCTGGCCGCCAGCGAGATGATCGAAAACGTGAGAACCGTTTCGCTTCTGAAACTCATCGAACTAAAACTTGCCTCGGGCATTTCGGCTCCGGACAGATTATAAGGATCTCGCCGATGTTCAGGAATTGATAAAGGTTAAAGGACTGGGACATGATCTCGAAGATAAACTTGACCCGTATGTTCGGGACAAATATGCTGAACTTATCGATTCAATTAGAAGTGCGATCATTCATGACGAGTAAAACGAACTTTGAATAAGAAAGATATATTGTGGAAGCTTGGATACCTCGCCATTACCGGCGGGGTTTTTCTGGTCGACCAAACGACGAAAGCTTGGGCCGTTAGCCGTCTGCGTTTTGGCGAAGATATTCCGGTAATTTCCGGATTTCTAAATTTCGCCTATGCGCAAAATACGGGCGTTGCATTTTCAATGCTTGATGATTATGGCGATCCGGGCCGCTGGGGCCTGTCGGCCGTTGCTATAATTGCCGGAGTTCTGGTGCTTTATTTCTTCTGGAAAACGCCGCGATCCGATGATCGAATTTTGGGTGCATTGGCACTGTTGCTAGCCGGGATCGCAGGAAACGTTACCGACCGCGTTCGCCTCGGCTTTGTCGTAGATTTTATTGATGTCCAGTTCGGTTCGTGGCACTACCCGACATTCAACGTAGCCGACATGGCGATCGTGATCGGAGCGGGGCTACTAATCATCGACATGTTTTTGAGCAAACGGCAGACCGCAGATTCGGATTTAAATCCGCAATCCGCAATCCGCAATCCGAAATCGAAAGATGTACCCTGAACTTTTCAGAATCGGCGATTTTCCCATAACCGCATACGGCCTTTGGCTGGCTGGCGGGATGCTGATCGCTTTATTTGCGGCCTCGCGGCTAGCGGCTCGTGACGGGTTGCCTCGTGAGCGGATATACGACCTTGGCCTTTGGACGCTGCTTGGCGGATTGCTTGGTTCCAAGGTGTTGATGTTCTTTGTCGATCCTAACGTCTCGCTTTTTTCTCTTGATTTTCTGCGAAGCGGCGGCGTGGTTTTCGGCGGCATCATCGGCGGCTTTATTACTGTCGCGATACTTGTTCGGGTTTACAAGCTACCATTTTGGAAAACAGCCGATGCGTTCGCTCCCGCTGTAGCACTCGGGCAGGCATTTGGCCGTCAAGGCTGCTTTGCCGCAGGCTGCTGTTGGGGTAAACCGACCGATTGGTTTTGGGGCGTTCATTTCACGGAAAGCGGCCACGAATACACAGGTGTTCCGATCTACGGGCCGGATTCGTCAGAGCTGTTTTTGCATCCAACACAGCTAATAGAATCATTTACAATGCTTGCAGTTTTCGGGCTGCTTGTCTGGCTGCACAAACGCAAAAAATTCGACGGCCAGATCCTGATCGCCTACGGCATTATCTATTCGATCTTTCGTTTTGCCATCGAATTCATCCGCGACGACCCGCGAGGCGACCTCTGGGGCCTGACCTCCGCCACCGGGCTCTCGACATCACAGCTTGCAAGCCTATTCGTTGCCGCGAGTTGTATCGTTTTCATGATCTGGCGGCTAAGAAATAACTCCGACCCAGTTGCCCCCGATTAATTAGTAATTACTAATTAACGAATTACTAATTAATGAGCGACAGTCAACAAGACCAATTTATTGTTTCCGCTGAGGAAGCCGGAGGTCGTCTGGATGCGTTTCTAGCGGCGAGGGTCGAAGGCTGGTCGCGTGCCCGTTT
>CAZXTS010000062.1:0-14276 GCA_964643745.1 uncultured Chloracidobacterium sp.
GGATGTGTCCAAACACTAGTCGCCGGAGTATCGGGGAACATCGAGGTACTCGCGAACGTGTCATACTGATAATTCCCGCGTCCAAAAAGCTGGTGATTAGCGTTTATGTTGTAGTCAAATCGTGCAATGTGGGTGTTCTGCTTCAGCAAGGTGGGCGAATTGAACCGAAAACCACCAGTGTTAATGCCGTCGCCGATAGTACCATTCGCAGGATATCGCTGGGACGCACCGGCCAAGACTGCCCGTGCTGCCGGATTGATTCCGGCAATATTGTATATGCCTTGTAATTCAGCAAGACCAATTTCACATTGGTTGCTTGCATTGCAACTTGGCCCTGTTCCGACAAAACGAATCGAACCCTGTCCTAGATGGGCAAGTGGGACAGTTCTTTCAACTTGGGCATCTTCCTTCTGATACTGCCCTTCATAGGTATAAAAGAAAAAGAACTTATCCTTTTTGATAGGGCCACCGATCGCACCGCCATAAACACTTCGAGCAAGACTCGGTCGCTCGATCCCGGCCAAATTGTTGAAAAACGTGTTCGCGGAGAAAGCAGTGGGCCTATAGAAGTAGTATGCAGCTCCGCGAAAATCGTTCGTGCCGCTCTTGGTGAGCAAGGAGACTTGAGCCCCCGATGAACGGCCCTGATTTGCGTTGGCTCCGAGCGTCGTGATCCTGAATTCTTGTATCGACTCGACAGTCGAACGAAGCGCCGATGATTGCTCGATACTACCACCGCCGGCTCGTCCACCGGTTTGCTGATCGTTAATATCAACGCCATCAAGCGTAATATTTGCCTGGTCGCTTCTGCCTCCGGCAACGTAGCCGTCGCGGGTAACACCTGGCTGAAGGGCAAGAAGTTGATTAAAATTTCGCAGGTCGGTCGGCAGATTGACGATCTGTTCAGGAACGAAGTTGTTCCCGATCGTCGCGTCCTGAGTGTTAATAACCGATTCGATCGTGCCTGTCGTTACGTCCACCACGACTGAAACGTCACCTGTTTCCAGGACGACATTGAAAGTGTTGGGGGTGTCAACGAGAGCCTGAATAGCACTGTTCACTGCTTTCTTGAAACCGTCCGCGGTGATCTCAACTCTGTAGGTCGCAGGTTGGATCGATGAAAAACTGTATCGGCCGACTTCGTTAGTAACAGCCGTTCGTGAAAGGCCCGTTGCTGCGTTCGTTAGCACAACGGTTGCTCCGGCTACAACTGCCCCGTTCTGGTCTGTAACAGTGCCGCTGACGCTGGATGTACCGGACTGTGCAAATGCTGACGAGGCAAATAGAATTGCAACCAACATCGCCGATAGTCCGGATACGACCTTTGTTTGAAGTTTCGTAAAACTCATAGCTCCTCCTAAATTGATCTGGTAAAAATGTGAAGGTGAAAATACCTTAACAAGGTTCAAGGCATTTTCCGTTCCATTGGAAAACTAATCGAAAAATGCGAGAATTACGGCCAAAAACAAGCATTTTGATCCTAATTTCTACCGCATTTTCTTCAAAATTTGGATAAAATTCAAAATTCTGTGGATTCCAAGTTTTCGTATACTAGCCTATTTCCAATCGTTTGAAAAGACCAGAGGCCGTCTTGACCGCTGTCGCGGCCGAACCAATTGCCGAAGCGATCGTCGGAGAAGAAAGTATCGCAACGTCACCAACCGCGAATATATTTGGCATGTTCGTTCTATGGTCGTGGGTGACCTTGATATACCCTCGTTCGTCAGTTTCGACGAATTGCGCGAGCGGTTCCGAATTGGGAATAACACCGATCCTGATGATCGCATATCTAGCCTGTAGCTCTAAAATTTTGTTTGCGCCTTTGAGGCTGCGCAAGATTACGGCATTCAATTGATCGGTTCCGGCAAATTCTGAAACGACGGTTCCGGTCAGAGTTTCAATGTTTCCGACCGAGTGTGCCTTGTCTAAAAGATCCGGACGGGCTGTGAAGATATCTCGCCGATGGACCAGATAAACCTTCTCAGCATGAGCCGAAAGGATAAGTGCGTTCTCCACTGCGGCATCGCCTCCGCCAACGACCACTACCGTTTCATCCTTCACCTTTTCCGGTTCTCTCGCACCTGAGGTAAGTATGCCGCGGCCTTCGAATTCCCTCTCGCCCGGCACGCCCAACACGCTTCGCCGGACACCCGATGCAAATATCATTGTGCGGAATCGGATGAGATCGCCATTGTCCAAATGGGCGATATTTCCTTCCGGATCAATTCGGACCATTTCCGATCCGCATCGAAGACCGGGCTTATCCATGATCTGCAATTCAAATCTTTCGCGCAGCTCGGCAGCTTCGATACTCGTGAATCCCGGATAGTTTGTGATCGAATTGAAGGTATGTTTTAGCTGTCCGCCGAGGCTGTCTTCTCGCTCGATCAGGAGCCGGTCGATACCGAGGTCGTCGGCCCAGATAGCAGCCGAAATTCCGGCCGGGCCACCGCCTATGATAAGCAGGTCTGTTTGTAAATCCACCTGCCGATTGTAACCCATTTATGACCGAATTTTGTTACACGTACTGCCATCTTTTGTCACAATTTATGGTCAAACAGATTGCCCCCTTCTCCCTCTATGCCAATGAAGAACCTTAGAATGCCAATTAAATCAACAATTTAGAGCAATGAATCAAATTGACCGATTAGCCGTTCAAATTGGCATTGTGTTTGCAAAGTGGAAGGACAACGCGGGCGGTGCGCTCTGCAGTTGCAGTTCCGCCGGTTGCATCCTACCAAACTACACCTTAGAAATCTTATGAGATTAGACGTTGAAAACACCACTCAGGCCGCATCGCATTCGCTTCGCACAGGCGGACAGGCTGAAAATGTTGTCGCCAATAGCGGAAACATCAATGATCTGCTAAATGCAGGTATTCGCTATGTTCAGGCCGGCGACCGGTCGGAAGCGCGTGTAGCGCTTTTGAAAGTGACAGAGCTCGAGCCGGACAACGAATCTGCATGGCTCTGGCTTGCGTCAATAAGCGAGTATCCTGAAGAACTTCTTGTCTTCCTCAATAATGTGCTCGCGATCAATCCGGATAATGCCCGGGCCAGCGAATGGAAGGCATCGACCAATGCCCTTCTGGCGAAGACCTTTGTCCAGCGCGGGATCGATGCGGCAGGCGCAAACAACGCGGGCTTTGCGGCGGAGTGTCTAAATCGAGCTATCGAGTTCGATCCGAACAACGAAATGGCTTGGCTTTGGATGGCCTCGCTGGCCGAGACCGCCGAAGGCCGACTCAATTTTCTCGAAAAGGTGCTCAAGATCAACCCGATGAACGAAGCAGCCTCGAAGGCCTTCTTCAAAGCACGAAAAGAGATCACGTCCGAACACCTCGCGGCTGCAAAAAGGGCCGCGGTCATCGGACAAAAGGACGAAGCTTACCAGCTGCTCCGAAAGGTCATCGAAGAGGACCCGGCCTGTGAGGAAGCGTGGATGCTCCGCTCGCACTTCGCTGATAATTTAGATGAAAAGATACTCTCGCTGCAGCGTGTCCTGGAGATCAACCCCAACAACGAGGCCGCCTGCGTCAGCATCGATTCTCTCAGCAACATCATCGGCATCAATGTCGAAAATCCGTCAGACGACCGTGCACGTCCTTCGTTCGCTTCCGAGTATCATCAGGCTGAAGGGCTGCATGTCGAACCGGAATATGACCGTATCCCGACGCAAGACCTTGAGATACCAGCCGAGATCATCGACGAGGTTCGCGAACTGGAATCAAGGGCCACCGCGGAATACATAGCGGAAACGACGGATACCTTTGAGGAACCGGCATTCATTGCTGAAAACGCTGAGGTCACGATATCTGAGCCGGAGCAGATCGAGGTCAATGAAGAAGCTTTCGGATCGATCGCGGACGAGGAACTTGTGGTTGATGCTGGTTTCTACCGCACCGCGGAAGTCACAGAAGATCTTGACCAAGAGGAAGACGATACTCCGGTTTCGGCGTTTCCCTCGCCTTTTGAAAGCTCGGCTGAGGTTGAAATATCGGACGGTTCGTATGCCGACACTGAGTATTTGGAACGACAGGCAGACATTGCCGAATTGGCCGAACATCAACCGGCTGAACAAGCATCCTTCGCTGATGATATTGCCGAAGAACCGGCTGTATACATAAGCGACGAGATAGCTCAATATGATCCACAGAGCGACACAATGGCTTCGCTGGATCAGGAACCGTTCGACGAATCCATCGAGGTTTCCTCGTCAGATGTCTACGAATCACCGGCTGCGGACACCCTTGAGCTGTCGGCAGATAAAGTCGTTGAAATGGTCAGCGAAACCGGGCTCGGCGAATTTCACACGGACAGCAACAGCAACGACGCCGCAACCGAAGTTCCGAATATTGAAGCTGATTATTCGCTTGAACCTCCGCAAGTTGAGGAATTTGGCCAATACAATGATCCGACTGCGAAGTTTGAAGATAGCGAACCGAGCTTTTACACTCCGTTTGTTTCAGAGAGGATCAGGATCGAGGCCCAGTCGATACCTGAAATGGCCGAACCAGTTGAGACCGTTGAGTCTGTTGAGACTTTTGAGAGTGATGAATCTGATCCTTTTAAAACGATCCCGGCGGTATCGTTCGATGAACTCCCGGAGATCGCGACATCTGAGACCGAGGCGGAACCGCCCCCAATTTCCGATCCCATCTGGAATGGCCACGAATCACATCCGGTTGCTCCTATGGCTGCCTGTGCTTTTTGCAGCAATGAAAACGACATCGGCGCGATCTCGTGCAACCAATGCCGTGCGGTCCTAATTCTCTCCGATCTCGACCTATTCAGCGCGAATCCCAACCTCAATCAGGCGTTGGTCAGATCAGCGGTCAACAAACTCGAAGATGAAAGGTCAAACCGAGTATTTACAGAATCCGAATTGACGATGCTTGCAGTCGGACATTTGAATCTTCAGGACCTCCAGTCCGGTTACCATGTGCTTTACGAAGCGTCCAAGCTCAATCCGGGGAATTTTGTTCTTTCATCGCAGGTGAATTCACTTCTGATCCGGATCGAAGACGTTCGAAAGCATGAAGAGACTGCTGGCTCACTTACGAAGAATAAGACCATTCTAGTGGTTGACGATAGCCCGACCGTTCGCAAACTGATCAGCGGCAAGCTTGAAAAATGCGGCCACGAAGTCTATTGCTGCGGGGATGGTGTCGAAGCACTCGAAATGCTGGGCACGCTCAAGCCGGACATGGTCCTGCTCGATATAAATATGCCGAAGATGGACGGCTACCAGACATGCAAAGCGATACGCAGCATGCCGGAGATCGCCAAGGTGCCCGTCGTAATGATCTCAGGCAAGGACGGCTTCTTTGACAAGGTCAGAGGGAAAATGGCCGGCACGTCCGCTTATATCACCAAGCCGTTCGGACCTGAGACCCTTATGAAGACAATAGAATCGGTCTTCACAGCAACCGCGAACGGACATGAACAAATGCCCGCTGACGGCGAGTTAGGATAGCGGGCATCGCTGCAATATAAGATCTATTTTCCGAATTAGCACGTTCAGTCAAAACTCGCAGGCCTGCTAGATCCAAAATTGATCCAGGCTTCCAATGAGCAATTCCCTTTATTCAACTGCTAATGATCTGCTTGATCTTGATCAGGCCGGTGTAGCCACGCCGCTAATTGACTCATTTGTCATGGACAAAGGCTCTCCCGGCAGCTACGGCTCGCAGGTACTTATCGACCCTGATATCGCTGAGATATTCCGTACGGAATCTGAGGATATCTTCGATTCGGTGATGCAGAATATCGAGATCTTAAAGGGTAATCCTTCAGACGAAAAGGCCATTTGGACCATCAAACGGCACATTCACACATTCAAAGGTTCCGCAGCTATAGTTGGCCTTGGCAATGCTTCGGCAGGAGCTCATCGCCTTGAGACCACGATCGATCAATTCACCTCATCGTCGCCGGAGAATAAACAACGGGTCTTTGCCGGCCTCTGTAAACAGATAGAAACACTCCGGACTGAAACGACGGCTTTACTCGTTTCGTTAGAGGAGCCGTCTATGTCCGACGAAGGAACCACGGTGCCGGCAGACGTGCATTCCGTTAGCACACCAAACGGCGATCGCACTGAATTTGTTCTGGCTGAGCCCGAAACTCCGAAACTCGCACCTTCGATCGCTGCACCCGCGGTCAAGGCATCGGAATCGGTAAAAAAAGATCGGTTTACACGAGTAAAAAACCACGAACTGGACGAACTTGAGAAAGCGATCCAGTTAGCCACTCTCTCGGAACGTTCGCTGGCAGCACGGTTGGCGGAGTTAAATATCGCGCACCATAATTCGGCATTTGCCGATCATCATGAACGGCTTCGAATGATCCGGTCGCTGGTCTTCAATGTCAGAAACGTTCCGTTCGAATCGATTAGACACAGGTTGGAGCGAACTGCACGTGTCACGGCCGAAGAGACCGGCAAGATCGTCTCGCTCCAGATCATCGGCGGAGCGGAACCAATACGCTCCGAATTGCTCGAAGAACTGACGGAACCGCTAATGCATCTGATCCGCAATTGTGCCGTCCATGGCATCGAGGACGCAGACAAGCGCCGGTTCCGCTGGAAGCCTGAAACTGGCAACGTCCGAATTGTGTATCAGGTTTCCGGTCTGGAAATAAAGATCCACGTTTCGGACGACGGCAATGGGATCGATCTGGACCGCGTGAAACGGCGTGCGGCCGAACAAGGACTTCTAACCGAAACTGATTTGGAGAACGTCGAAGCCGATGAACTATGCGAACTGATATTTGAATCCGGATTCTCGACCGCCGAACGGCTTTCAATGAATGCCGGCCGGGGTATCGGAATGAGCATTGTAAAGGACGGGCTTCTTGCTCTCGGCGGCAGTATCACTGTTGCTACCACACCGGGAAAAGGAACTGAGTTCTCGATCTCTATCCCAACAAGGGAATTTTTGATCAAGGGACTTGTTTATGAGGTCGGCAAGCAGCTGTTTGCATTACCTCTTGGCCCGGACATCAGGTTGATCTCCGATCTCGAGGAAACCCAGCTACGAAAAAGCGGCAGAGAGATCAGTTCCGATCTTCATATTGCACAGATCGCAGAAGTCGATGCACTGAACCCTGTACAGTGCGGCATTGTTGAATTGTCATCGACTCCGGTTCGCGTTTACGCTGACCGGTATGTCGGTTCAGAGAATATTCTGCTCGATGATCGCTTACACGGCCCGGCTGAACAGATGCCTTCCCTGCGGCATGGCAGGATCGATCTTTCGACAGAGGTGCAGATCATTGATGCGAATGCGGTTGCAAGTCACCTGCAAGAAGAATTAGCAGCTGCCCGAAGGATGCCGAATCCCGACCTTCAAGGCTCAGCAACAGAATATGTTGTCGTGGTTGACGATAGCGCGACGATCCGGCGGGCACATGAAGAACTTGTCAAACAAGAAGGCTTAAATTGCATAACCGCAGCCGACGGCCTTGAAGCTCTTGAGATAATTCTCGGAAGATCTTCGCTACCGGCGGCGATCATAACCGATTATGAAATGCCGCGGATGAACGGGCTCGAGTTAACCGAGCATCTGAAAAGAAGAGAACGATATTCTGGAATTCCGATATTTCTGGTTACCAGCAACACTGATCCCGAGGTCCGCAAAAGCGCCGCTCGATGTGGAGTTTCCGGTGCGTTCCTCAAACCGATAGACCCGAAGATTCTGAAAATGGCGCTATTAGACTGTTTGGCGGTCTCGGGGTGATTCAGCCTCAGCGGGGAGGCCGGCTCGGCCGCATCTCGACCTTACTCGGCAGAGTTCGTGCGGGCATCGCGAGCAGATCAACGATCACCTGCGCGATGTCGTCCGGCTGTATCTGCCACATTTTATCTTCACTCGGCGTGTCGCCGCCAAAATAGGTGTTAACGCTTCCCGGACAGATATAGCTGATCTTGATATTGTCGTGTCGAACCTCTTGCATTAGTGCTTCACTAAACCCATTCAACCCAAATTTCGAAGCATTATATGCCGCCATTTTTGGATGGGCATTCTGCCCGGCCAGCGATGAGATGTTGAAGATATAACCTCCGTCGGTTTTCTTCATCATGGGAATGGCGTAATGGCAGGTGTAGAAAACGCTGAAAAGATTAGTTTCAAGCGTCTGCCGGAATTCGTCTCCTGAAAGTTCTTCGACAGTTTTGCCGAAATATCCGATCCCAGCGTTGTTTACCAGAATATCCAGCCCGCCGAATCTTCTCTCGCATTCTTCGAGCATTATGCGGACCTGGTCTTCGCTGCGAACATCGCAAACTTCGCCTTCGACCTGGCCAACTTCTGACAATGCCGCGACCGCTTGATTCAGCGACCTTTTGTCGCGCCCGCAGATCATCACCTTTGCACCGGCCTTGGCAAGCGATCTCGCGATCGCAAAGCCGATGCCCTTGCTTCCGCCTGTTACTATCGCTGTTTTGTCGGCAAGGCTCATAATTTTTGCTTTAGCAATGTGTTAACGACCTGTGGATTGGCTTTGCCCTGCGATGCCTTCATTACCTGGCCGACAAAGAACCCGAATAGCTTTTCATTCCCGCCCCGGTATGCGGTTACCTGCTGTTCATTTGCCGCGACCACATCATCAATTATCTTTTCGATGGCAGATTCGTCTGAGATCTGTTCGAATCCCTTTTCATTAATTATTTCAGCCGCGGGCTTGCCGGTCGCGAACATTTCGGCAAATACCTCCTTGGCCTGATTGTTGTTGATCTTGCCTTCTTCGAGCGTGACGATAAGCTCGGCAAGGTCTTCGGCGGTGACAATACTCTCACTTGCTGTCTTGCCCGAGTTATTCAATTCGCGGGTGAATTCGCCAAGAACCCAGTTGGACGCAAGCCGCGGATTTGCGGAAACACGGGCGGCGGTCTCAAAAAACTCAGCAAGCTCACGTTCGCCGACTAATTGCGACGCATCCGCATAACTCAGTCCGTAAGTCTCAATGAAACGGTCGCGCATCGTGTCCGGCAACTCAGGCATCGCCGCCTTAACGCTTTCGATGAACTCTGCCGAGACCTTTAGCGGCTGAAGATCTGGCTCGGGGAAATATCGATAATCGTGTGCGTCTTCTTTTGAGCGCATAACGCGGGTCTCATTCTTCTGTTCGTCCCAGAGCCGCGTTTCCTGGCTCACACCTTCGCCCGCTTCGTGCGCCGCGATCTGACGCTCGATCTCGAATTCGATCGCCTTTTGCATAAATCGGACCGAGTTCAGATTCTTTAATTCGACCTTGTTGTTGAACGCCGTCTCGCCGACCTTTCGCACCGAAACATTCGCCTCGCAGCGGAGATTTCCCTTCTCCATGTCGGCATCGCTTGCCCCGACCCATTGCAGAACCCGGCGAACGTGGTTCACATAATCATAAGCCTGCCACGACGTGCGAAAGTCCGGTTTCGTAACGATCTCGCCGAGCGGCGTCCCGGCACGATTGAGATCGACATATGAATACATATCCGTATCGGGAAGGCCTTCGTGGACGTTCTTTCCCGCGTCTTCCTCAAGGTGCATCCGCTCGATACCGATGGTCATCGGCTTCCAGTCGGTCGCGTGCCCGCCTTCGTCCCGCTCGGCGGTCATAATCTTTAACTGGCCATTGGCTGAAAATGGCTTATCGTATTGCGAGATCTGATAGCCTTTCGGCAGATCGGGGTAAAAATAATTCTTTCGGGCAAAGATCGAAGTTTCTTGAATTTCGAGTCCCAATGCCAACGCCGCACGTGCGCCGAGTTCTATCACCCGCCGATTCAAGACAGGCAATGCACCTGGCAAACCCAAACAGACCGGGCACGTATTCGAATTCGGCTCGCTTCCAAATTCGGCACGGCATCCGCAAAATATCTTTGTTTCCGTCGCCAATTGGGTATGGACCTCCATACCGATAACGGCTTCCCAACCCTGTTTCATATACCTTTTATCGATGATTCGAGCTGCTGCTCGACGTATGAATTCAAACTCTGTCCGCTCGCCTTCGCCTTTGCGTAAAGCCTGCTGTGAAGCTGCGGTGAAATGCGAAGCACGAAGTTTCCGGAGAAAGGCCGGTCCGGGTCTTCTTTCCGCTTTTTGCAAAATTCCAGATATTCCTCGACAGAGGCCTTCATCTCGCGTTTGAGTTCCGTCACAGATTTGCCCTGAAACGTAAGCACATCGCGAGTATTCACGACCTCGCCAAAAAAGGCCTGTTCGTCCTCGTCGTACCGCACGATCGCTTCGTAGTTCTTATATTTCATTGTTCCTATTCACCGCAGGTAAGAAAAATTCGGCGCAGTGCGTGGGCGGATCCGATGCTCAGCTCCGATTCAGCCGTCGGTCGATGAAGTATCGCACGAACGTCTTTTAACACCACCCGAACACGATCGTTCTTCGAATTAACGGCCGCACCGGCCGCTTTCAACAGCCCGATGGCTTCGGCCCATGTCATCCGTGTCTCGCCGGGATCTTCAAGCAACTGCTCGAACTGAGCCAGCTTCTTCTTGTTCATTATTGAATAGTATGACTTTTTGATACTAAAGGGAAATCAGGGACGCTCCGGTCCCTGAAGCCTCGAAAGTTTCGGCTGGAAAGGCGATGACCAGATCGAGCTCGGTCGGCCGCCCGGCTCCCAATAGACCATTCCGCCGGCTGCTCGCCAAATGACCGGTTGACGGGAACGCGGCCATTTTTGCCCATGCTGACGGCCGCGATAATAAGTGGTCCCGTAAAAATAACCGCTTTGTTCGCGAACGACTATCGGCTGGTACACAACACCCTGGTCACTGTTTCTCGCCGCCAACGTGGCCAATTCGATCGAACGGAGTTCACGCTCCAGGCGTTCACGACGCAGACGATCTCCCAGCTCGACGGTTCGGGAAATGTCTTCCTCCCGCCGTTTTTCGATCTCTTCGGGTGATGGCATTCCAAGCCGTTCGTAGTTCTCGCGATATTCGCGTTCGGCCTGAAGCCGTTTTTCGCGAAACCGCTCGAGGTCCGCGTTTGTTACAGTTGGCGTCTGCGCAAACCCCGGAACGACAAAGACCAAAATTGCAAAATAGCCGAAACCAAGCAGATCTTTCATAATTCCACCTCGCGTTTCGGCTATTTTAGCACATCAATTATTCAATCGTTCAGAAGCTGAAATTCAGCCCTGCCCGAGCATTTCGACCGGCAGTTCGGAATCCGTTCTCAAAATATTCATTATCAAACAGATTTTCGACGGTCCCGAACAAACGCAATCCGTATCGGTCATTTCCCAAACGGAACGTATAACCACCCGTCAGGTCGGCCCTTCGGTTTCCGTCAAAGCGGTAGATGTAGGTTCGAAACACCGAATTGCTGAAAATCGGTGCGAGGTACGACGACGAAACGAGCACATCCATATTCACCCAGAAACGATCGAATCGCTGTGTGAAATTCATCGTAAACTGATGATCAGGAATACCCAGCGCTCTGATCACGCCGGTGCCCGAAACCTGCGGCACACGCTGATCGCTATTCGTGAATGTGTATGAAGCGAAAACGTCGGTCGAACCGGACGGCTTTGCGTCAAAGCTGAATTCACCACCGCGTGCGATACCTCCTTTTTGATTTCGATAACCCGAAAACCGATTATTCGGATCAGGCTGCGGCACGCTTCCGAACCCGATAATGTCGCGCAGATGCGTATAAAAATACGTCGCGACAAAACGAGCTTTGTCGTTGAAAGCGTATTGCTCGACGCCTGCATCAAAGGCGATCGTCTTTTCCGGTTTCAGATCGGGGTCGCCAAGTGCGACAAAGCCCGGAGCCGGCCACGTGGAAAAGAACGACCCGAATCGCTCAAACAGCGACGGCACCCGATAGCCGTTTCCGACGTGTGCCCGCAGCTTTGTTCCGCTTGATTCGAAGAAATAAGAAACAGCGCCATCAAACGTATATGCCGATGCGGGGTCGGCAACCGAAGTGTTCGAGAAAAGCGTATTTGTCAGGCTAAACTCCGGCATTTTCAGGTCGAACCATTGTGCCCGTGCACCTCCCGCAAGCTGCAGCCGACCGCCGAAAAGACTGACAACGTCCTGTGCAAAGATCGTATTGCTCGACTGGAATGCGTCAGTTGAAAAATCTCCCGTTCCGGTCGGCGTGAGTCCATCGTTACCGAATTTCACGTGTTCGAATTCGTAGCCGATCTTTATCGTGTGATATTTCGGCGTGATCGCCGCCGTAAAATTCGCCGTTTGAATTCCGCCGTCGTTGTGCGACGTGGATTCCGACTGAAACCCCGGCCCGAGTAGTCCGTTGTCGTTGCGGCGGCGTGTTTGCAGGTTCGAATAATACCCTTGCAGCGAGACGGTCGAATTAAATGCGTGCGACGCGGTAAAAATGCTGCTCAGAAAGCGCGACTTCTGAAATGCATCCGGGTCGTTCGCATCAGCGACGAAATTCACGCCTTCGCGGGCACCAATGATCGTCGCGTTGGTCGGCGGAAGAGTGCCGAAAGTATCAGGATTTGCGTTCAACCGCACCTTTGCATCGGAAAAAAAGAACCGTGCCCCGATGCTCGTGTTCTCTGTCGGCTTGAAGTCGAATCGCGGCTGAAAATTCGTGTTCGAGGCGTTGTCCTGGCCGTCGATCCCTTTAGTAAAAGCGGTTCGCGAAAAACCGAGCCCGAATCCAAATTTGCCTTCGTCCGTTCCATAGCTCGTCACGCCTCGAAAGCGTCCGAACCCGAGCCCGCCAAATGCCCCTGCTAGCTGTCCGTGCCAGCCGGCACGCGGACTCGGCGTGATGAAATTAACCGTACCGCCGATCGAATTCGTTCCATAAAGCGACGAACCCGAACCGCGAAGCACCTCAACACGAGAAACGCTCGTCAGCGTGATATCGCTCAAGAAAGGCGAGGCATCGCCCGTGATCGCCGCCGCGTCGCGGAGCCTTACGCCATCGATCAAAATTGCCGTGTCCTGGTTTCGCAGGCCGCGCGTCTTTATCGAAGCCGTCCGTCCGAATCCGCCCAATTGCTGCACGCGAAAGCCCGGCATCGTCCGCAGCGAATCAACCAGCGTGATGTCCGCACGCTCGCGCATTTCCTGTCCGCCGATCACGTTCACCGTCTTCGAAACTTCGTCGATCGGCTGCGGCAGATCGGCTGAAACTGTTACCGTTTCGCGGATCGTTTGCGGGGTAGGTGATGGTGAAGCAGCCGGATCGGCCTGTGCCGAGACCGCGGCCGCGCTCAAAAATAAAAAGAAAAATAGAAAACTCTTACTCATAATTTCCTCTTCTGCCCACACGCAGAATGGTTCTGTGCCAAGACAATAGAGCAAAGTTCCAGACTCGTCGGATTTTGGATTTCGGATTGCCGATTTTGGATTGGTCGAACGAAGTAAATTTCGCGTCAACGGTTTTCGAATCCAAAATCAAAAATCAAAAATCTAAAATCGACTCACTGTTGCGTGGGCAGTGCCGGATTTACACCGGACTTCCTTTGCTTCAAATGTCAACAATGCTCAGAGTTCACGCTTTAGCGTGCATCAGATAAAGAAAATCAAGCTGAAGCTTGTACTCTGAACGATCTAAAATACACTTGTAACTCTGACGTTTCCGCTTGCCGGATGTTCATCCAGCAACGTATTCACATCAAAAACTTCCCTAATGTTCGATTCGGTCAAAACTGCCGTAGGCGGCCCGGCGGCAAAAATAGTTCCGTGTTTCAGCAGCAGCAATATATCGGCAAATTCCGCTGCCAAATTCAGGTCATGCGTGATGACGACCGCCGAATAACCTTCGGAATCGCACCGTGAGCGAACCAACCGGAACATCATCGCCTGATGACGCAGGTCGAGATTCGCCGTCGGTTCATCGAGCAATAAGATCTTTGCATCGGTCGCGATCGCCCTTGCCAAAACTACACGCTGCCGCTCACCGCCCGAAAGCTCGTTCATCAGCCGCGTGCCGAAATCCGCCAGATCGCATTCCTCCAAAGCCCGCCGTGCCGCCGCGATGTCGTCTTCCGTTTCCCAACCGAATACCGAACCGCTCGCAAACCTTCCGGACAGTACAAACTCAAGAACCGTCACGGGAAACTTCGTCTCATTTTCCTGTGCAACGACCGCGATCCGCCTTGCGATCTCACTCCGCGAATGATCGCCGAGCGGCTTTTCGTCAAGCATAACCTCGCCTTTTGCCGCCGGAAGCGTTCCGTTGAGTGCCTTTATCAGCGTCGTCTTACCCGCACCGTTCGGCCCGAGCAATGCAATAACTTCACCCTCGGCGAGTTCAAACGAAATATCGCGCAGCACATCGCACG
>CAZXTS010000063.1:0-13992 GCA_964643745.1 uncultured Chloracidobacterium sp.
AATGAAAATTTAATGCGTGAGGCGATCTCGGATGTTATATCGACGGCGTGCGGCTGATCTTCGAAAAGAGCGGCCATTTGTTCGTGCGTTTTCAGGTGACGCTCGCCGTTTTCTGAAAGCAGCTTGCCGGCATCATAGATCGTGCAGTGGTTCTTTATGCAGGTGAAAACATCGAACAGTTGTCGGTCACATTTATCGGCGTAATATGGGCCGTTGCTGGCGAAGAACGGTACTTTTAGTTTATGGGCAAGCCCAAGCAAAGATTGATTTATCGCTTCTTCACTTCGGAGATGGTGTCGCTGAAGTTCGACGTAAAGCCGGTCTTCGAAAACGTATTTGAGCCAGGCCAGATCCGCTTGGCCGCGACCCGACTTGATGCTGTTATACATAAATCCGTCGGCACCGCCGGTGTAGCACAACAGGTTTTCGGAATGCTGTTCGATGTCTTTGCGGGTCGCGAAATGTTCGCCTTTCTTGTGGCGAAGCTTGACCGTTGTGATCAGTCGGCTTAGGTTTTGATAGCCTTTTAGATCGATCGGAACCAGCGGCAAAAGGCTGCCGTCCTCAAGCGTGATCTCAGAACCAATTATCGGCCTGATGCCTTTTTCTTTTGCTTCGAAATGAAAACGAACGGCACCCGAAACGGTATCGCGATCGAGCAAAGCGACCGTGTGCAAACCTAATTCAGCGGCGCGGTCTATCAACCCTTCCGGTTGTGATCCGGAAGAAAGAAAGCTGAACGCCGAGCGTGTATGCAATTCGCAAAAAGACATTTCCTAATCGTATTCACCGATGAGAAACCACTCGTGGCCAGCCTTGCAAAGCCTGTAAACGCCTTGGGCTTCGACCTCGACATCCCATTCCTGCGTCTTCCAGGAGTTTTCCCACCATTTCGAATTTGCACGCCAAACGCCGCTGTATTCGATAACGTGTCCGCTGAAATATCTCGTTCTTATAAAGACCAAACGGCCTTCGCGAACAAGCACTTCTGCCCGGATAGGCGGCCGAAAATAACTAAAAGCTATGATCGGTTTCGTGGGTTCGCTCTCGAGGCTTCCATGGCCGGTCGGCATTGCCTCCGCATCCAAAGCGAATGCCTCTGCCGCTCGTTGATCAAGGATCACTGGCACTCCGACATTCTCTTCACCGACCAGTTTTTTCAATTTGTTCACCGTCAGGAGCAGGCTCTGCGGTTCAGGCCGCGAGACGGCATACAAGCCGGTTTGCGACGGCTGCGGCTTGGTAAAATGAGCAATAACATTTACGGCTTTGATCCCCGCTTCCGGCGGATCAAGCGAAACCCGCAGGTTTATAAGCTTTAGCCAGAACGACCGTTCCAATGTCGGGAAAGAGGTTTTTATCTCGTAATTCCGCTTGGTTCTATTCGATAGCTCGAATGAAAGATCAAGTTGTTCGGTGCTCAAGCCAATATGAGCGATCCGGACAAAAAGATCGTCGAGTCCGTGGTTGAGCAAAAATATCAATTGCTCGAAATCTTCCACCGGCAAATCGAGAAGATAGCTCCACGAGGCCTCACTTTCCCTGACGTTTGGCGTAAGCACTGCCGAACCTTTTTGCTCGGCGATATCGATAATTTCTTCGAATTCGCGGCCGTATCGCCCGATCAGTTCTTCGCGCGGGATCTCGATCAGATCTTCGACCCGCCGCACACCAAGATCAGTAAAAACATTAAGCGTGTCGCGTTCGATCGGCAGATTGCTGAGCGGCAGCCTTTGAAATGCGTCAGGCGAATGAACAACGTTGCTTACACCGTCATTCCGGCGGGCAAGCAGCGTCGCGGTTTCGATCGTTTCCGCGACGGCGACGCTTCCCGGCACGTTATGCTTTTGTAATTCTTCAAGTATCTTGCGGGCGATCAAAGACCGCTTGCCGATCAGACGCTCGAGTCCGCTTACGTCGAACAAAATGCCGTCCTCAAGCACTTCTATCGAATAAGCGAACTGATGCGCGACGGAGACCAAGGCCTCTTTATCCTCTTTTGCATTCGGCGAAACTATGCAGGCATATGATCTAGACATCTATCTTTCGGTCTTAATCAAGGGAAGCAATCGCTTTCGGATGATGTCTGTGACTTCATCAAGATTTAGGCTGATGTCCAATCGGTTCTTTCTCAAAAACGCTTGCCATTGTCTCTTCTTTGTTTCGTTATCTGTAAATGCGACGGTAAGAGCAGTCGGAACATCATCAGGCAACTCCGTATTTCTGCGAACAAACGTTTTGCGAATGGCGATCCCTAAATTTTTGTCATCGATATCTAAAGTCGTTAGTAATAACCAAATATCATAGAAATCCTTCATCCGTGTGTTGACCATATCCAGAACGATCATCGCCTGAAATTTTTCAGCTATCGTGCTTTCGGGCGTATATCCCCACAGTATTGGCCTGCCGAGATCGAGCAATTGCGGTAACTCGATCTTTTTGGGTCGAGGTACTACAACATCACCAAAACCAATATCGAGCTGAACCCCTAATCGGATCTTGCCTAAGACGCCCTTCAATGTAACCCGAATTCCTTCGTATTCATCATTTCTCTTGATCACCTCGCCGACTATACTTTTTCCATCGAAGCTAGCGCCGTCTGCTGAATCGATCCGGCAGCACTCGCGAATTATGTTTTCCATGCTCTCGATGTTGTTTTCGACTTTTCCGAGAAGATCAATATCCATCGTTGGACGGGCTTCCGGAGCATTCCACACACGAAGCATTTGAGCCCCTTTGAGCAAAAACATTTCCTTGTACTCGCTCCGTCCCAACCGAAATAAAAATCGCTCGACCGCAAAGTACTGCAATAACTCATTCAACGGACGGTTCTCAATTCGTGCAATATTAAGTAATCGCTGATGTATCGAAGCTGCAATATCCTTTTTCATTTAGCTAGATCGCCTCAAGATATGGACGGATAATATTTTCGACACGGCAGATCTTTGCAAACTCAAGTATTTTTTTTCTGGATCCACCCTTGCGTATACATAGCCGAAGAGCTTCAAGAGCCACATCAAGCCCGATGCGGTTTCGAAACTTAAAGCAATCTGCCACGGTTTTTTCCTTTGAGTAAACCCTGATTCGGTTTCCATCTTGAGAATATTCTTCAATTCCGTGTGAAAAGGTTTCGTCCGAAAAATGAAAAACCCTGGTAGGCGGAAAATCCATCTTTGGTTTTTCCTTACCTTTCTGAACCGCCAGATAGACCTCATGTGGAACCTCGGTGGTGGTCTCGTGAAACGAAAGAGCGGAAACCAGGCAGATCACTGCTGATGGTGCCCGTTTCATAACGACCACGAGATCACTATTTTCAAGCGGTGGAAGATCTGCCAGTCGATAGATCCCGCGGCTTAGCTCTATTACTTGCGAACTATCCCGCATCTGATAGAGCGTTCTAGGATGAATACCAAGCCGCAGGATATCCGATGTACGCAGAATTCCTCCGTGTTCGCGAAATATACGAGAAGCAAGAGTTTGAGCATTCATTTTCATAATGGATATTATCCCATATCGATATTACTATTATATATGTATTTTATCCATATTTAAACATGCTGTGATTCACACATTTCTATAGTCCGCTTCGATCCGTGCCGGGATCGGGCGGCCGTAAAACTGTTTGCGGGAATGCATTGCGATATGAAATTCGCGGAGCAATTTGAAGCGTCCGCTGCCGGACCATTCCGTCCGCTCACGTGAAAAAACAAAAGCACTTTGCGATGCCGAACCGGTAACAGGCTCGTCGGCAGTTGCGATCACAAGCGTCGGCGTGTCCTTTACACGGGTTCGGTAGCGGTACCAATAAGTCTTTGGAACTAACTTGAGTTTGCTTGCGGGCAATCCCTGCAGATTGAGCCATATCGCCCCAAACCCTTTAGCCTGAACAAGATGATCCGCCGCCGTAAACGCCTTTTCGATATCGCCAGCACACTTTACCCATAAGAGATTTTCGAGTTTTACGCCCGCAATTACGGCCGAAGGCGGATCAAATCCTCCGGCTGAATCAACTACCGCACATATCTCGCCGGCCGCCGTAAGTTTTGCGATAATGGAAAGGGTCAGGCTGGCTTTTCCGGAACTTGGCCCGCCCGATATTTCGGCAACAGAGCCTCGGGAAAACCCGATCCCAACGGATTCGAGCAAGATCTCTTCGGTATGCCGCTGCTCTTCTTTTAATTGGGACGCCGGTTTTACCAGACTTAGATTCTGCATATCGATTCAGCCTTAAATGTGCTATATTTAAGAATATATTGCACAGATGCAACGTTTGTCAAAGAATTATTGACGTTAACAAAGGCTGAGAATTCCGGTCAAAAGTCGGCCTATTGCCGCTGACCGGTAAAAGCCGGCGTGATACAATCACCGCTAAGAACATGCAGGAAAACCCTTTGCTACAAGCATTATTCGAGGATGAACGCGGTCCAGTGACGGTGTCGGAACTCAATTCCGACATCAAATCGGTGATCGAACGAAGCTTCGCAAGCGTTTGGGTCGAAGGCGAGATAACGAATTTTCATTCGGCAGCTTCCGGGCATTGGTATTTTTCATTGACCGAAGGCGGATCATTTATCAAAGCCGCCTGTTTCAAAGGCCAGAATTTTCGCATTCGTTTCAAACCGACCGACGGCCTGCAAGTCAGAGTTCGCGGCCGGATAACGACATACGAAGCCCGCGGCGAATATCAGATCATCGTCGAATCACTCGAACCGGTCGGCGAAGGTGCACTTGCCGTTGCATTCGAACAGATCAAAGCAAGATTGCAGAAAGAAGGGCTTTTTGATGAATCGATAAAACGCCCGATTCCGCCATTTCCCCGCCGAGTCGGGGTTGTTACATCGCCAACCGGAGCTGCATTGCAAGATATTTTGACCGTTCTCGAACGCCGTGCAAGATCGGTCAGCATTGTGATCGTGCCGACACTTGTTCAGGGCGAACGGGCCGGTGAACAAATAACTAACGGAATTCGGATGGCGAACGAATTCAACGCAACCGCTTCGGACGCGGAAAAGATCGATGTCCTTATAGTCGGCCGCGGCGGCGGTTCGGCAGAAGATCTGTGGGCATTCAATGAAGAACAGGTCGCACGGGCAATCCGCGAATCGAACATTCCGGTGATTTCGGCTGTCGGCCACGAGATAGATTTCACGATCGCCGATTTCGTTGCCGATCTGCGGGCTCCAACTCCATCCGCGGCGGCCGAGATCGTCGCAAAGGCTGAATCAGACATAATCGAAAATCTGCGCCGCTCGACCGCCGAGCTGATACGTTCGATGAACATGCGGCTGTTAACCGCTCACGGAGCGGTACGATCGCTTGCGATGGCACCCGTCTTTGCAGAATTTCCGGCATCGCTACGTGAGAAGCGGCATCAAATTGACAGGTCGATGTCCGAGGCGACACGGAATATAGCGAGAAAGCTGCAGGAACGATCGGAGCGACTTCGAGAAGTTTCACATCGACTATCGCCGGTCGGTTTGGCGAAGAAGGTCGGCGAAAATAAACGCCGGTTAGGCATTCTGGATCAGCGTTCGCGGACGGCAGGAACTGCACTAACCCGAGAGCGGCACGTGCTGATCGAAACCGCGATGGCACAGCTTGATGCGATGTCGCCATTACGAGTCTTGGATCGCGGTTATTCGATCACGCAGACAATTGACGGAACGATCGTTCGCGATGCAGAGCCGCTGGCACCGGGCGACAAACTAAAACTTCGACTGGCTCGGGGACGAGTTGACGCATTGGTCACAGACGTTTTTCCGGTGGAATAGAGAGGTTGTAAGTATTTGAAGAAAGCATTTTTGATATCGGCTACCGTGTTGGCATCGTTAGCCTTGATCGCTTCGGTCGCGGCATATTTTTATTGGCGAAGCTTTGAGGACACGCCTCAATATTCGCTCGCATTATTGATTGACAGCTCGCGGCGAGGCGACGACCGGGCTTTCGCTCAGTTCGTTGATACAGACACGGTCATCGAGAACTTTCTTCCGCAGATAACATCGAAAGCCGCCGAAATGTACGGACGTGGAATGCCGCCCGTAGTGCTCGATAAACTGCTGAAGATCGCATCGCCGATCTTGCCAATTGCAAAAGAACGGGCACGGACCGAGCTTCCAAGGCTGTTGAGAAATGAAACGCAGCGGTTTTCGGATGTACCATTTCCTGCAATGGTCTTAGGAGCAGATAAGTACCTGGATATCAAGATCGACGGAGAAGTAGCAACGATAACCTCCCGGCTTCCGGAACATCGATTTGAAGTACAGATGAAAAAGAACGAGAATCGCTGGAAGATCGTCGGTGTACGCGACGAAGCCCTAGCAACCCGGATCGCACAATCGGTCGGCGAACAGTTGATCGGTGCGGCAACTAATAGCGATCCTAAGAACGCAGGTAAAAGTTTAGGTGTGAAGGATCTGGAATCGTTGATAAAACAGGCGGAGATCTTTTTCGAATAATCATGGCAAAGACGTTTGAAGAATCGCTCGACGAACTTGAACAGATCGTCGGAAAACTTGAAGAAGGCGATATGGCCCTGGAAGAAAGCCTTGCTTTATTTGAACGCGGTGTAAAACTTTCGCGCGATTGTCGCGACAGATTAACAAAGGCCGAGCGCCGGATCGAGGTCTTAATGAAAGATTCATCCGGCGAGATCGGCCTTGAAGAAATAGAATTACCTGACTAAATACTCTGGTAGATCACGGCTTTTCCTGGTTTGCTCGTGCGGCTTTTCTTTGCTGGATAAGGTCACAAGCTTGGTAAGCTCCCGACGGATCGACCGCCGTGTTGCCGACCTCAACGTGCTGAAGATTCCCTTCAGTATCCACAACGAAAGTCGCCCGGCGCCCATAGCCTGACTGTTCATTGTAAAGCCCAAACGCTTTCGAGACCTCTCGTTTCCAATCGCTGAGCAGTGGAAACGTCACCCCAAGCTGCTTTGCGAACTCTTTGTTGGAAGCAAAGCTATCCATTGAAATTCCAATTACCTGTGTTTCTTTTGCGTCGAATTTTGCAATATCAGCCTGATACGCTTTAAGTTCGGCCGCTCAGCCACCGGTGAACGCGAGCACGTAAAAAGCAAGCACGACATTCTTTTTGCCCCGGAAATCGCTGAGCTTTACTTTGTTTCCGGTGGTATCGTTTAGCTCAAAATCCGGCGCAACATCGCCTACTTTTAAGGCAGTATAGGGAGCAGGCTGTGACTGGGCAAAAACGCCTAGTGAAATCACACAAACAAATAAAAAAATAAATACGAGTCGTTTCATTTTAGCGGACCTCCGACAAGAAAAAGTTCGTGATCTAATGGCTAAGATAGCACACTCGATCACGAACCTTAATGATTACAAAAACAACGGCGAAAGAATTAATCTCTCGAACTGAAGATACTTAGGATATACCAGAAGAGCAAAGCTATCCCGGCAAAAAGCGTAAGTGAAGCCGCAACGTGCTGGTTTGGATTGAACTGATGCAAAACGTTCGAAGTGTTGTAGAGTATCGCCGTGCCGGCAAACGCCACCATTATAAAGGCGAAGATGCTTCCAAGCGAGAAACCGAAAACAATGCTCGCAACGATAAAGCCGAGGGCGGCAAAACCGCCGATCGCAACGATCGGACCTAGCCAGGAAAAATCGGCGCGCGTGATAAAGACCGTAGCCGTTATACCGAGAAATAGTCCGATGGTCACGACGCCGGCCTTCTGAATAGCATATTCATCGGCCGCGTGGTATTGAGCGAGAAAGAGCATCGGCACAAAGATTATCGCCTCAGCAAGGATGAAGATGCCGAGCCCGGCGTATTGCATCACGGGTGACGTATCGGACATCGCCCAACGATTCGCCAAATAGGATATTCCCATAAACGCGCCGAGAACGATCAGCCAGGAATATTGTGATCCGAGCAGTGTAGCCGCGATCGTCGGCGCAAGGCCGGAGGCAAATATGGCTGATTCGACGACTACAAACGCAAGAATTGCCGCAGCAAGCAGGGTATAGGTTTTGCGTATGAATTGTGCCCTCTGCGTTGGCATCGCATCTGCAACTGAGTTACCAAAAGAAGTTGAATATTCGTTCATATTGTTCACCGTTTTTAGATTCTGTATTTGGCCAAAAGTTTGCTCGAAGTCTTATCGATTAAACATAAGAATAACAGGAAATAGGAATTTTGGTATATCGAAAATAAAACATTACGTGGATATGAAAAAGGGGCCCTATCAATTGACAGGGCCCCGGTACTACCTAGTTCATAGCGGAATCCAAGTTACGGCGTGTAAGCCGAGGGAACCGCGACGTCAGTCGCAATGCCCCAGAGCAATCCGGCAGACCCACCCGAACTGTAAACAAGGAACCATTCTCCGGTTGATGGACGGAAGATAGCGATATCAGAAGAGCCATCGCCGTCATAATCACCCGCAACCGGGACATCTGTGGATGTTCCAAACGGAGCGATCGTCGTTTCACCGGAAAGGCTGTTCAAGATCCACCATACTCCATCACGATAAACGGCAAGGTCGTTTCGGCCATCGCCATCAAAGTCTCCGGCGATAGGCGTATCGGTCGGAAGTCCCCAGTTCTGGATAGTCACTGTCGAGGTCGAACTCTGCAGGACATACCAGGTGCCGCCGCGATAGACCGCAAGATCGGTCTGGAAATCGCCGTCGAAATCACCCTGAACCGGGATATCCGTCGAGATACCGAAAGCTTGAGCATATGCCGAATTATCGGAACTCCTAACGATCCACCACGTTCCTGTCGACGGACGATAAACGGCGTAGTCGGTCTTACCGTCTCCGTCATAATCGCCCTGGACCGGAACGTCGCCTGCGGTTCCCCAGTTGAAGAACTGAAGGCCTGAATCAGAGCTTCTCTGGATCAACCAGTTGCCTGTAGATGGCTGCCAGAGTGCGAAATCGGTGATCCCGTCACCATCATAATCACCCGGAACTGCGATGCCATTGCCGGTACCAACGGATCCACTGATGAGCGATGCATCGATCGAGCTTCGTGCGTACCATATACCAGTACTCGGCCTGAATACACTGACGTCGGTTTCGCGATCACCATCAAAGTCCGCAAGATACGGCCTGTCGTCATCAACAATAATGCCTGCACCTTGACCATCGACGATAGTCGTGTTCGGCGAAGGATTGCTCAAATTCACAAAGAAAAACTCGTTCGATTCCTTCTCTGTGTCGCCGTTCACAACTACAGTAACAGTCAGATTACCCGGTGAGTTGAAGTTGAGCGTACCGCTTGTAGCAACATAGTCACTGCCTGCGGTCGCCGTTCCGTTCGCAGTCGCGTACTGAACTGAGGCGATCGGCCCGCCGCCCGCTATCGGCGGAGCATTGGTCGTCAAAGTTACGTTAAACACCGCGTTTACAGTACCTGCATTGCCCTCGGTGACTCGGGCGTCGCCGATGGAAACAGAGTAAGTCACCGGTGTGCCGTCGTCATCTATGATGGTCACGGTCGCCGGGTTCGGACTTCCGATGGTCGCTCCACCTGTTGCGTTCGACAACGTGGCGTTAAACGTCTCGTTCCCTTCGATATCAGTGTCATTACAGATCGTTACATCAAACGTCTTGCTGATCTCAGCATCGGCGAATGAGACCGTGCCGCCGGTGTTGATATAATCGACTCCGGCCGTACAAGCTGCACCGCCCGTTGCCGTGCCGTCACTGAGTGCGTAATCAACAGTTACCGCTCCGGTACTTCCGCCTGTACGCGTAACCGTAAGCGTTACAGAACCTGCCGCCTCACCGACCGAATATGTCGCAGAGCTGAACTGCAGCGATCCCGGATTCGGTCCGCTGAAGAACTCATCCGCTCCAATATCGGGAGTCGTAGCCGATCGTGCGTCGCCATCAATGTCTGTAGTGACCTCCGCGATCGGCGTTCCGGCATTGATCATCGGGCTTCCGGCCTGTAAGTGCAGGTCGGTCGGCGAAACAAACAGCGGATCGACCGCCAACGAATTCGCATCCTGGCCGGTTGCCGTCTGCCATTCAGCAAGCGTCACCCTTATTCCGCCGAGGAAGCCGACATTTTCAGTTGAAAAATAGTCGTTGAAGTTGATCGCCGAGAATACGCTTGCTGCGGCAGAGCTGTAGATTGAATACCGCGTCGCACCCGCTGTTTGAGTATTAGCGAAGATGTTATTGCGAACATTAAGAGCACCCGCGGCTGTTACGCCCGTTCCGACGAGCAGACCGGAGGTCGTTCCGCTGCCTTGGTTGGTATTCATATTTATCGAGTTGTGATAAATCCTATACCCGCCGGCACCGGCTCCGTTGATGTTTATGCCGTGTCCGTTATTGACCAGTGTCGCCGAACCTAGAGCCGCAACATCGGAAATGAAGTTGTTGGCAATAAGCACATTGGCTGCGGAAGTAGCTGACGAAAGCTGCATACCGAACGCACCCGTGCCGGAACCACTGATGTTCTTAATGTCGGTGATCGTGTTATTGACAATAGATCCGCCATTAAGCGTAAACGCCAACTGTATTCCGCTCATCGCGGCGGTTGTCGTCGCCGATGATAAAACACCATTCACGGTATTGTTGCTGATCACAAAGTTCTGGGCGTTGCCCATCAACATCCCGCGGAAGCGATTCTTGTCTGCTTCTACCGTAGAACCGAACTCATTATTTGTAACCATCCAGTTTTGATCGAAGCCGGTGTTACCCTGATTAAAGATCGAGTTCTGAACACGGTAGATGTGGTTATTCGTCACCGTGTTGTTGTTATTCGGAGCCTCAGCCGGACCGCCGATCGTGGTGCCGCTGCCAGCCAGAATACCGGCTGTCGTCTGTGCGGTTCCGGCAGTCGCGCCGTTGATAATGGTGTTCTTGATCGTATTATCATTAGCACCGTTTCCGACGCCGCCGCTGCGGATCCAAATAACGGTTGAAGTGCCAGTCTGACTGTTGGTAATCGTCAAACTGCGGTCGGTTCCGCCTGACAGCGAACCGTCAAAGGTAACACGGTCTGCGCCGTTCAGGTTGATTATGCCCCGATTTATTGGAGCGGTTCCCGATATTATTCGCGGAGCACCGCTCGGTTTGAATGTTAGCGTGTAGCCGCCGGCACCGGTTTCTGTAAATTGATTAAGAAAGACCGCGCCCGTTTCCGCCGTCAGGTCCGACGTGATATTAACAGTCAAGTTGCCGGCTAAGCCCGCTTCGTTGATCGCTTCAAAGACACCGCCCGGATTGGTCAACGAAGTGAAGATCTCACCCGTACCGACATTGATCGTTCCCGTAAACGGCGGCGGAACATCAACAATTGTCAGCGTTGCCGGATTGTTTGCTCCGATCGTCGCTCCGCCCGTCGGATTCGACAGCGTTAAGATCACTGTTTCATTTGCCTTGAGAATTGCGTCCGAACAGGTTTCAATCGTGAACGATTGAAGCGATACGCCATCGCCGAAGCTCAGCATCTGCACTCCCGGATTGATGTAGTCAACGCCTGCGGTGCACGCCGCGCCGCCGGTTGCGGTGCCGTCCGTGATCGTTGCTGTTGCTCCGACAGTTCCATCCGCTCCCGCTGATCGGATGACATTAATTGTCGCTGTCGTTCCTTCATTAGTACTGAAGTTCGTCGTGCTGAATTGAATGACGCCCGGACCGGCAACAGTTATTTCGTCCGCTCCGATATCGGGAACTGCCGGTCGCAGATCACCGTCAATATCGTCAACTACGCCGACGTCAACGCCTGCGCTTTCCGCTAGAGAAGTCGGCAGAATATGAAGATCCGTAGCTGAAAAGAACTGTGGATCTACAGTAGAGCTGGCATTATCATTAGTTCCCGACGCATTTAGGGTACTAGTGTAGGACCTTAGATTCGAAGCGGGTGTCGTTGACCCCGGATCGAAATCGACCGCCTGGAAGAAGTTGGTCCCCGCAGTCGTTCCCGCTTGGGCGATGCCGTTTGTCGGATCTGTGCCCTGACGATAAATATTATTATTTAGCGTCAGATTCATCGCCGAAGTCGCGCCTGACGGCAGATACATCGAAACGTGAGCTACGTTTCCGCCACCGCCCGTAAGCGAATTGACAAAGATGTTATTGCGAGCATCAACCCCTAAACGGGCTGCAGCCGTTATTGCAAAGGCAGCAGACAGAGCGTTGGTTGAGCCCGGGATCACGCCAAACATGTTTACGCTGTTATGGTAAATAAGGTGATCGTTTCCTCCGACGATCCGGATACCGAATGCTCCGAACGTCGTGCTGAACAAACCGCCTGACGTAACATTGTGGCGAATATCGCTAATGAAGTTGTTGCGAACGACGTGCCCGGTTCCGCCGCCGAGATTGATACCGAAGGCGCTCCACGTTCCGGGGTTGTTGCTTTTTACACGATTTATTTTATTTTTCTCAATGATCGTGCCGGTAGTCGCGGCTGCCAGCGTACTGATGACCGATGCGTTGATACCATGACCCGCCGCGCTTGACGCGATAAACCCTTCGACATATACCGTGTTGCCAGATACTATGGCATCCGCCGAACCCTGAACCGTTACGCCGATGGCATAAACCTGATCCGGAGCGTCGGCGGTCGGGTTGCCAATAAGGTTGTCTCTGACACGCAGGCCGGGGAATACGGTTGCCGCCGAACCATTGATCGAAACGGCTCTGCCAACATTATTGAAACTGTTGTTATCGGCGTGCAGATTTGCCGCCGTCGCACCCGCACCAATTGTTGTAATTACGGAAGTAACCGCCGCAGGTGTGGCACCCGCTCCCGCTCCCGCCAAAATACCAAATGTGGTACCCTGCGGACCGGCTGCGGAAGTAGCCGTGGCAACGTTTAAGCCGGTCGCACTGCCGAGAACATTGACGTTTCTGATCGCAACGTTATCGGCGTCCGTAATTCCGACACCCGAAGTTGCCAGAGCAATGCGGATCACCGAAGTAAAGGTGACCGTATTGGCCGCGGTGTTTTGAACCGTCAAATCACGATTCGTTCCCGCAGTGTTCGGGTTGTCGCCGTCAATGGTTACGTTATCCGCACCATTAAGCTCGATCAACCCGCGTCCCTGGACAGACGGTCCCGCGACCGTAACTCCATCTGCACCGGCACGGATGACAAGCGATGTATAAGACGCCGCTCCCGCACCACTGCCGTTTAGAACGATCGGCCCCGTCTCGGTCGTATTGGCAAAGATATCGACTGTGACCGCACCGGTGTGTATTCCGTCATTGATCGCCGTTATGGCTTCACCTAGCGTTGCGTAAGCGACATTGCCCGGGTTTACAACGACGTTTCCACTTGGAGCTACAACATCCACGATCGTCAGGACCGCTGTGCTTTGGGTTCCGAGCGTCGCTCCGCCCGTCGGGTTGCTCAAAGCGAGGTTTACTGTCTCATCTCCTTCGACATCCGAATCATTACAGATCACGACATCAAACGTCTGTGTCGAAATCCCGTTCTCGAACGTAAGTGTTCCACTCGTGTTGATGTAATCAACCCCGGCGGTACATGCCGCCCCGCCCGTTGCTGAACCACCAGCCACGGTCGCATAGTCAACCGTCACAGTATTTTTGATTCCGTCTGTCCGGTTCACGGTGATGGTCGCCGGTGATACGTTCTCATCGGTCGAATATGTTGGACCGCTGAATGCAAGAACACCCGGTGCGGAAGCAGCGTTTTCACCAATACCCCAGCTCGAGAAATCCGTGACGCCCAAAACCGTGACCGTATTCGCTCCCGCATTTACACACGGACCGCCCGAACATTCATTGGTAACGACACCGCTCGTGAGCCGATAAGCCCTGTAATCTGTCTCATCGCCATTAATATCTTCGTCACGATATGTGAATACGACATCGGCGGTAAGGTCTCCCGTCTCTTCAAGAACCCAATTTCGCGATGCTGAAACTGAAGGAACGAGGCCTGGCAAGGTATCGTCAATTGCAGTAACTCGCAAGCTTGACGGATTAGTTCCCAGTGCGGTTACAGTCGCCAAAACAGGCGAATAACCGTTTTGTCCGACGTG
>CAZXTS010000064.1:0-13934 GCA_964643745.1 uncultured Chloracidobacterium sp.
CCGATGATGCATCCCGAGATCTACGATATCATCGCCCGTATCCGTCACCACGGGATGATCGCCGGCCTTATCTCGAACGGTTATTATTTCCAGGTTGATAAGATCAAGAAATTGAATGAAGCCGGGCTAGATTATCTTCAGATTTCTATCGACAACGTTACACCCGACGACGTTTCCAAAAAGAGCCTTAAAGTGCTCGATTCAAAACTGGTGAATCTGAGCGAGCACGCGAAGTTTAAAGTAAACATCAATTCGGTGGTCGGAGGCGGTGTTGCAAATCCGGATGAAGCTCTGATCATCGCGAACCGGGCACGTGAACTTGGATTTTCTTCGACCGTTGGCGTGATTCACGACGAGATGGGCCTAAACAAAGGACTCACCGCACGCGAAAAAGAGGTCTATAAAGAGATCAAGGCGAAAGGCACTCGCTCATACGCCCGCTGGAACTGGTTCCAGGACAAACTTGTCGAAGGCGAGGAGTATGACTGGCGATGCCGCGCCGGCGCTCGATACCTATATATTGATGAATTCGGAATGGTCAATTGGTGCTCGCAACAGCGAGGCACCCCCGGAATTCCGTTGCTTGAATACACCCACGCAGACATGGAGCGGGAATACATCACCGAAAAATGGTGCGCCCCAACTTGCACCATTCAATGCGTCCATCAGGTCGGGCACCTCGATGCGTGGCGCGACAAGCAGATCTCGCCAGCCGTTTATCGCCCCCGCCGGGGTTCCCTAAACTCCGATGTGATTCATCGTGTACTGGATTCCGATTGATTAGCTCTTATCGCATATGCCAATCATTAGAAATGAAGTTGATCTGGAGAAATTCAATAATGATCGGTCTTTTCCGTTTGGACTTCGAGTTAATGATTTTCAAATGGCGATGCAGGATGTTTATGATTTCTTCTTTGATGTAAATGAGCATCTTGTTCGCAAGGGATTAGCGAGGCTGGATGACATGCTTCGGCCAGCGATCATGTCTGGGGTCATTTCGGATATGATCACCTCTAGCTTAGCCCGTCACTCGAGAGTGCTTGTCGAGAATCGCTTCTTCAACGGGCATCCAGACCTTGTTGTCAGAGGGATTTACCCGAACAATTCTGTGAGTTCCGGGGAAGAAGGCGTTGAGATCAAGACTACGCGAAAGCCTGGCGGCGCGGTTGATACTCACGGAGCACGGAAACAATGGATGTGTGTTTTTGTCTATCGTATCGATGATCAAACGGAACCAGCTATAGATCGCCTGCCAATGACTTTCAGCGAAGTCTATCTTGCTGAGGTTACAACTGACGACTTTCGCAAAAATGCCCGAGGCGAGTTGGGGACAAGAACCGCCACGCTACATAAGGATGGGATAGCGAAGCTACGCTCTGGTTGGGTTTACCGAGTTTAGCTTGTGATCTCCGGCACCACAATACGTGAGAGGGCGGGAAGAGCCTTACATGCAAGTGAGAAATATTCTTTGTCTATTTCAGTCCCAATTGATTCGTAGCTAACGGCTTCGGCAGCGGCCAAGGTCGAACCCGAACCAGCAAACGGGTCGAAAACAATCCCTTCTCCTAACGGCAGGACAGATCTGACAACTCTACGCAGAAACTCTTGCGGCTTTAGGCTCTCATGCGGAGCAATAAGTCTTTCACTTTTACGTGTTGGTGACGATTTGATCACATCCCCGAATGGTTTTGAATCCGAGATCCGACGAAATCCGCCGGTTTTCCAGGTCCGCAAATTATCTTGCACGCGGCCGGCGATCGGTTTCCTGAAGATGATCCATGGCTCCCACATTGAACGCGGCATAACGCTGACCTCTGCAAACTCTTTATGGGCATTCTTTGGTCTGTCGCCGCCTCGCATGGTCATTGTCAATCTTACTATCTCGCCACGTCGTTCGAGGCCAGCCTTTGCCAGAGAATCGGAAACGAGATAGGAAAGTAGCGGATTTGAAGCAATTACTACATTGGCTCCGGGCACGAGAACAGGAAGCAAATGCCGGCCTAAATCGAAAAAAAACTCAGATAACTCATCGAGTTGTCTTTTATTCAAGGTTGTAAATCGAGGAATTGGGGATCGCTTTGAGCCATCAAATGACGGCGGAATCCGCCAAACACCGCCCTTTCCGCTACGAAGCTTGTTTAACTCCTTTTCCGAGTATTCCTGTAAACCGTAAGGAGGGTCCGTGACCACCGCATGTATAGAGTTACTCGCTCGTGACCTAAGCCACGCTAGGCAATCCTGATGAAGTAGAGTGGCGTTACCGAATCGAAATGTTTCGAATGATTCTGCTTCTTCGAGTCGATCGTTGCGGCTTTCTATTGAAATGGCGCCCGCTAACTGATAATAACCCCGTCCGGCTTTTGTGAACCGTTCTGGGGTGTTATTTTGAAGGTACGACCGAACCGAAGAAGACGCTGTAGGGCCAAGTATAATTTCAACATTTCTATGGATTTCTGAAACACTTAGCGGAGCCGACGATGCGGACAAGGCCTCATTGATCGCATCGCGAACCAAGCCGGGAGATCTCTTTTGTGTGATGTTCATAAGCAGGACAAAAAGACGTCCAGACGTCATAACGATATTATGGTTGATCCGAATAGTCAAGAGCGAGCGATGACAACCCTGGCAGGAAAGCCGTTTAGTGCTTGATAAGAACCAGTTGACGATTTTCAGATGATGACGCACGCGACTGAAGCACCTGGAAGAGTTCGAAACATCAGGCACGTCCCGGCGTATTTATTTCTATGACCGGCGAAGAGCACAACAAATACGTATCCTGGGCCTTTTTGGCATACGGGATATTTCAGGCTGTGATGCTGCTTTTCATCGCCGCTATATTCCTGCTCGTCTTCGGTGCCGCGGGGGCGAGCGATCCGAATTTTCCGGGGCTGCTCTTCGGCCTTATCGCCGTTGTTGCCGTTCTCATTAATCTGGTATTTACCGCGCCTTCGTTTATCGCCTACTACGCGATGAAGAATCGAAAGCCGTGGGCTCGCATTGCGGCGATCGTCGCCGGGGCCTTGGCTGTGATGAGCATGCCGTTCGGAACGGCAGCAGGTGTTTATGCGTTCATTTTCTTCCTCGGCGAGGACTGGAAGCAGGTTTACGAGCCGCAAAGGCCGCCGCAGATGCTCGGCCATGACGCGAGTTTCGGTTCCACCTACGGCCGCGAGGACTACACGACCGCCGACCGCGACGCCCAATTCCAATACCGCGAACCGCCCGACTGGCGATAGGCCTAAACATAAAGCCATCGGCTGACCGTCGGTCCTCGCACAAGCCTTGACGTTTGGGGTATCCTGTAGATATGAAACTTAACAGGAACGAGGCGAAAGCCCTGACGAACGCAAAGGAACTTGAGCTTTACGACATGGCCCGTGCGCCGCGTTTGAACAAGCTCACGGTGAAGGAACTCGAGAACCTGGTAAAGCGAAGCCGTACGCTCCGCGATAAGCTGACGGACGTAAAGCGAAATCAGGTGCGGTCAAAGCAGGCGACCGCGAAGGCTCGCGGTGCGGCCCCTGCGGATCGAAGTAAAGAGAAAGCAGCCTTGTTCGGTGAAGTACACGATGTCTTTGTAGCTCAACTGGCAAAGGTCGAGGCCGGTGAGTTAAAAGCGAAAGCAAAGCCCTCCACCAAGAAACCAACCAAAGCGGATAAAAATATTGAAACTCGCTCTGATCGGACAGGTGTGCGTCAAAAGTTGAAGGCTGTAAAAAAGACCGCGAATACCGGACCGACCGGGGCACCCGCCAAAAAAGCGGCTTCGTCAAAGAACTCTGAAAAGAAGCCTTTGGCATCGGCGGCGCGTGTCAGTAAAGCGTCTCCGGCGAAGAACAAGGGGAAAGATCGTTCGGCAAAAGCCACATTTGCTTCGAAATCTGCGGTCAATTCTGAACGTACGGTTCTGGAAACTCCGCAAGCTGCCGCGCGCAAGCCGGATCCGACCGGTAAAGTAGAGATCGAGCGGATCGCTCGCAGTGGGATGACCCGTCAGCGAGGTCACCTTTCGTCACAAAACAAGCGAAAGCAGGGTCGGCGGGATTCGAAATAGCTTTGGCAGGAACGATGGTCTGCGAACATCTGGCGGAATTGGAAAAGGAACTCGCAGCAAGCGAGGTCAAGGAAACTTTTCGTGGACAACCCTGGACGGCAAACTGTCGGGAGTGGGTTTATTTTGATATTGTCCTCGATACAGATTCAATAGCGAAGCTCCTTGATCTTGGGCCCATGGTTGTTGTTCACGAGAACGCAGATGAACGCAGTGGACTAGAGAAGGGTTTTGTATGCGAGGTATGTAAAGACGGAATAATGGGTCATGTAAAAGGGGCAGAGGTATTTGAATAGGTTAGTTATCATGGATGCACCAGAGCTATCAATACCATTACTCCTCGGAACGAATCGCAAAGACCGTCAAAGTGAGAACGTTGCAAGGTGGGTTCGCTCTAAGATGCTCGAAAGGCCGGAGATCGAAACGAAGTTTTTCGATGTGCGGGATTTCGCTCTCCCGCAGGATGGTTATGGCCCCGAGATAGTCAGCCTTTTCCCTGAATGGCGTGACGCAGTTATCGCGGCGGACGGACTCGTATTGGTCGTGCCGGAATACAATCATTCATTTCCCGGTGTTCTGAAATCGGTCCTCGATCTTTGCCTGAAGGAATATATCCACAAGGCCGTGGCGATAGTCGGTGTATCGGCGGGTCCGTTTGGAGGCACACGTGTCATCGAATCGCTATTGCCTGTTGTTCGCGAACTTGGGCTTACGGTCACGTTCACCGACCTGCATTTTCCGCGCGTATGCTCGCTGTTCGATGACGAAGGAAATATGATAGACTCCGCGTTTGAAAAGCGAGTGACCAGTTTTCTTGACGAGTTGATATGGATGGCGACCGCTCTGCGATGGGGTCGAAACGGATCTGGATAAGGATCAGGTTTTGATCCTGGACCAGCTTCCGCAAATTTCTGATCCGACGTTCGTCAGTCCATTGAAATGAAGCCTAAGGGCGATCTCTTGAGATCCTAAACGAGGCCGGAGTTGAGCGATGAAATACGAAGTTCCATTAATAGCACAAAGAACAAATATGGGATGTTGGGCCGCAAGCATCGCCATGATCCTTAGCTGGAAGAACAATGCGTCTTTCGATCCAGGCGCCATCGCGGCAAATCCGGGCGGCACAAGTTATGTTCCGGAGCTGACTAACGGGCTCAATCCGAATGACCGTTATATTCTGGAGCGAAACGGTTTCAAAATCGAGTATCCGCAATGTTATTCCTATCAAGGGTTTAAGGGAATGTTGGATGCCCACGGCCCGCTCTGGGTGGCAGGAGCGGTGCCGTCGCCGCATATTCGCGTTGTGACCGGATATCTCTGGGGATTGCTTACTGTTAACGATCCTTGGCCGCCCAACCGTGGCGCTCAATATGTACGTGCTTTCAGTACGTTTATGAACGAGATGGAGACACTGGGTGCGGAAGAACTTGGGCAACCGGCGCCTGTTTACGTTGCATATCTTGAATAAGGCCCAGATCTGGTTTAGGCGGAAGGCACTTCTAAGTTTACTTAGACGGAACCTCAGCTCCGATCGTCCATACAACAACTGAGCTTGAGAGTCCGAGGCCGGACAAGCGGCCGGCAAGCATAACAAGCGTTTCGCCATCTTTCACGACACCGGCTTTTAGCAGGGTCTTCTCACCTGTTTTCAGCATTTCTTCCGTTGCATCAGATTCCGACCGCATCAGGTCGAGCATTGTGCCCTCGCCTATTCGAGCTTCGTCCGATGACAGGCTCAATGCTTCGTCGAAAAACGGAGCCACTCCCCAGATCAATGACAACTGATTATAAGCGTCTGCCGAGGTGGTCAGCCCGAAGGTCCTCAGCCCCGAGCGGAAACTGGAAAGCCGGCGAGCCATTAAGCCCGATTCGGTAAAGACGGCGATCTTTTCGGTCTCAACTTCTTTTGCGGCGTAAGCGGCGGCTTTGCAAAGCGCCTGACTTGTGCGGCCCGACGGCGGCAGTGAGAATTTGACCGGCTTTTTGAGCTGTTCAGGCTTTATCGTTTCGGCGGCATCGATTATACGGGCCATCGTTTCGATCGATTCGACCGGATAGGTGCCTGCCGCTGTCTCGGCTGAAAGCATAACGGCATCGGTTCCATCCCAAACAGCATTTGCTACGTCCGAGGCTTCTGCCCGGGTTGGATTTGGGCTATCGATCATTGACTGCAGCATCTGTGTGGCGGTAATTACAAAACGGTCGTTCGCCACCGCGAGTTCGATGATCCTTTTCTGATAGACCGGCACGAGTTCTACGCTCGTTTCCACACCGAGATCGCCGCGTGCGACCATAACACCGTCAGATTCATCGATGATCTCAAGTAGGTTATCAATTGCCTCTGCCTTTTCGATCTTTGAAACAAGAAGCGTTCGTCCCAATCGGCGTTTGCTCAGTTCCTTGATACGTTCCTTAACTACCCGGCAGTCTTCGGCGGTTCGCACGAACGAAAGTGCGATGTAATCGACATTCTGACCCATAGCCCATTCAAGGTCTTCTTGGTCCTTTTTTGTCAACGACGGGATCGGCAACAAGGTCTTCGGCAGATTAATTCCCTTTCGTTCGCTGAGCCAGCCGCCAACGACCACTTCGCAGATGATCTCTGGCGGGCTTACTGCCGTGACCTTTAGTTCCAGAGCGCCGTCGTCAAGAAGGATCTTTGCTCCCGGTTCTATGATCGCGGATAGTCCGGGAAAATTTGTCGAGACCTTCTGGCCGTTTCCTACGATCGGTTCATCCGTCAACACGAACACGCTTCCGGTGACAAGCTCAACTGCAAGTCCGTTTTCGAGTGTTCCGGTGCGGATCTTAGGCCCACACAGATCCACAAGAACAGCAAGTGGAACGCCGCGGTCTTTGGCCACAGAGCGGGCGATTTCAATGGTACTCGAATGTTCTTTACGAGTTCCGTGCGACATATTGATCCGCACGGCGTTCATACCGGAATCGATCATTCTGGAGATCGTCGCCGGATCGGCTGATGAAGGGCCAAGTGTTGCCAGGATCTTTGCTTTTCTCATTTATTGAATTCTATCGAATCTATGTTAACTGCTCTGAAACTGAGCGATCGATGATCTACTGAGTCAACTTACGCAACTTATCTAAGTAATTCAGGGACGCAGCAATGTAAGTCGAATGCGACCATGTTAGGGGAGAAACAGAAACGTGTTCTCCAGTGCTTGTGTTGAATTGTTCGGCGAGTACGCCGGATCTCAAAGTTTTGTCTGTGACCCATTCGATCAATTCGAGTGCCGGTTTCAGTTCGGCCACATTCTTTGCCGTTGCAATATAATATTCTGCAAGCCACAGCGTGCATATAAACCATATATTTGGCGGGTCTCCGTCGCCACGCATATAGCCGTCGTTCTCAAATCTGCAAACACCGCCTTTGATCTTGAGTGCCTCTTCTATCGCTTTCATTGTGCCCGCAACCATCGGGTCATCAGTTGAAAAACAGCCAAGATAAAATACGGCGAACATTGAGGAATCGACTGTTAGATCCGGTTCCAAGGTGTCTGACCGTCCGAGAAGTGAACGGATGAAAGTGCCATATTCATATGAATATAGGCGATCGGTCATTGCGGTGCGGATCTCTTCCGCGGTGTTTGAATATAGTTCACCACGTTCTTTCTCAGCAAAAAGCCGGGCGAAATTCGATGCTGCCTTAAGCCCGGCAACTACCGCGGAGCATGTGAATGTGTGCACACCCAGCCTGTCTTCCCACAAATTCCAGCTTGGGCATGGCAGGCCGGATTCGCTATCTCGGAACGCGACCATGAAATCTGCACAGGGAACGATCATTTTCTTATAAAGCCTGTGGGCAAATTCAATGTCGCGGAAGCGGTCGTAGTGTTCCCAAAGAGCCCATAGCACCAACGCGGTCTCATCTTCCTGGATCGGTTTCAACTTCTCCTGCCGCACCGGATCCCAGGACGCATGCCAACCCGAAGCGACCGTACCATCAGGATTGTACTTCTGAAGAAAATAACCTTCCGGGTGGACTATCTCGCTGCAGAAATGAAAGAATTTTCGCGTTAAATGGGCATAACCGGCAAGATCCAGAGCCCGTGCTACGAACGCGCCGTCGCGTGTCCATAGATAGCTGTAATGGTCGGTCGCTCGCTCGGTGACATCGTGATCGTTTGCTGCGAGGATCGCGCCATTCGCGTCGATCTGCGTGTGGACTATCAGCAGCGAACGCTTGAATTGGTCTTGCACCTTTTGGGGAAGACCGGTCAGATCCGTTTCGTTCTTATTGACCCAAACACGCCAATAGTTTTCTGTATAGTCCAGATATCTTTTTGGGCTCTTGGTCAAGACAGCTTTGTGAAGTGCCTGCACCTCGCCAAGCGTAGTGCCGGCTGCGAGCCAGCAATATACCTGAGTTGACGCGTTCGCCGCAACTAACAAATTCACACCGATGGTCGAATCCACCGAACCCTCGGTTACCACTCCGCCATGTAGATCGCCATCTTCGGCATCCCGCCAAGTGCCCTCCTGGCCCTTGAAAGCCTTCCGTCCCGTAGCAAATGAAACAAATGCAGGTTCGGAGCCGATCAGAAAATATCTGTGTTTTTTGAAATGTACTATCGCACCGCTTTCCGGATCGTACATTGCCGTGTCGCCGAACTTATTCTCGTAGATCCGAAGGTCGTGATGGAAGTAGAGCCGAACTTCGCGGTCCTTACCTGAGAGGTCGAAAACTTCGATCCGTCTCAGAAAGACATTCTCATGGCTCGCCACCGTGTCATTGCATCGTATCTCGACGGCCAAATGTTCGTTCGTAAGCGAAACATCGGTCACCAGCGTTTCGGACAAGTAACGCAGCTCTCGCCGCCACGCATCGTCGGACGTCCAGCTAAAATTTCCATCGATCCAAATACCGAAACGGCACGGGAATCCTTCGGTATGATTTTCCTGCCCTACGTGGGGAAAATAGATATCACGAAGCTGATATTTTTCATCGAAATTTACTAAGAGAGAGCCGTTACCGACAGGAATATCGCGCATAACAATATTTAGGAGACGGCGGCAATCCCCTTTTCGACTACATTTCGCTCAGCTTCAAAGGCGAGCATTTCCTGGGCCTCAACAACCGACACCCAGCGAGCTTCGGCGACCTCATGATCGTGATCGGCGACGTCACCTGATTCAAATTCCATTAGAAAGAAGTGAACGAATTTATGAATCCGGGTCCAGACGCCGTCACGATCGGCGGAAAACCAGTATTCGATGCGTTCGATCGGCTCGATCAATTCGCAGACCAGGCCGGTCTCTTCGCGGACTTCCCTCAGAGCTGCTATCTCGGGCGTCTCGCCGGGATCGATGATCCCTTTCGGCAATTGCCATCTTAGTTCGGGCAGCATTTGTATGATCGCGATCTGCAGTCCCGCCTCGGAACGGCGAAATGCCACGCCGCCAGCTGATGTCTGAACAACAACCGGGGAACTATCATGCTTGGGGCCAAACTTTTTCACTATCGTTTCTGTTGAACCGTCAAAACACGGACTGCGAGGACTAGTTTCCAGCAACTGCCGCGGCGACAGTCTCGTCAAGCTCACGCTTGATATCTTCGTTGAACCCAACCAGCTTCTTTACCATTTTACCCTCGCGGTCAATGATCGCTGATTGAGGAATAGCCGTGTCCGTCCCAAAGACGTAGGCGGTTAGGGCATCTTCAGGGAAGCCGAGAGGATAGGTGATCTTGAGCCGTTCGACGAATTCGGGCACTTTTACACGGTCTTCTTCATCGCCGACATGGAGCCCGATCACTTCGATATCATTCGGATACCTGGCCTTTAGTTCCATTAAGTGCGGGATCGCTTCGATACAGGGCGGGCAATAGGTCGCCCAAAAATCGAGAATAAGGACTTTGCCGCTAAGGTCCTTTATTTTTACGACACGATCATCCGAGCCGGTCCAACTCATTTCCGGAACGGGTTTCCATGGCCTAGCCTGTGCGTCTTTGACTGGCCGGCCGTTGACCGCGACGGGCCGCTCGCCCACAACGACGGGTGCCGCCGAGGGGCGACAGCCGAGAAGACAAGCGATCAGCAGAAAAATTAACGCAGTAGGCTTGATGTGCACTAACTTTATTTTACACGATTGACAGACTCCTACGAACTCGCCGCTTTTATCAACTGCAGGCCGACAACGACTTTACATCGCCATAGACGCGATCTATCGTTTACATGTGCCCGAAACGCCGGACAAAATAGCCGCAGCCTCTGCGAATGCCGCGTTGTACCCGAATGTTGATGCGCCGGATGGAAACGGAAGAGGTGTTTGCCTTACCTGCGCCGGCCTGATAGCGGTTTCGATCTGCGAAAGCAATGGAAAGATCGATCGGATCGGCTTTGAATCTGGTGGCTGTGAGTATATGAATGCTGTAGCCTCGGTGCTTGCCGAAAAGTTGCGAGGTCCGGACCTTGGTTCGTTTAGAGCAACGGTCGAGCGGTTCGCGAGAGAGTGCATCGAAGCGGAGCTCGGAGCTTTCCCGGCCGGACGAACGGAATGTATCCAAGGTGTGCTCGATGCTTTTAAGGGAGCCATCGCTGACGGCCGCGGTGGCCCGGTCAGCGAATTTCCCGGCGATGAGGCCCTCGTTTGCACATGTTTTGGCATAACGGAAGACAGGCTGTTTGCCGCGATAAGAACAATGAAAGCGGCAGATGTTGAAACTGTCGCGGAAGCGTGCAATGCCGGCTCAGGCTGCGGTTCGTGCAGAATGTTGATACAAGATTACATTGACGCGTATGTTGATGAGTCGAACCATTCAGCTTAGCGGATATTGCAACGAAAAAATTCGTTTATGGTATAATTCCCGGAGTTTGCTGAATCCGTTTCGGCACAAAGAAAGAGATAAAAAGGAGCCATTTGCCGGCCGCGAACCGGCCTAATATAAACGATCGCTAGTCCATGGACGACCCTGCCAGTTTATCCTTCGTGATGTTTTTTGCCGATAGTTCGGCAATGTTCGAAGCACCAGATCCCCTTTGGAGTTTTTTGGGTTTGACCCTCGTTGTCGGCCTCGTTTTGTCAAACGGCTTTTTTGTTGCGAGCGAATTTGCTCTTGTAGCCGTAAGAAAGTCGCGGATCGAATCGCAAGCTGCGGAGGGTAGTAAGGCTGCCGAGCGACTGCTCGGAATGCTCAATAACCTGAACGCGTATATCTCGGCTACACAGCTTGGTATCACGCTTTCGTCGCTTGCACTTGGCTGGATCGGAGAGCCTTTTGTCGCTAGTTTGCTCGACCCGCTGTTCATGTGGGCGGCGACGGCTTCGGGTATTGCTCTGATCTCGTCTCCGGTCGTTGTACACACGATCTCGTTCATCATTGCATTCTCATTTATCACGTTTCTACACATCGTTTTTGGCGAACTCGCACCGAAAACTGCCGCGCTTGAAATATCGGAGAAGGTCGCCTATTTCATTGCCGTTCCGCTTCAGATCTTTTATAAGGCGTTCTATTACCCGATCCGCGTTCTGGATTGGGCAGGCACCCGCACAGCAAAAGCGTTTGGCCTTGAGCCTTCGGGCGAACACGGGGCAAGTTACTCTGAAGACGAGATACGACAGCTTGTAAACGCTTCAAAAGATAAAGGACTGCTTAATGAAGACGAACGCCGGCTGATAAATCAGGTCTTCGAATTTTCAGAGACGACCGTTAAAGAGGCGATGATCCCGAGAACCGAGATCATCGCTATCCCCGAAGCAAGTTCGCTTGAGGACATTGTCAGGATGTTCCGTCAGCACGGTTATTCGCGTTTGCCGGTCTTTCGCAACTCGCTGGACGACATACTGGGTTTTATTCACAGCAAGGACATTCTGGCATTTATGCTTCGGCCGAAATCCTTTCGGCTTGACCGCGTCCTGCAAAAGCCCGTGTATGTCGTTGACACGGCACGGCTTGAGGACGTGTTGCGGCAGATGCAGCGGGAAAAGTTCCATTTCGGCTTTGTTGTTGACGAACATGGCGGTGTCGAAGGCATCATTACGCTGGAAGATCTGCTTGAAGAGATCGTCGGCGAGATCTCTGACGAGCATGACGAAGAGGTCAATGAGCAGATCCACAATTTGGAAGATGGCAGCGTTCTGATCGACGGCAGCACAGCGGTTCGCGATATCAATAAACGTCTGGGGCTGCAGCTGCCGATCTCCGAAGGATACACGACACTCGCCGGGTTCCTAATGTCTGAGGCCGGACAGTTGCTTGCCGACGGTGAAGTCGTTCCGTTTAACGGCCACAAATTCATCATCGAAAAGACCGCAAAACGCCGGGTTCTAAGCGTGAGAATGACTAAGAACGACTCGGCACCCGAGATTGCAGAAAGCGGTGTAGCGGTTTAGCCGAATATTCAGCTTATTGTAACGCGACAAGAGCTTCGCCCCGCCAATACCATCTGCGACTGCAAAATTGTACTGTCGTGTATGCGACTGTGTAATATACTTGCAACAACGGCCAAAGGTTTTCATCCGTCCCGATCGAGACCGGTCGACCTTTGTGTATGAGATCAGTTCACACTGATCCCAAAATGACGAATTATTTGTCGTCGCGGACGAGACAGCGATATTATTTTCACTAGTTAAACACTCTCTCTCGGCAAGTCGCTGAAAACGCGGCACTTATCCTGTTCCACATGAAACAAAAATGAAACAAAAATGAAAAGAAAGTGGCACGGCGGCAAGCGATCTTCGTTCCTTCGGAGTCGAAGCAAATTGTCTGTTTTGTCTTTCCCCCCGGTTTCGCGATACATTACCCTTTTTGGTCAAGATCAAAGCTGGAGCGATTAATAATGTCATTGATAGAACAGGTGTGGGCACGGGAAATAATGGATTCGCGGGGAAATCCGACTATCGAAGCGGAAGTGATCCTTGAGGACGGCACGACAGGACGTGCGGCGGTGCCGAGCGGTGCTTCGACCGGCGAGAACGAAGCGGTAGAACTTCGCGACGGCGACGAACTTCGCTATTTGGGCAAGGGCGTAATGAACGCTGTTGAGAATGTGAACGGGAAGATCAATGACGAGGTACAAGGGCTTGATTGCCTTGATCAGACACTGATCGACGAAACGATGATCGGCCTTGACGGCAGCTCGAACAAGGCAAATCTCGGAGCGAATGCAATTCTCGCGGTGTCGCTTGCTAATGCGCGGGCCGCGGCTGCGACGCTTGAGATCCCGCTTTATCGTTATATCGGCGGAGCAAACGCGAAAATGTTGCCGGTGCCGATGATGAACATTTTGAACGGCGGTGCACATGCCGACAACAACGTAGATTTTCAGGAATTTATGGTGATGCCGGTCGGTGCCGAGACATTTGCCGATGCACTCAGAATGGGAGCCGAGATCTTTCACAACTTGAAATCCGTGCTCAAATCGCGGGGCTATTCTACAAGCGTTGGTGATGAAGGTGGATTTGCTCCGAACTTGAAGTCGAACGAAGAAGCGGTCGAGACGATACTCGAAGCAATAGGAAAGGCCGGTTATTCTGCCGGCGAGAACGTAATGCTTGCTCTCGACCCGGCCGCAAGCGAATTTCATATCGACGGAAAATACGTCTTCAAGAAATCGGACAAACGCGAACTTTCGTCCGAAGAGATGGCGGCGTATTGGACGGATTGGTGCGACAAATACCCAATTATCTCGATCGAAGATGGAATGGCCGAAAACGACTGGGACGGTTGGAAAGCTTTGACCAGGTTGGTCGGCGACAGAGTCCAGCTTGTTGGCGACGACCTTTTTGTAACGAACGTGAAGTTTTTACAGAGGGGAATCGAAGAAGGTGCCGCAAATTCGATCCTGATCAAAGTAAATCAGATCGGAACGCTGACGGAAACGCTCGACGCGATCGAGCTTGCAAAGACGAACAAGATGACCGCCGT
>CAZXTS010000065.1:0-13840 GCA_964643745.1 uncultured Chloracidobacterium sp.
AACGCTAGAATTGCCGAATGCATATTTTGAGATTAGAATTCTACCGATCCACCCAATAGATCGGACGGATTCCTCTAAAGCTTGATGGCGACAAAATTAAGTACAAAATTTCTCTTACGCAAACTGCACCAATTGACCGGAATCGTCCCGCTCGGGCTTTTCTTCTTTGCCCATATGTTCACGAACGCAAAGGCGATGAACGGGCCGGGGCCTTTTGAAAAGGCTGTGCAGGACCTGCACGATATTCCCTTTCTGCTATTCATTGAGATATTCGGCATTTTCTTGCCTTTAGTTTTTCATTCGGTTTACGGCATCATCATTTCGGCTGAGGCCCGGCCAAATGCCATCAATTACAATTACGGGCGAAATTGGTTCTACATATTTCAGCGGGTAACAGGTATATTTCTGTTCTTTTTCATCACGTTCCATTTGCTCCATTATCGCTTTGGCATCGTTCCCGGGCTGACCGATATCGCTGTTGCAGGAAACGCTTCCGGGTCTTTTGCGAACATTGCCGGCGACCTTGAGAAATGGTGGGTGATGCTTATCTATATTCTCGGGGTCGCAGCGACGGCGTGGCATTTGGCTTACGGTTTTTGGCTGTTTGCGGTCGATTGGGGGATCATTATTGGCGAACGCGCACAGAAATATGCTCTTTACGCATGTGCGGCGTTGGCATTCGGCCTGTTTGGCGTGGGGGCAAACGCGGCTGTCGCTTTTGTTCGTCCTTGCGGCCTACTGCCCGCGGCAATGTGCGGTCAGCCAAAGACAGTAACCGACACGGCTCCTAAAAAGGTTTAGTTAGATCATATGGCTTCAAACAGCTTAAAAATTGCGATTGTCGGCGGCGGCCTTGCCGGACTTGCGGCGGCGATGAAGATCGCTGAAGCGGGACACGAGGTCGATCTGATCTCGGTCGTTCCGGTAAAGCGTTCACATTCGGTATGTGCACAGGGCGGCATAAACGGCGCCGTCAACACAAAAGGCGAAGGCGATTCGCCTGCAAAGCATCTCGACGACACGGTATATGGAGGTGACTTTCTCGCCAATCAACCACCGGTCAAACGAATGACCGATATGGCTCCGGAGATCATCTATCTTTTCGACCGAATGGGCGTTCCGTTTTCGCGAACGAAGGAAGGCTTGCTTGATTTCCGACGTTTTGGCGGAACTCTCCATCATCGGACCGCATTCGCTGGTGCCTCGACCGGGCAACAGCTTTTGTACGCGCTCGATGAACAAGTTCGAAAATTTGAGGTAACCGGAAAGGTTAGAAAGTATGAAGGCTGGGAGATGCTTTCGCTTGTAATGGACGACCATCAGGTCTGCCGCGGACTTATCGCGATGGACCTGCAGTCGCTCGAACTAAAAGCATTCCAAGCCGACGCGGTCATTATGGCGACCGGCGGGCCGGGAATGGTGTTTGGCAAATCGACAAATTCGCAAACCTGCACTGGTTCGGCCGTCTCTGCTTGCTATCAGCAGGGAGCTCTCTACGCGAACGGCGAATTTATTCAGGTGCATCCGACATCGATTCCGGGCGAAGACAAACTGCGGTTAATGAGCGAGTCGGCGCGAGGGGAAGGCGGCCGAGTTTGGGTTCCGAAAGCCAATGGCGACAAGCGTAACCCGACGGAAATACCCGATTTGGAACGCTGGTATTTCCTCGAAGAGAAGTATCCGGCATACGGCAATCTCGTTCCCCGCGACATTGCCACGCGCGAGATATTCCAGGTCTGCATGGAAGGCCACGGCGTCGGCGGCGAGAATCAGGTCTATCTTGACCTGACGCATATTCCGGCCGAAATGCTGACAAGAAAGCTCGGCGCGATACTTGAGATATATGAAATGTTCGTCGGTGATGACCCGCGGCACGTGCCGATGCGTATCTTCCCGGGAGTTCATTATTCGATGGGCGGCCTGTGGGTAGATTACGATCAGCGGACAAATGTACCCGGATTGCTGGCCGCAGGCGAATGCGATTATTCGATCCATGGTGCGAACAGGCTTGGTGCAAATTCGCTTCTCTCGTGCGTCTATGGAGGGTTTGTAGCAGCACCTTCGGCGATCGAATTTGCAAAGAACGTCGAACGTGGAGACACTGAGACGAACGGAATTTTCGATGCCGAACTTAAGAAACAGCAAGAGATCAACGACCGAATAATCAAGAGTGAAGGCGGAGAAAACCAATATAAACTTCACGAAGAAATGGGCAAGCTAATGACCGAAAACGTTACCGTCGTTCGCTACAACGAAAAGCTGAAGGCGACCGACGAAGCGTTGCTCGAACTGCAAGATCGTCTGAAGCGGATATCAATAAACGACTCGAACCTTTGGGCGACGCAGGCGATTCCGCATGCCCGTCAGCTCAACAACATGACCGAACTTGCCCGCGTGATCACGCTCGGAGCACTTAACCGCGACGAATCCCGCGGGGCACATTACAAGCCCGAATTCCCGGACCGCGATGACGAAAAGTTTATGAAAACGACGATCGCCGAATACTCGAAGGAATCGCCGATCCTCAGCTATGCGCCGGTCGATGTTTCTCTGGTCGAACCAAGAAAGCGGGATTATTCAAAGGACAAAGCTAAGGGGAGTTAGTAAAGAATCGTCAAAATGCAGTCGGGGCCGCGCATTGTACTTGGAATAGTTTCTCTGTTGCTTGGAGGCATCATAATATTCTGGGTACTCTAAAATGTATTTATTTTTAAGTACGATGCATACTCCGGACCAGGAGGGCCGATCGCTTTGTTGATTGGAGGATTCGGTCTCGCAGGCCTGCTTTTCAGGTACGGATGGCATAGCTTGATAATTTTACTTGGGTTTCGTGAGAATAAGCCTTTTGAATTGTAATCGATCTCTTATTAAAGATGAGCACAAACGGACACATCGAAAAGAAGCGGCTGGAGAATTCGCCTGCAAATTTCAAGTTAAAGATAAAACGGCGCGAAAAGGAAAGTGCACCGGCGACCTGGGAAACATTTGAGCTTCCATATCGGCGCAATCTGAACGTTATATCGGCGTTGATGGACGTTCGGAAGAACCCCGTTACCGCTGATGGCAAAGACACAACACCGCCGGTTTGGGATATGTCGTGTCTCGAACAGGTTTGCGGCATCTGCACGATGGTGATCGACGGCCGCGTGCGGCAATCGTGTTCAGCCCTGATCGACGATCTGCTGCTCGCATCCGGAACGGACACGATAACCTTGCAGCCGATGTCAAAATTCCCGAACGTCCGTGATCTAAAGGTCGATCGTTCGAAGATGTTCGATCATTTGAAACAGGTTCACGCGTGGGTCGAACTCGACGGCTCGCACAGCCTCGGACCGGGACCGCAAATGTCGAATGAAACGGCGCAGGAACGTTACGCGTATTCGCGATGTATGACCTGCGGCTGCTGTCTCGAAGCCTGTCCGCAATACGGCGACGACAAATACATAGGGCCGCAGGCGATCGCTCAGGCGCGATTGTTCAATATGCATCCGACCGGAAAAATGGATGTTGATGATAGGCTAACCGGTTTGACCGGAGATGATGGGATCGGTAATTGCGGCAACGCGCAGAATTGCGTTCAGGTCTGTCCGATGAACATACCCTTGACCAAAGCTATCTACGAAACGAATCGCGATATCACTGTAAACACGCTGTTCGGCTGGTTGAACAAGTAGTTCTATTGAACGCCGGAAACCACCGAAATTTCTTCGATAGATTGATTCAGAGGTTCTATGGGTTTGTGTATGCTGATCATCTCGATCAATTCGCTGATAGGCATTGGCTTGGATAAGAAGTAACCTTGCCCTCGCTCGCAGCCAAGTTCCCTTAAGGCTTCGGCCTGTGCTTCGCTTTCGATGCCCTCGGCAACGACCTTCAGGCCCAGATTCCTGGCGAGCGAAATTATGGTCTTTACGATCTCCGCGTTCGCTCCCTTTTCTTCGATCGGATTTACAAACGATCGGTCGATCTTCAAAGTCGAGATCGGCAGCCTTACCAAATAGCTCAGGTTCGAGTAGCCTGTCCCGAAATCATCAATATCAACCTCAATGCCGAGCCCACGCAAATGATGGAGCATTTCAACCGCTTGTTCTTGGTAGGCGATGATCACCGATTCGGTTATCTCAAGCTTTAAGCATGTTATCGGGAACTTGATCTCATCAACGATCTGCTTTATCCGCGGTACCAATTGGGTCCGGGCGAATTGTTTACATGAAATGTTTACGCTCAGCTTCAGATCAGCCGGGCAGTCGGGCGATCTGAAAAGTACGAGAGTTTCGGCAACGGCCTTTTTCAAGACCGCCTCGCCGAGTGCATCTATCCAGCCGATCTCTTCCGCCAGCTTCACAAAACGTTCCGGCGCGATCTCTCCCATTTCCGGATGATCCCATCGGGCGAGCGATTCGATGCCGACGATCTGCATGTCGGAAAGACGATAGATCGGTTGATAGTAAACCGAGATCTCAGAATTTTCGATCGCCCCGCGAAGGTCAGTTTCCAACTGAAGCGTTTCTTTCGCATTGACATGCATTGCTTCGTTAAAGACCTCATGCCTTGCCTTTCCGGAACGCTTTGCGTGATACATTGCCGTGTCGGCGTCACGCATCATATCCTCAGCGGTCAGATGACCCTCGCCCGCGTGTAATATGCCGATACTTGCTGAGCTATAAACTTCGCGACCGTTCACAGTGTATGGCAGCCGAAACTGTCGTTGAATTCGTTCGGCGATCTGCGTTATTTCTTCGTTGAAGAACCGGCCTTCGACCAAGATCACGAATTCGTCGCCGCCAAGCCGGGCAACGATGTCCGGAGGCCGCATTGAATCACGAAGCCTTGCTGCGATCGCAACCAAAAGCTGATCGCCGGCAACATGACCAAGGCTGTCATTAACATACTTGAATCGGTCGAGATCGATGAAAAGTACGCTGACATGATATTGCGGTTTTGACCTTTTCCGCTCCAATGCAGCCTCTAGCCGTTGAATAAAATACATCCGATTGGGCAGCTCTGTCAGACCGTCGTGGTTCGCGTCATATTGAAGCTTTTCCTCTGCCTTTTTCTTTGCTGTAATATCTTGAAGCTGAAAGATCAGATTTGCCCCGTTGTTTGTATCTCCGGCCTTTGAAAGACTCCATTCAGCCCATACCACGTTTCCGTTCTTATGCTGAAACCTATGTGACATCTGACAACTTGGCTGGTTTCCGCGCATAACGCTGCGAATGTCTCTAAGAGCAACCTTCATATCATGGGGGTAGATCAGCGTTTGAAACTCAAGCTCAAGAAGTTCTTCCGACGTGTAGCCTAAGATCTTGCTTAACGCATGGTTCGCCTTCAGACAACGGCCGTCGGGCGCTACCAGTGCGATGCCGATCGGAGCATAGTTGAATGCGCTCTTGAACCGGTGCTCCGATTCTTCGAGAGCTTCAGACCTGATCCGCAATTCGTCTGCATATTCATTTGCCTGCTCCGCCTGGGAGAGCGACATTTCAACGTTCTTCAGATACACGCGATAGGTCAGATAGATCAGGCTCAATATCGGGATAGCGAGCAATGCCACTACAAATCCGGCGAAGTTTACAAGTTGAATAATTACTCCGGCACCGATCGCACCGACTGCATAAGTTAGGAAAGTCCAAAGGTATTTTTTATTCCAATTTTCCCAGAAGGAAACGCCCTCTTTCAGAACATCGTAGAACGAAGCGATCGAGGTATTCACAGCGAACTGTGTCAGGGTGATCAAACATAGAGCAAGGAGGAAATCCTGATAATATCCCTCATAGCCGGACAACTGGCTCTCCGAATATAGTCCTGCCCCGACAAGTGCAATATAAACGCACGACATTGAGATGACCAATACGCCCGTGTTCAGAAATACGGTTCTGTATCTCCGGCAGAATCTCTTCGACGAAACAAAGGTATCCGCCGCGGCAAGTATGATCGCCGCCTCTCCGCCGAACATCAAGAGCGTTAAATACAAAAGGACATCTGAAAGTGCAATGTGGGCCTTAAAGGCGGGGATCTTTACCAGGAGAAATGAAGCGATAATGACCGTACAAATTGCCAGTACGACCATCTTCCAATTCAGTGCCGCAGCCGGCAGGTACCAGATCGCCGCGCCAAGCAGGAGCGCACCGGCTCCCATCACGGCAAATTCAAATAGATTTAGAAATATGGTCGATCCGGTTGGTTCTTTTTGGGCTTCCATTGCGCAAGGCGGGGCTATTTTGAGAGATGGCCGCTTAGGTAATAGATTTTGATGAGGGCCGTGGTAGCGAAAAGAGATCGGCCATTACAAATAATACACTGAAAACCCTCAAATTGATATAGATTTTAAAGGAAGATCGTCGTACATTTTCCGGAGTCGCTTAAACCCGCTGCCCGGAAGCTCTTGTGTGCTCCTATGAACTCTTCGTTACTCAAAAGGCAGATCTGGGAAGCACGGCCTAAGAGATGGCGGCACAGGTCTGCCAGGCAACGAGAACCAATGCCTTTCCCGCGATATTCATCAGAAACATAGACACCTTCTAGATATATGATATCTGATGCTTCTGCGATGATATCCGCCTTAAACACAAGCTTTTCACCTTCAAAGGCAACAAATACCCTCTTTTGCCCGATCCTCCGGCTGCAGCGTTCAAGGAATCCTTGACGATCACGCACCAATGGATCTACACCGCATTCCGCGAAAGCTATCTCGGCCTGTGCTGCGGCAACTAATTCCAGATCTTGTTCCACCGCGTGGCGAAGTTCGAACTCGCATTTCTGAACGGGAAACGGGAATCCGGTTTGGAACATTATCTCCGTACAGCTAAGACGCGGCTTCGATTCGCCTTGCGAGAACATTTTAAAGAACCGCTGTGCTTCTTCGTCTTTCGACATGATCAAATGGATCGGAACTTCAGAGTTTCGGGCTTCCTTTGCGAACGCAAGCAGGGCCCGATCCGTCTTCGCCTCGATCAGCGTCGAATGTCCGATAAGCGCCGCTCCTTCGATATTGCCGGCTTCGTCAAAGCATCCGAAGAACGATCCGCGATTTAGTTCACTTTCTATGCCGTTATCCTGGATCAAACTGCTCATCACGACGGTATGTACAGGCCGTGTTTTAAGAAAGGCGGTCAGATCCTGTGCATCGGCATTGGTGAGTTTCCGCGTCCTCACGGGTTCGGCCATACTGCTTGTCCCGTTCGGCTGAAACTCAATGCACACCCCTGGCATGGCTTCTGTGTATGTACTTAACATTTTAGGCTCTCCTCCTATTTCGACATTCAGATCAATGGCTGCTTACCATGCTTAGATTCCGGGCTGCATTCCTGCAGTTCGGTCGCCTATAAGCACACCATCGCCGATTAGGACACCATCACCTATTAAGACACCATCTCCGATTAAGACACCATCGCCTATCAGGACGCCATCTCCGATCAACACCCCATCTCCGATCAGAACACCTGAAGGAATTAGCACTGAACCGCCACCGTTGGGGGTACCGTTACTGATAACTATGTTGGGATGCAGCGTTAGGCCTCCCGAATAATAGTCAGTTGTATTCAAGCCAAGAGTTCCCAGAACGCTGCTTATGCCGCTGTCAGTATAATTAACAGGTCGATAAATAGTTTGGAATCTGGAAATAAGGTTCTGGCCGGTAATAAAGGCATTCTTCGTGGTCATGATCTGCGACCATGAAAATGAATATCCGCCAATGGTTGAAGTGGTCGCGGGCATTGTCCAATTACTAGGAACTATCAGCGACGCACGGCCTACACTCGAAGCGTAATTTAGATCAGATCTTATCGACGAGGCCAATTTGATCGCTCCATCGAGATTAAGCTGGCCCGCACCCTGCTCGAACATATCCGCACCATTTATCGGCTGTGCCGTGTATTGCAAGATCGCCCGGACCATTCCCGGCGTCAGTTTTGGATTTGCCTGAAGCAAAAGAGCAGCAGCTCCGGCAACTATCGGTGCGGACATTGAAGTACCGCTCTGGAACATCAGCGCGGCCGAACCGCTTTCGCCCTGCGCCAGCGGAACATCCAATTCCGGTGCGGATGACGAACGTTGATTGTTCGGTGCCTTGTATGAGATCAACTGGTTGCCCGGAGCCACAAGATCCGGCTTGATCACATTGTCAAAGACACGCACTCCCTGCGAATTCGTATAAAAACTCCGTGTAGGGCCGCGTGAACTGTAGGTCGTAATTCGGTCATCGCCCCTAGCGGCGGTCCCATAAGAGTTCGTTGCGCCAACCGTTAGAACCCACGGACTGCTGCCCGGCGAATGGATCGTTCCGTAAAGTTTTCCGCCCGCATTACCTCGACCCAGATTGCCGGCAGCCGCGACTACAACGATGCCGTTGTTCACAAGTTCCTTGACTTTCAATCCGATCGGATCGTTGGTGTAGGTGTCGAATGCAACGGTTCCGAGGCTCAGATTAACGACCCTTATATTGTGAAGTTCCTTATTCTGAATGATCCAGTTCAAACCGTTCAGTAGCCACGAAGTTTGGCCGGTTCCGCTATTGTTCAGGACCTTTACGCTGATCAAATCTGCATCCGGCGCAACCCCACGATAGGCTCCGTTGTCTTTTGATGAGTTGCCTAACGCAAGGCCTGCGACGTGGGTTCCGTGGCCATAACCGTCACCAATGCCGCTTCCGGTAAAATCGACATTCGCTTTTACTCTCGATTGACCGGAAGAATTCAGCCAACCATTATGACCTGCATAAATGCCTGAATCTACGATAGCTATGCCGACACCTGTTCCGGACAGATTCACTTCCTGCCCGTTGATGTTTTGCACTCTCTGGCTGCTTATCCCGATCGTGTCCTCAACATGGCCTGACTTTACAGTCTGCCGGTCGGGGGAAACATAGTTGATAAGTCCGCTTGAGGACAAGCCGCTTAGTGCGTTGAGCGGAAGATCGACCACGAATGTGCTCGATTCGCCGATCCGGTCTCGAATAACGATGCCGTCGCGAAGGAATAATGCTCGAAGAGCTGCTGAGTCGCCGCTCTTCGCTTGAAGGATCGCATCTATCCTTGAATTACCTGCCGGGTCCCGGGCGAGCATATCACGAAGATCGGGGGAAACGTTGTCGCCTCGAAATCCGTCCGAATTTTCATGCTGCTCTAACCCGGAACCCGATTCTGCCGCTGTCGCTACGGCAAGAGTGATGGGCACAAAAAGACTCGAAATATCACCGCGGATCTCGATCCGTTCCACATACGAAGAATTTGAGCTTCCGCCAATTACAATGTGTTTGTCACCGATATGACGAATGATCGCTTCGCCGACCTCGGGAATTGCGATCAGGTTGGCGATATCGTTGATAAAGACAATACTGTTTTCACGTCCGCGAAGCTCGCTGAGCTGTCGTTCGAATTCCGCGATAGCCGCGGTCTCGCTCTTTGCACGACTGAAGATCGCGGTCGCTTCGATCTTTACGATCGAAACTCCGGCAAACTTCTCGCCTGCTTCTCCGGATGCGATCCGCAAAGCAAACTGCTCAGCAACAAGCTCAGCACCTGTGTTTGCGGGGTCGAGGAGGACCGGTGTCTTTGCTTCGTTACCGCCCAACGCCCTTTCAAGTCGAAGCACGTCGGCTTCGAGGCTCGGGTTCTGGCGCAGTCTTCCTTCACGGCCAAGCTGCGTAAGATCGGTTGCAAAGATATTTACGGTGGTGTCAACTGCAACGCTGCCAGTTCCGTTTGCAAAGACCGCACTAGCGGGCAGCGCATTCGAAAACACAAAAGCAGCGATCAACGCATAGCTGATCACCATACGATAAACAACAATATTTCTGAGTGACAAGTTCATACTTTTTTCTCCATGGTGGGAGGAGTGAAAACGGCATTCGCCATACTCGTACCTATTACAACCAACGTGCCAATGATGAATTCATTGAAAACACAGGGCTTATGGACTCGTGTTGTTGTGAGTTCGGTAGTTTTTCGATCAACTTGAAAGACCGATTCGGTCAGGCTGACCGACTGGGATCGATCAGGAACCTTTGTGCAGGAACGAAAAAAGGCCGCCCAAAGGGACGACCTCTTCCGTTAAGCTAGATAAACTATCAGATCTCCAAAATATCGATCAACTCCTGCACCGACGCCGCACTCTTATGGAGAGCTGTCCGCTCGTCGTTCGTCAGGCTGATCTCGATGATCTGCTCGATGCCGTTCTTGCCAAGTTTGACCGGCACGCCTACAAAGAGGTTCGAGATTCCGTATTCGCCTTCGAGGAAGACCGCACACGGCAAGATCTTTTTCTTGTCTTTCAAGATCGCTTCGGCCATTTCAACTGCTCCGAGCGAAGGAGCATAAAACGCCGAACCGGTCTTTAGCAACCCCACGATCTCAGCTCCGCCGTTCGCCGTGCGGTCGATGATCGCATCTAGCGTGGCTTTATCAAGTAATTCGGTAACCGGAATTCCGGCACACGTCGAATAGCGCGGAAGCGGGACCATCGTATCGCCGTGGCCACCAAGCACGAACGCCGTCACGTTTTCGACCGAAACGTTAAGTGCTTCTGCCAAAAAGCATCGCATACGCGCCGAATCAAGAACACCGGCCATGCCCATTACCCTATTCTTCGGAAAGCCCGATCGGCGAAACGCCACCTGCGTCATCGCATCGAGCGGATTTGAAACGACGATGATAAAAGAGTTCGGTGAATACTTCGCGACCTGCTCGGTCACCTGTCCGACGATGTCCGAGTTCGTCTTTAAAAGATCGTCGCGGCTCATGCCCGGTTTTCGCGGCAAGCCCGCTGTTATGATCACAACGTCCGAATCGGCGGTCGCCTCATACGAATTCGCCCCGACGAGTTTCACATCAAATCCATCGATCGGCGCCGCCTGAGCGAGATCCAACGATTTTCCCTGCGGCGTACCCTCGACAATATCCACCAAAACAACATCCGCGAGCTCTTTGCTTGCGATCCAATGTGCCGCCGTCGCACCCACATTACCCGCACCGACAACAGTAACCTTATGCCTTCCAGCCATTCTTATACCTTCCTATTGAAATGATTTGTGTTAAAAGAAAAGGGTATTTTCGCACACGAGACCCAAATCGGCAAAAAGGCCGCAGGCACCCTCAGAGTCCCGGCTTACTCTATTTCGTGCGGGGCCACGAACCTCATCGATCGCCTGTCGGTCATCCTAAAAGTTCAAAATATGCCTGGTCAAGTCGTAACATTGACCTTCTACAATACATTCCGGACTGACACAATTTCCCTCGGCGTCAAATACGTCGGAAACGGTGCCGACCTGCCTCGACGACAACAAATGCCGCCCTTAGTTCTTCTTCGGTGTAGTCATCCAGAATTCGCTTAAGTTCCAAATGTACTGCATCACGATTAGATGGAAGCATTCTTAAATACAAGACCCATTTCCTTAATTCACGAACGAATACAAGATTACCGTAATCTCTGTCCCGTGTTACAAAAATTCGACCGAGATCACTAGCCTTTTGGAGATTCTCCTCGTCTTCGGCTGTCGCCATCCCGATCTCGGAAACTTTTAGAACGTCATGATCAAGCTCGGCGAGATATCGGGCCGTTAGTTCGTAAACGTCTTGGTCAAGAAGCAATTTCACGCGGCGACCCTAATATCGTCAGCCGAGATGAGAGAGATCGCGAAATCCAAACACGCCTTGATATCATCGTTCGTAAGATCTGGGTAATACTCTGAAGTGATCTGGTCGAACGAGGTCCCTTCGTTTAGCAATTCAAGTACATCCTGAACAGTGATTCGCGTTCCCACTATTGTCGGCTTTCCGAAATGTATCATCGGATCGACAAGAATTCGCTCGTTCATACATCCCTCAAAAACTACACATTACGACCGTTTAGGCCGCCGCTCCGGTCCCAAGGACCTCGACGATCGCCTGGCCGATGTCTGCCGGCGATTGAACTACCCGAATGCCGGCTTCGGTTAGGGCTTTCATTTTTTCGGCAGCAGTTCCCTTTCCGCCTGAGATTATTGCACCGGCGTGGCCCATGCGGCGTCCGGGCGGCGCGGTTTGTCCGGCGATGAATGCGACGATCGGTTTGGTAACGTTATCTTTCGCGTACGCCGCGGCTTCTTCTTCAGCGGTTCCGCCGATCTCGCCGATCATAACTATCGCATCCGTTTCGTCGTCCGCCTCAAATAAAGCTAGAGCGTCGGTATGCGTCGTCCCGATGATCGGATCGCCGCCAATGCCGATGGCAGTCGACTGACCAAGGCCAAGAGCCGTCAGTTGCCCTACAGCTTCATACGTAAGCGTTCCCGAACGCGAGACAACGCCGATGCGGCCTTCTTTATGGATATGGCCGGGCATGATGCCGATCTTGCACTTTCCGGGCGAGATAATGCCGGGGCAGTTCGGGCCGATCAACCGAGTGCGGATCGCGGATTGCGGATTGCGGATTTCAGAACCTTCAGAGTTTTTCCCCCTTAAAAATTCTTTGGCTTTGATCATATCCGCGATCGGAATTCCTTCGGTGATACAAACCACGAGCGGCAATTCCGCATCGGCGGCTTCCATTATCGCGTCAGCGGCGAACGGTGGCGGAACATATATTACAGAAGCGTTCGCACCGGTTTCCTTTGCCGCATCAGCCACGGTGTTAAATACAGGAACTCCTTCGTGCGTGGTGCCGCCCTTTCCGGGCGTTACGCCGCCTACGACATTCGTGCCGTAGTCGCGCATCTGCAGCATATGAAATGTGCCTTCTTTGCCGGTGATCCCCTGAACGATCAGACGTGTATTCTTATCGACTAAAACTGCCAAAACGAGTCTCCTTAGTTTACGGTTATTTATGAGTGCAACAACGCACAATTGTAGCACGGTGTGCCTTTTTCACCCCAAAGGGAAGCACCGCCAACTAAATGAAATAGTCTCAATGACGGCCAAGCAAAGACACCGAATTCCTCTCACGAAAGTCACCTCTTATGACTTCTGATTCAGAGGATTTTCCATCGAGTAGATCACCATCGGACGACCGTTCTCGGTTCGATAGATGGAAACCGCCATAACATTTTCAGGAAGAGCCTGGCCGCCGCAAGTTCCCTTATATGAGGCGCGATAGATTATCAGCGTCGTATCCTTTGCCAGTTCCATCGACCTCATCGGCCCGGTCGAGTAGGAATCTACCTTGCAGTCTGAGCCAAACGCGCCTTTAAGATAATCGCCGCGGCTGACGCGGCCCGCTCTGCCATTACCGACGAAACTTGCAGAAATGTGCTCTTCGAAGGCTTTCTGGTCCTGTGCTTTCCATGTTTCAAAAAGCTTCTTCTCGATCGATGCGATAGCTTCCGGTGCGGCCTGCAGGCTTGCAAGTTCGTTCGCCGGATCAGGCGGCGTTGACGGCGGGCCGTATTCACCCTTTGCGTCGATGGCCGGCACCTCGTGATAATACATCGCCTTCCATGTGTCGCCGTCTTTGCCGTAGATCACAGAAACATTGAGCGGACTAGGCCCCGGAGCACTGCGGCAGGTCATCGTCGCAGTCGCCTTGAATATCATCAGAGCAAGTCCGTCACTTAGGTCTCTGACGTTCACGTCGCTAAAATCCAGGCCGTTCAATTCGCAAGAATGTCCGGTCCAGCTTTTCATCGCTGCGGCGCGGTCCGAAGGGCCGTTGCTGCCGACATTCAGGAACTTCGGCCCCATATAGGTCTCAAGTCCGGCTGCGTTCTTCGTCCCCCAATATTCCCATCCCTTCTTTTCGATCGCGACAAGTTCGTCTTTCGATGGAATTCCCGTTTTCGCAGCATCATCGGCCGCGACGTTTGCATTCGCACGATCTGCGCCGCCAGTGTTTGCGTTTCCGGCTGTTCCGTTATTCGCGGTTCCTGTGC
>CAZXTS010000066.1:0-13537 GCA_964643745.1 uncultured Chloracidobacterium sp.
GATCTAAAAGGAGCCGCCGCCTAACAGCGATCACGGCTCCTCTTCTGGATTTATTGGTAGGTCAACCTGCGAGGTGGGATTGAGGTAGGTTTTGAATGCTAGTTTCGTCCGGCCATTACACCGCCATCGACATCAAGTATTGTCCCGGTTATCCAAGATGCTTCATTCGAAAGGAGGAACATTATCGCGTTTGAAACATCAGTAGGAACGCCGACTCTTCCTATCGGGTGAAAGCTATTGAATTCCGCCATGGTCTCTTTGATCTGACCCGCCGGAATGAATGACGCGTAGATCGGAGTTTCCACAACCGCTGGGGCAACGGCGTTAACTCGAATATTGAATTCGGCGAGTTCCATTGCAAGGTGTTGTGTCATTGCATGGAGTCCGGCTTTCGCCATTGAATAGGACGATGAGGGGGTGGCCTTTATTGCTTGATTTGCCCACATTGAGCCGACATTGACGATCGCTCCGCCATTGCCGAAAAACTTCATTTTCTTTACAACTTCCTGTGTTATGAAGAATATGCCTCGGTTGATTTCGAGGTATGAATCGTAATCGCTTACGGTCTGTTCGACGAACGGTTTGGGGGCGAATATCCCGGCCGAATTGACCAGGATGTGAACTTCCTCAAGATCGTCTCTGATCTTTTTGACCGCGGTATTACGCCCTTCGGCCGTAGAAATGTCCAGTAGCCATCCCTCTGCGTTGCCAGCCCCGCTGATCTGGTCAAGTGCGTTGTCAAGTTTTTCTTGACTGCGGCCGATGATGATCGTATCTTCGCCATTTTCGGCCAATCGCTTTGCTGTTGCGAGTCCTATGCCGCTTGTGCCGCCTACCACGACCGCTTTGCGCCCGATAAACTCTTTAGTTATTTTGGATCCGTTGTTCGATGTCATTATCGTCTATAAACTTCTGTGGACGCTTCAAAAACAATAGAAGGATTGAAATTACGTTGCGCCCATTCTCAGAATATCCTTCGCTCCGATTCCTTTATCGGCAGGTCATTGATCGAGGCATAACGCTTTCGCATCAAACCATCCTCGGCGAATTCCCACATTTCGTTTCCGTAGCTGCGATACCAGTTCCCATCTGCGTCGTGCCATTCGTATTCGAATCGGACCGCGATCCGATCGTCCGTATACGCCCAGAGCTCCTTGCGAAGCTTATAGTCAAGCTCGGTTTCCCATTTTCGCTTTAAGAACGCCACGATCTCGTGTCTCCCGGCTAAAAACTCCGAGCGGTTCCGCCATTCAGAATCGACGGTGTAAGCCAGAGCGACCCGCTCCGGATCGCGCGTGTTCCATGCATTCTCAGCAGCTTTTACCTTGGCTGCGGCTGTCTCCGCCGTGAAAGGCGGCTTTATATTTGTGGGTTTTATTGTTTCTTGGTTCATATATTGTGACGATGGCCGGAGATTCAGGACTATCTATATTTTGTCCTCTTATCTCAATAGGGTGCTATTCTGCGGCCGAAAACTACTTTCCTGATTATTAATGACTCCAGACAATTCCTTTCGCAAGATCTGGCGTCCCCGGGAAATTCGTGACATTACGGTTCCGATCGGAACGCTTAAAACCGAAGAGATCTCCCTATACGAATACTCGTGGACGTCGGACATTACGACCGCCTCGCGAAAATAGTCCGGCATTTTCCTCAATCCTGTGAGAAGCCGGGTGTCTAAAGTGTCGTCGGACGGCGACGGGAAGAAGGGCAAAGCCCTTGCGATCAGGCCATCGGGATCATCAATGAATTTCATGCGGTTCAATTTGCTCAAGCGTCTGGCATTCAGGTTATACATAATGGTCATCAACCATGCCCGGCAATTTGTACCTCGTTGATATTGTTGGAATGACCTCATCGCATTGAACAAAGTCTCTTGGACAAGGTCTTCGGCATCCTCTTTGTTTCTTGTGAGCCAGTTGGCCGTACGATGCAGATCTGGCAGGTAGGGCATCGCCTCCGAATTGAATCCGTCCCAATCCGAACCAGGCCGGCCATTCCGTCTGTCTCTTGTTATCTCTGGCGATACGATCGATTCGTTATGATCCATTCTTTTTTCCACAGCCGGGTCGCCCAAATACGCTGCCTGCCAAATCATTCGCTGCAACGTTCGGTTACTAGTTTCCATTTTTAATCTTTTCGACGATCTCATCCGTACTCAGAACGTCGTTCGCCATGAAGCGGAAATTGATGAACGCGGCCTCGTAGCCGTCATAGTGTGGAACCTTTGCGGCAGCCGTCGCGTCTGACGCGATTACGACTTCGAAACCTTGTTCGAGAAGCTCGCGCATGTGCGATTCGGTACAGAGATTTGCGGACATACCGCCCAGAATCACTTGGCTGATGCCGGCTTTGCGAAGCTGTAACACGAGATCGTTAGTTTCGGGCCCATAGACTTTGTGTGGACTGGTAACGACTGTTTTCCCGTCTTCAATATATGGCTTATACCGATCGAGCCAGTCCGCGCCTGAGCCGGAGAAGCCATCGAGACTTAATGGGCCTTTTCGATCGAACATGCCGATCGAGTGCATGAGCTTTTCAAGGGCTCCCTCAAACTTCCACTGATGGTCGTGTTTGTAGTAATAATGCGGTGAGACGAAAACCGGGACATCGTTGGCTTTCGCGGTCTTGAAAAGAGACTCAATATTCTCTCGTGTCCTGTTTTTAACGACGCTTTCTCCGACAACGCCCCAGGTTACGCCTTTTTCACTGAGAAAATCATTCTGCGGATCTGTGATAAGTACTGCGAACTGTCCCTTTTTCAAATTCACGCCCGGCCGCGGAAACGGTGCATCCGGGCGCTTCCCATCTTCGTATTTTATGAACTTAATTTCGGCTGAATTGCCGTCATTTGTTTTGCCTTTCCGGCCCTGGCTTTGATTTGATTGGGCAAATACTCCGATAGTACCCGCCGTCAACATAGCCAACAGGTACAGCCCGATAAGTACAATTTTTTTTACGCTCATTACTTTCTTCCTTTTATCGTTAAAACTATCAACACTTTGAGACAATGTCGATATAAAGCACGAGCCGTGCCATAGCTTACCGTCTTTGTGTAACTGTTGTGACAAATATAGTTAACGATGTGTGCTGACGTCGCCTCAGTCGCGAAAATATGGTAAATAGTGATATATCGTTGTGCGCGCAACGAAATTACGTTATTGTGTTGTTGTGTTGCAAGATATTGCATTTGCCTCGATCTCGAAGCGGATCGTTGAGAAGGCTCCCGTAGAAGAGACCCTTGGCGAGATCTTAAATCTAATAATGGTTGAACCGAGCCACGCGCTTGCGCGGATCTGGCTGGTCAAGCGGGGCGATATTTGTGGGACGTGCCCTATGCGGGGCGAATGCCCTGACCAGACACAATGTCTTCACCTGACAGCAAGCATCGGGCGCGACAGCAAAGGAAAAATAACGTGGCGGGGCCTACAGGGACGATTTCGGCGATTCCCGTTGGGAGTAAGAAAGGTCGGTTTCGCCGCCGAAACCGGGGAATCTGTTCGAATAAGTGATCTTGACCAGAGCGAACATTCTTGGATAGTGGATCGCGAATGGATACGACACGAAGGGATCAAAAGTGTAGCGGCCCACCCTCTTAGGATCCAGGAAGACATCTTTGGGGTGATCTCAGTATTTTCACGAGAGAACTTCACTGACGAGAATTTTAGATGGCTACGAATATTTGCGGATCAGGCCTCTATCGCGATAGCGAACGCCCGTGCTTTTGTGGAGATCGGACGGTTGCGTGAGAAGCTGCGAGAGGAAAACGAATACCTCAGAGAAGAGATACAGGAAGCTTCACAACACACCTTCCTGATCGGAGAAACTCCCGCCTGGAAGACCATTCTTCAACAGATAGATCTGGTCGCTGGTTCAGACGCGACCGTCCTTGTTTCAGGGGAGAGCGGTACGGGAAAGGAACTAGTCGCGCGGGCGATCCATGAATCCAGTCCGCGCCGGGAGAATGCGTTGGTGCGGGTGAATTGTGCTGCGATCTCACCGGAACTTTTTGAAAGCGAGTTCTTCGGGCATACAAAGGGTTCGTTTACAGGTGCGGTGCGCGATCGGCCCGGGCGGTTTCAGCTTGCCGATGGCGGAACCATTTTTCTTGATGAGATCGGCGAACTCCCATTGAACATGCAGGGGAAATTGTTACGCGTAATTCAGGAGCAGCAATTTGAACGGGTTGGCGAAGATCGGACGAACACAATCGATGTCCGCATCATTGCCGCAACGAATCGCGATCTTGCTGCGGAGGTCAGGAACGGAAATTTTCGAGAAGATCTTTTCTATCGGCTTAACGTTTTTCCGATCTCAGTACCGCCTCTTCGAGAACGTCCTGAAGATATTGAACCGCTCACACATTATTTCGTGAATCGATTCGCAAAAAAGATGCGGTGCGGGTCGTTGGAAGTAACCGATTCGGACATTGAACTCCTTAAGAGCTACGCCTTTCCTGGAAACGTTCGTGAACTGGAGAACATAGTTGAACGAGCGATGATACTTTCGCAGTGTGATCAACTAAATATTTCGCTGCCGAAGGTTTTAGATAGGATGATCGTTCATCGGGAGGAGATCCGGCAGCCGGTAGATAAAGTGCTGACGATCGACGAGTTGAAATACATTGAACGCGAGAACATTGTTCGAGCGCTCAGAAGATCAAATTATAAAATATACGGAGCGGACGGAGCTGCATCGCTGATCGGTTCAAAGCCAACTACCCTCATCTCAAAGATTAAAAAGCTTGGTATCCCGATGAGACCTTCTGCGTGATACGTACCTCCCATTTTTGGTGAGACTACTCACAAAAGTGTCGATACGAAGTCCATTCGGCCCCGAAAACTCAAAATGTGCTCGCAGATACTAACCTCCGCAAGCACACTTCGATGGCCCTAAAATGTCCGAAAGCTGATTCGTGCCCTTGTTTACACGCGGGCTACCGACACTTTCGGGCTACTGACACGTGAGCGCCGGATTCGCGGGGCAATGGTCTAATTCAATGCTGCTTTTAGGACCTTATTGAACTCCTTTGGCTGATCGAGCCAGGTATTATGGCCGGCGTTTTTTATCTTGAAATACTTCATTTGTTTGACCTGTTCGCTGACGACCGGCCAAACGTGTCCTGCCGGATCGACAAAGTCATGCTCGCCATTGATCATGAAAATGGGTATTGAACTCTTGGCTAAAGCTTCGGACATCCGGCTGGTTCTTTTGCTCAATTCGTCGCCCTTTGCGTTTTTTTGAAGTGCGGCGAAGACATCCGGGTTGAAGAACGCGTTCTGTGAGCCTTCGATGTCGTTCATCAGGTATGTGTGGTTCGCCGAATACAATATCTTTTGCAGCAAGGTGCTTCGGCTGCCTGTCAGGTTTTCGCCATCTTTCAAATTATATACCTGCTTTTTGGCTTCGATCTTTTTGTTGACGCCCGTTTGCCAAATTTCGAGCTCGGTTTTGTATTTGTTTATCGGAGAGTCAAGGCCCTGGAAATACTTGCCGTCCAGTATCGATAAGGGTACGCCTATCAATATCAGCTTGCTCACCTTGTCCGGATGCTGGTGAAGATAATCCAGCGCAATGGTCGTCCCGTTGGAATGGGCCAGAATGTTGACCTTGGACAATCCGAATTCCTTACGGATATGTTCGATGTCATAAACGAAGTTTTGAAACGTCAATAGGTTGTCTGCGGCCGGACTTCGAAGCGAGCCGCGTTGGTCGAATAAAATGAACCGGTTCTTGGCTGTGTGAGGCAGCAAAGGGCGGACAAGGTAAGAATGCTCCGCGCCAAATCCGCCGTGCAGAACGATGTAGGTATTCTCGGCATTTCTATTCCCAAGATCTAAAACGTATAAATTCACGCCGTCGTCAGTTTTTAAGTAATGATAAATCCCGTTGGCCGGCAGATTCTGTGAAAACGCCGCCGAAGAGAGCATAAGGACGCATATAATTAGTGGAGTTTTACTCAGTTTCATCTTTTTCAACTTGGTCATATGAACGTTCTGTGACTCGCAGAGTTGTTCATAAGGCTGTGTTCGGGAAGTTCTTACGATAGTTGGGCTGGACTTGGCTAGCTGATGACGATAAGTAGGATTCCGCATGGGTCCCAGACGTGGAAGAGGTTTGTGTCGCCAGTGGTTAAATATTAAGATCTTGTTGTAATGTCCTAACCAAATCTATGGCCTGCCACGTGTCCGCCGTCGATGTCCAGTATCTCGCCGGTTACGAACTCCGCGGTTGCAAGATAGTAGATGCCCTCGGCAACTTCGCGCGCTTCGCCAACACGGTTTAGGAGGTGCAGACCACCAAAAGCGTCAACGTCGTCGATCCCAAGCTTCGCCTGAAGACCACTGCGGATCACGCCGGGAGCAACCGTGTTCACCCTGATCTTGTGTTCCGCCAGCTCTGCCGCGAGCTGAACGGAAAGCGAATGGATCGCACCTTTTATCGCTATGGGTGCCGATGCGGGAAAGCCGGCGATCGCATGATCTACAAGTACTGACCCTACGTTGACGATTGAACCGCCGTTGCCGCTTTCGATCATGTGTCGAGCCGCCGTCTGACTTGTAATGTAGGTGCCGATCAGGTTGGTCTTATAAAAACGATCAATGTCGCTCGCTTCGACGTCCAGAAATGGCTTTGGCTGAAAGACGCCGGCATTGTTCACCAGGACATCTAACGATCCGAAGTTTTCAAACGCAGCGGCGACCAAATTCTCGCTAGTTCTGAGATCTGCGATATCCCCGCTCACGAGAACCGCGGACTCGGGAGAACCAAATTCCTCAAATGCGGCTCGCAGATTCGCTTGGTTCAGCGAGTTCATTATTACGTTGTTGCCCTTTTCGAGAAACAACCTTGCTGTTTCTTTTCCTATTCCGGTGGATGCACCGGTAACGATAACGGTTTTGCTCATTATTTCCTTCCCTTATTTTCTAGTTTTCTCAGTTCTGTCACCTGTTGTCTGGCGACGCCCCAATTGTCAGTATCGATCTCGGTGATCACAATGTGAGTAGTCTTCGGATCCTTATCAAGGACTTTTACCAACAGATCAGTAGTTCCCTCGATCAATTGTTGCTTTTGCTTTTTTGTAACGCCTTCGCGGGTTACCTGAATGTTTACATATGGCATATTTTTACCTCCGTCATTTACGGCCGATTCTAGGTTATGCCCTAGGAGTCGAATTGGGAATGGACAAAGCAGACAAAGAATTGCACTTTTGGGACAATGCAGGTATTTGCGTTATCTAGTTGAGTGAGGGCGAGGTCTGACGGAATTCCTTGGGTGAGATTCCCGTTCGTTTTTTGAAAAATCGAGTGAAATAGGCGGGATCCTCGAAACCGAGGTCGTAACCGAGTTCCTTTATCGTAACCGGTTCGTAGACAAGGCTGCGACGGGCTTCCAAGAGAAGGCGGTCATGAATTACTTCACTTGCAGAGCAGTTTCCGTAAATACGAGAAACCCTGTTCAAGACCTTAGGATGGGTGTTTAGGAGGCCCGCATATGCATTGACTGAATGCTCACTTCTGAAGTTCTTTTCAACAGCGATCCTGAATCGGCGAAAAAGGTGGTAGTACTGATCGCTTGTCTTGAGCTGATCGATTTCCTTTTTTCGTTTTATTCTATTTAAATAGGTGATCAAAACCCTGAGATAAGAGCTGACCACGGTCGCTGTTTCGGGTTCATCCAGCAAAGTTTCTGCATGCAGCAATTCTGAAACGGCCAGAAAGCGACTTAATGTATCTGTTTCTAGCGGGATCACCGGGCAAGCCGTCTCGGAGTCAAAGATACACGTGTCCAGGATTAGATCATTGAAATCGCTCTCATTACTGAAAACTGACGCAGAAAAGAATACGATGAATCCTTCGGGCTTTCCTTCGTGCTTGATCTGAGATACTTGTCCCGGCGAAAGGACGAATGCAGCCGGAGCGTTATACGAATGTGCATAAAGGTCTATCTTATGCACTCCGCGCCCCGATGTGAGGCAGACGATCACAAATCGATCATGCCGCTTCGCGACGCGAAAAATCTCTGGCGGGTCGTGACCGTCATTTATTCGATTTGCCTCGATATTATTCATTTACTCATCATACACAGCACGAACTTGCAGACTGAACCGGCGGGCACGCAACCGTACCATAGCTGCAAAAAACGCAACAATCTCCCTCCTTCGGTCTAAGCACCTGTTTACATTCTGTGCATTCATAAAAATACTGGCACGAATCCGTCAGCATCGATTCCGTCCTGCTATATGCACAAAGTGGGCATTCAATCTTGGACTCCAAAATCATTTCGCGGATATTCCTCTTTTTCATGCGGTTGTACGTTTGTACGCGAACTCAAGATAAACCGACAGAGGGAATATTGCATCTGAAAATTATAATCTGGTATACGGACGTATTAGGTAATACAATGCCGTTTCATCCTCTTTTATTCCAACCTAGATGCCGGTAGGCGTAATTCGGCGACTGTGTTTCGGGGAAAAAAACCAACGAGTTAATAAATCAGGAGAATATTTTCGACCGATTAGCTCATTCATGATGCTTAAAACTCGATTCCTTCGATATTCGTGAATTGAGCTTGAATTCCCCACCCGCCCATCTTGTCGGCGACTAACATCAACAGTTCGTTCTCGCCTTTCTTCAACTCCAAATTAACGGCATCGTGCAGGCCGAGCGCTCCAAGAAACTGGTCGTCGCGGGATCGAAAAGCAGAATTGCCGGTAAAGACGAGCGTTCCGTTTAAGAAGATTGCGACGCGGTCGCTATACCCGAACAGTAGTTTCCTGCTTTGATTGCGTTTGGAAATAATTTTCTTTTTGGCAAAGATGGCATCGTCGCTGTTCTTAAACGGAACCGGGTCAACATGTGCTTTACGGCGGTAGCGAGAGAAGTTAAGAAAGCCTGGCATTTCGACGTTCAGAAGTTCCCATTTGATTTTGCTTAACTGCTCTTTTTCGGGGTAATTTTCAAAACTCACCTCGGAAAAAGGGAAGACCTGCGAAACCTGCCAACGGGAAATCACCGCCGGCGAAATTTCGTTTTGGACTCTGGTGAAAGAGCTGGAAAGGGGTTGCGAGGTAAAGCGAAAATTAGCAAAATACGCTCCGTTTAATCCCCAAAGTCCAACTTCTCCTTTGCCTTCGTTGCGTTTCAGATCCTCGACTGTTAACTGCGGCTTTTCGGCATTGCCGACAAAGACGCGCGCCCTGCGACCTTCGATTTCGATTTTCAGGCGCGTCCACGAATTTTTGTCAAAGTTAGCTTCGCCCCGATACCCGACTGTATATAACTGCCAGCCGTCAACATTTTGAAAACGCGGTACATATTGTACTGCATCGGAAAAGCCCGGCTTGAAAAGCCGCAAATAGATCGATTCAAGTTCTTCGGTCGAACGCGCCCTGAAAACTATCCCAGCGAACGCCCGCGGACCGGCGGCAGCAACGTCAACTTCAATAGTTCCGTTTTCAAAAATTGAATTGTTGACGAGAGCCGTTCCCGACTGTATAAAAAGGCTTGGCCGCCCTAAATGGTTCTCAAAGTTTCCCCCAGATTCCACGATTCTCCAATTTTCTGGCGACATCGAGATTTCCTGGCCATCGACACTAAGGTGAGCTCCGACAACAATCAGCAATGCAAAAAGGATAGAAATATTAACCATTTTAACTTTCCAGACCATAATTTAAACGCTTTCGCACCAAGTCATTATTTGCGAACCCCCATTTTATTGCCATAGCCTGAATGGTATAGCCCGCGATAGACGTTCCACTGTCATTGACCCAAGTTCCACTGTCATTGACCCAAGTTCCACTGTCATTGACCCAAAATGTGCTTTCTGCCACAAAACATCTACCCGAGAACGCTCAAAAGTGAGCTGTTGTTTAGCCCATAAAGGGTCGGATCATGGTAGTTGAATTCCTATCGGTCACAATATTATTCCCAAACCGCTAAGTTGTTCTTGGTGGGACTGGCGGAAATCTTGCGTCGAAACCAGCGAGCGTTCAATTGCTAAACGCTTTTCAAGACACTTGATTTCGACATCACCTCTCAAAGCATGTAAATTGACATATATTCAACTGAGCATTGTGGCCAAGGCTGCAAGGAAGTTGGCTACATTGTGCGACAATATCGGTAATAAAATGCTTCGGCTTTTTACCGCTACCCAGGCCCATGCGTACCCACCGATTCCAGTTTGTATCAAATACAACGGCTCAAAGCTGACCGAGAGGTCCTTATCCAAAGTAAGGGCATGCATCAGTCCGAAGAGGACGGCGGAAACCAAGATCGCCGGATTTCCAAGGAAGGGTATGCGTTCTCGCAGCGAACTTATTAAGAGGCCTAGCAGGACGGCACGGAACATTAGTTCCTCGTCAAATCCGGGCATCGTCAACTGGAATGCAAGTGTTTCTCGATCGAATTCGCTGTTTCCGCTTAAATAAGCAACCGAAGCGGCAAGAACAACGATCAAAGCCGACACGATTAGCGGACCCCGAGAGGTTCCGGGTGCCTGTGAAACGGTGACATAATTGTTCTCGGCAAAAAGTTTCCGAAACGCAAAATAGCACGCGATACCGAACAGAACGCCGAGGACCTTTCCTTCCCAGTTCCACCTGCTGTCAATGATGTTGAGCGCCGGAATCAGCCGCGGAAGGACCAAAACGATCTGATAAACTATGTATATCGACGAAAACAATGCAATCTTGACTAGATCATCTTTGGACCGTTCCTTTAAAAAAATCAGGCAAAAAGGGATCACGACGATAACTTGCAAGAGGGCTTCGAGTATATATCTTGTCATTTCGGCTCTTTTATTAGGATTTCGGGTATTGCTCGCAATGGGCTCGTATGAGGCTCATTTGCGATGTATGTCCCGGACCAACTGGCATTTATTATTTATTAAGATTATCCGTCGGTAGAAGGAACGTCATATGCCGACCGGAAAAATCACATTAATTAGACGAATACAGTCGCCGGGAATAATATTCCCGCTTTAATGCATTAAGGTTGGAATAAGCGTTGCGAATCAGTGGAGCTCGGATGATTCAATCATCAAGAGCCAGGATGTTGTGAAACCTTTATGGCTTGGATAAAAACAGTTCCTTTCAAAAAAGCGGATAAAAAGCTGCGTGAGGCCTTACGTGGTCAGCGGGCCTTATATCCGACGGAATACGCGACCCCGACGAGTGAAAATGAAGAATCGATAATCACCACGCACACCCTCATCCCGGATGCGTTATTTCATGCATTCTCGACTTTCGGAGTGCTGATGTCGCCCGACCTGCCGCTTTCGCGGAAGGATCATGAAATGATTGCGACAGTCGTGTCAATCAAAAACGACTGCCATTACTGACTGGAAGCGCACGCAGAGTTACTGCGTAGGGCCACAGGAGATGACGAACTGGCGGAGGCGATACTTCGCGATTACCGGACTGCGCCGCTGCGCAAAAAAGAGCTTGCGATGCTGGATTACGCGGCTCAGCTTACCGTGGATGCGGTCAAAATATCACCGGCCAACCACGAAACATTGCGGTCACATGGTTTTGATGACACCGCGATACTTCAGATCACGCTTATCGCAGCCTGGTTCAACTATATTAATCGTGTAGCCGATTCGCTCGGGATCGGACGAACCGAGGTGGAGTGACTGTCGAGTGCAACGGCAAGAGCGATGTAAGACAGGAAGCCGTATTTCTGCGGCTATCGACCAACTACTGTTTTAGCTCCTCCGGAAATCTTCTTGCCTTTTCAGGTGTTGTTCACAAGCTTGGCATGTTCTTTTTCGTAGAGAATTTTGGCGCTGGTTCGGCGAAACAATCGAATTCCGCTAAACAGAAGTAGGAATGATGCTACCACCAGAACGACCCCGCAAAGATCAAAAAGCCAGAATGAGTCCAGAAACTTCGCAATTCCAACGGAGCAGAGATCAAGAGTGCTGCTGAACCTTGTACTTGCGAAAGCAAAGTCACCGAATTCGAAAGTTAAGTTCGCAAGACGGCCAACTCAAAGGTTGATGTTTCGACAGCCCGGCTCTTGAATGTTGTGCTACTCTCGGAGTTCCACATATTCCCGCCTAAAACTCGAATTTCAGGTTATGGAGTTGCGAAAAATTACCCTGCGATGCCAGCAGTCAATACCTCGGATTCTTGTTCAGCAAGAAAGCGTTCGGCGTCAATAGCAGCCATGCAGCCTGTACCGGCGGCGGTCACGGCCTGCCGATAATATGAATCCTGAGCGTCGCCGCAGGCGAAGACGCCGGGAATGTTGGTCTTCATCGTCTTGCCCTCGGTTATCAGGTAACCGACATCGTCCATATCAAGAACACCTTTGAAAAGATCGGTATTCGGCTTGTGTCCGATAGCGATGAATACGCCTTCAGTCCGGAACTTTGAGGTTTCCTTTGTCTCGTTGTTATAGATCGTGATCGCCTCAACACCAGCCTCTTTAGTGCCGTGGATCTCTTTCACTTCGGTGTTCCAGACGACGTTGATCTTTTCGTGGTTAAGGACACGCTCCTGCATTATCTTCGAGGCACGAAACTCATCGCGGCGATGCATAAGTGTGACGCTGGATGAGAAACGCGTTAGAAACAGAGCTTCTTCCATCGCCGTATCGCCGCCGCCGACGATAACTACCGGTTTGTCGCGGAAGAAGAAGCCGTCGCACGTAGCACACGCCGAGACGCCGTTGCCACCGAGGCCTTCCGGTGCAGGTTCCTCGCCGGGAATGCCGAGCCATTTGGCCGACGCGCCGGTCGAGATGATCAGCGTATCTGCCTTGATGATGGTCGAAATTTCCTCGGAATCCTCGCTGTCTTTACCAAAGAGCATGAACGGACGCTGCGAGAGGTCGACCTTGTCGATCCACACGTTGATTATCTCGGTTCCAAAACCTTCGGCCTGGGAACGGAATTCGTCCATGAGAGCGGGACCCATAATTCCTTTCGAAAAACCCGGATAATTCTCGACGTCTGTCGTTATCGTTAATTGGCCGCCGGGCTGGGGACCGTCAATGACGAGCGGATCAAGCTGGGCACGCGATGCGTAGATCGCAGCCGTCAGGCCGGCCGGGCCGGAGCCGAGGATCACTACTTTCTTTTTGATCTCTTTTCTTTCCATATCGGGTTTCATAAAATTGAAGGCCCCCCATGCTTCGCGCATAGTGGGGTATTTAAATGTGAGGGTTCTAGGCAGGATCATTAGAGGGCATGTGCAAAGTTCAAGTCCTTATCAATTTTTCTAGCATCTCCTTGTAATCCTTAGGGATCTCGTTTCCAAAATAATTTACGATTCCTTTACTGTCCAGGATCACAACGGTAGGCGTTCCAACGACCTTGTAGCTCTTCGCGACCGAAGTGCTGGTGTCCTTTGCGACCGTGTATTTGATGCCAAACTCTTTAATACCCTCGTTAACGCGGGCGTCGCTTTCACCGATATTGATTCCGATCACATTAAGACCCTTTGGCCCGAACTCCTCGAATATCTCGTTGACATGTGGAGCTTCTTCCTTACAAACCGGACACCACGCGGTCCAAAAGACTATCATCGCGG
>CAZXTS010000067.1:0-13127 GCA_964643745.1 uncultured Chloracidobacterium sp.
TTTTTCGCTATCGCGGCCCAAGCGATGCGGCGGATCTTGATCGACGCCGCCCGTTCGCGAAAGGCCGTAAAGCGTGAAGCCGAAAAAGTACCGATCGACGACGCTCCTAGCATATCGGTCGAGGTGGATCAGCAACTGCTAGAGCTCGATGAGGCGCTTAATGATCTGGCGGTGCTCGATCCGGATCAGGTTCGGGTGGTCGAGCTGCGCTATTATGGCGGCCTGACGATCGAAGAAACTGCTCAGGTGCTAAAGGTCTCGCCGGCAACGGTAAAACGCGAATGGGCCACGGCCCGGGCGTGGCTCTACGACCGGATCTCAAATAAATGACCCTCCATGAAGAAACTTTTCGCGTATATGAGTAGAAGGCCATGGACGCAGCCAAATGGAAGATAGTAAAGGCCAAGCTCGCTGAGGCGCTTGAGCGGCCCGCCGACGAGCGCGAGCAATTTCTTAACGGGCTAGCCTCGGATATTCGCTCAGACGTGGAGAGGCTCGCATCGGCGGGCTCGGCCGACGGATTCATCGACAAACCTCTGTTCGTTGAAGAGGCGGCGATAGGCAGCAACGATGGAAGGCATCCTGACCAGATCGATGACTATCGCCTGATCAGTGAGATCGGCTCCGGCGGAATGGGGACGGTCTTTTTGGCCGAACAGACCGGCGAAGGCTTTTCGCAGAAAGTTGCCCTAAAGCTGATCAAGCGTGGAATGGATACGAATTCCGTCTTGAAACGCTTCTTGATGGAACGGCAGATCCTCGCCAATCTCGAACACCCGAACATTGCAAGAATGCTCGATGGCGGCTCGACCGCGGAAGGCGGACCGTATTTCGTAATCGAGTTCGTTGACGGAAACGAGATCCGTAAGTATTGCAACGATAACCGATTTGGATTGACCGAACGGCTTGTGCTTTTTCGGAAGGTCTGCAACGCCGTCTCAAGCGCACACCAAAAGCTCGTCGTTCACCGCGACCTGAAGCCGACCAACATTCTTGTCACCCGCGACGGCGAGCCGAAACTGCTCGACTTTGGCATCGCAAAGCTACTTTCACCCGACTGGAACGACGAGACGCACGAAGCGACCGTGACCCAGTTCAGAGTGATGACCCCCGAGTATGCATCACCGGAGCAGATCGCCGGTGAAGGGACATCGACCTCGACCGATATTTACAGTCTCGGCGTCGTGCTTTACGAACTGCTCACCGGTGAACGGCCTCACATAACACGCGGCAAAACTCCAAAGGAGATCGCCGACAGCGTTTTGTCGTCCGACCCGCCAAAGCCGTCAACCGTCGGTTTTGAGCGCTCCGCGAAAACAACCGGCGAGACGGAATACAAAGAGCCCGATCCGACCTCGCCAGGTGCCGATCAGCGAACACGTTCAACTTCGGAGATAGTCCAGCCGAGACAACTGCAAGGCGACCTCGACAACATTATTCTCAAGGCTATGCGGCGCGAACCGGAACGCCGATACCAATCCGTTCAGGAATTTTCCGAAGACATTCACCGCTATCTTGAGGGACTGCCGGTCCGGGCAACAGCAGATTCAAACCTTTATCGTTTCAGAAAGTTTTTCAAGCGACACAGAGCGAGTGTCATCGGAACAGCCGCCGCTGCGTTACTTTTGATCGTCGCAACCGCTGTAACCGGTTGGCAGTACAGTGTGGCCGAGCGCGAACGACTGAAGGCCGAAAGGCAGTTTGCTGAGACGAGAAAGATCGCCAATTCGCTATTGTTTGAAATCCACGATTCGATCAGCGATCTTTCGGGTGCAACGTCGGCGAGAAAGCTGTTGGCCGCACGAGCCCTCGAGTATTTGGACAACCTTGCAAAGGAATCGCAAAACGATATGACACTGCAAAGCGAATTGGCGGCCGGCTATGAAAAGATCGGCGATGTGCAAGGAAATCCCATGGGGCCGAATCTTGGCGAGTTGGAAGCTGCAACTGAAAGCTATCGCAAGGCGCTTGCGATAAGGGAAATGCTTGCCTCCAATACGGAAAGCCCTGCCGAACAATATGCGGCCGCGATGCTGCACAGCAAGCTTTATCGGATAAAACTGGTTAGAAACGATCTGGCCGAGGCGGAGTTTTATTGCCGGGAATCGATAAGAATTTTAGAAAAGCTGACCGAAGCAGAACCCGAAAATCCTTTGAATCAGGTCACGTCAGCGCGGTTTTACCTTGAGCTTGGCGATCTGCTGGCTACGAAAAAAGGTAGTGACAGTGGCGAGATCATACAAAACTATCGGAACAGCATATCGATCAGCGAAGCAATACCGGAAACGGAAGAAACAAGCAAAAGATCGCCGGACGGACTGTCGCTGAACGAAAAGATTCTGAGTGTTTCGCAGATGGCGTATCGTCGTCTTGGCCAGCGTTTTGAGATGCTGAAACAACCTGCAGAAGCTCTTGCTAGCTATCAAAAGGCACTCGAAGCCAGCGAAAGGCTCGCGGCGGCGGGAATTCCAAGAAAGGCTTCGTCCGAGATCGTAATAGCGATATCGCTTGGCAACGTCGGGAGGATCCATGCGTTAACGGGAAATACCGACGAGGCTTTGGCCAAAGTAAGAAGAATGCTTGAGATATGCGAAAAAGCGGTTGCGGACGATCCAAAAAATCGCCTGGCAGTCAGTCAGCTTTCATTGTCATATGGCTCGCTGGGTCAAGTTTATCTAGTGCAAGGCGACTTGAAAAACGCACTTGAAAACTTTCAGCTATCGCTAAAAATTCAGGAAGACCTTCACGCAAAAGACGCAGGAGACGTTTATAACGCCGGAAATCTCGGCGAAACACTTGCTGCGATCGGCAACGTTCACGAAAAGATCGCGAAAGGAGTGCAAAGCCGGGATCGCTTTCGCGAAGCTCAAAAATGGTACGAGCGAAGCCTGAAAATTTGGTCCGATCTTAAGAACGAGAACAAACTGCCTGCCTACTATGCGTCAAAGCTCGACGAACAGAATCAGAATATTTTACGTTGTCAAACAGCAATAAAGGTTAAAAGTTCGTAATAGTTCCTACTTACGCTCGGCTCATAGTAATCAGGTCCGGTGTCATGGCCTCGATGGAAATGTGTCGGGCGACCTCTTCGGCGACGTTTCGAAAGGCGTCGGCTTGGCTAGAATCCGGTGTGGAGATCACCACCGGAATACCTTTATCGCCGCTTTCGCGAACCTCGATCCCCATTGGGACCTGGCCGAGGAAATTAAGGCCGTATTCATCCGCAAGTTTTTGGCCACCGCCGGTACCGAAAATGTCATAGCGCGTTCCGGTATCAGGAGCGATGAAATAAGACATATTCTCGATCACACCCAGAACGGGAACGTTTACCGTTTCAAACATTTTTACGGCCCGACGAACGTCTGACAGCGAAACTTCTTGCGGGGTCGTAACCAAAACAGCGCCTTGAACAGGAACTAATTGAGCCAGCGAAAGTTGAACGTCTCCCGTCCCTGGAGGCATATCGACGATCAAATAATCAAGCTCGCCCCAATTAACATCTGACAAAAATTGACGCACAACGCCGTGGAGCATAGGCCCGCGAAGGATCATCGGCTTGTCGGGCGGAACGAGCACTGCCATCGAGATCATCTTTACACCGTGCGCCTCGATCGGCTGCAATTGGCCGTTTGCCACTTCGGGCTGGTCGTAACCGGTGCCTAGCATCATCGGAATATTTGGCCCGTAAACGTCCGCGTCCATTATCCCGACCTTTGCACCCTGTTGGGCTAACGCAACGGCAAGATTCACCGCGACCGTCGACTTACCGACCCCGCCCTTGCCGCTTGATACTGCAATGATGTTCTTCACGCCGGGTATCGCCACGTTGTTCGCTATGCCGCGGCCTTGCGGGACCTCGGCATCCATCGTAACGTTTACATTTGAAACCCCTTCCAAAGCGCTCACGATCTCACGCGCCTGAGTTTCCATTTCTTCTTTTACGGGACAGGCCGGTGTGGTCAGCACGATCCGAAACGAGACGTCACCGCCGTTGATCTCGATATCCCGGACGAACCCAAGTGTGACGATGTCCTTATGTAGATCAGGATCGATGATCTGTGCAAGCGATTCGAGGATGACTGCTTCTGATAGTTGGCTCATTATAGTTTCAAATAAACTAAAATTTTACCAAATGGAAGGACTTGCGCGAAACGAATTGTTCGTGATCTGCCTTTCTGCACCCAACGACCAGTCGAAATACTTGACTTTAGACGGTTTATGGACTACAAAGACAGTCTAGATCTCTTTTTTCCAGTACTGATATTCGACCTCGCCGGTGCGGCCTTTCATTCCGATCTGGCGATTCTCCGATTTACATGGCAGCAAATCTGGTTCAGATAACACGCCGCGGATTTGGCGAGACCATGCGACGCGACACGTGGTGGCTTCAGTCGCTGGTCACATTCCTCGGCTTTTCTGCATTTATCGTCTATTCGACCTGGGCGGCGTTCCAGGGTGAGCATTACACCTACGGGCCGTATCTTTCGCCGTTCTATTCGCCGCTTATCTGGGAAGCCGGGGGACAACCGCTTTCGACCCATTCGTGGCTCGGATCTTGGCCCTCATGGATGCCGACCTGGCTGCCGATGTCGCCGGCGTTTTTGATCCTTTGGGCACCGGGCGGATTTAGGTTTACCTGTTATTACTATCGCGGAGCATATTACAAGGCGTTTTGGGCAGATCCAATCGCTTGTTCGGTCGGCGAACCGAGAAACGAATATCGCGGCGAGAATTGGTTCCCGCTAATATTGCAGAATCTGCACAGATATTTCCTTTACGTCGCCATCATTTTTATTGGCATTTTGAGCTACGACGCGATACTCGCAACACAGTTCGACGACGGCTTTGGCATTGGTGTCGGAACGCTCGTAATGACCATGAACGTCATTTTGCTTGGCGGATACACATTTGGCTGCCATTCGCTGCGGCATCTGGTCGGCGGTGGCTGTGACGTGATGTCCGACAAGCCTGTGCGGCAAGGTTTGTGGAATTGGGTAAGTAAACTGAACCGTAAACACATGCTCTTTGCGTGGCTGTCTCTGTTCTGGGTCGGGTTTACAGATTTTTATGTTCGGATGGTTTCGATGGGTATCTTTACCGATTACCGGATCTTTTAGGAGTTTTTGCTACAGAGATCCCAGAGAGCACGAAACATTAATGGATACTTCTCAGTGAACTCCGTGCTCTCTGTGGCGAATCGCTTCAATGACTGAATACACAACATTTGAACACGACGTTCTCGTTATCGGTGCCGGTGGTGCGGGTTTGCGTGCCGCTATCGAAGCGAGCGCGGCTGGCGTTTCGGTAGGGCTGATCTGCAAGTCGCTTCTTGGCAAGGCTCATACGGTAATGGCCGAGGGCGGGATGGCAGCGGCGATGGGCCACAACGACGATCGCGACAATTGGAAGGTCCATTTCTCCGACACGATGCGCGGCGGCCAATACGTTAATAATTGGAGAATGGCAGAGCTTCATGCGAAAGAAGCTCCCGACCGCGTCCGCGAGCTCGAAAGTTGGGGAGCGGTGTTCGACCGTACGAAAGATGGCCGCATCAACCAGCGAAATTTCGGCGGACATCGTTATCCTCGTCTCGCACACGTCGGCGACCGAACCGGATTAGAGTTGATCAGAACTCTTCAGGACCACGGCATCCATCAGGGCATCGACGTCCACATGGAAGTGACGGTCATCTCGCTGCTCAAGGAAGGCGACCGCGTGGTTGGTGTTTTTGCGTATGAACGCGAACACGGCCGCTTTCGCGTTTATAAAGCGAAGGCTGTCGTACTCGCGACAGGTGGTGTCGGGCGTGCTTATAAGATCACTTCAAATAGTTGGGAAGGAACTGGCGACGGCCACGCGCTGGCTTATCACGCGGGTGCGGAGTTGATCGACATGGAGTTCATCCAGTTTCACCCGACCGGGATGGTCTGGCCGCCGAGCGTTCGCGGAATTCTCGTGACCGAGGGCGTCCGCGGTGAAGGCGGCATCCTGCGGAACAGCGAAGGCAAGCGGTTTATGTTCGACGATATTCCGGCGAACTATAAAGACCAAACGGCAAGCGATCCGGAAGAAGGCTGGCGATACACGCAGGGTGATAAGAGTGCCAACCGTCCACCGGAACTCTTGACGCGTGATCACGTTGCACGCTGCATCAACCGTGAAGTTAAAGCCGGCCGAGGTTCACCGCATGGCGGTGTGTATCTCGATATCGCGTGGATAAAAGAAAAATTGCCGAACGCGGCCGAGCATATCAAGAAAAAACTGCCGTCGATGTATCACCAATTCATGCAGCTCGCGAATCTGGACATTACGACCACGCCAATGGAGGTCGGCCCGACAACGCACTACATCATGGGCGGCATTCGTGTCGATGCGGATACTCAGGCTTCGACATTGCCTGGCCTTTACGCCGCGGGCGAATGCGCGTCCGGCATAAACGGTGCAAATCGTCTTGGCGGCAACTCCCTGTCCGACCTGATCGTGTTCGGCAAAAGAGCAGGCGAGTACGCAGCTCAGTTTGCGAACGAGAATGGCCTCGGAACGATCGACGGTGCTTTGATCGAATCCGAAGCAAAACGAGCTTTAGAACCCTTCGAACGCGAGGGCGGCGAAAACCCTTTCGGCATTCAGCACGACCTTCAAGACATGATGCAAAAGCTAGTAGGCATTGTAAGGCTTGAAGACGAGATGCAGGAAGCTTTGTTCGGACTTGAAAAGCTAAACGAGCGTGCTTCAAAGTCTTGGGCGACCGGCAATATCGATTTCAATCCCGGCTGGCACACAGCATTGGATCTGCGAAATCTGCTGACCGTTTCCGAGGCCATCACCCGCTCTGCTATTGAACGCAAGGAAAGCCGCGGCGGTCAGTTTCGCGACGATTATCCGGACAAGGATCCGGCGTTCGCCAAATTCAATGTCGCGGTAAAAGAGGTCGACGGCCAAATGCAGATATCGCACGTGCCGATCCCGGAAATGCCGGAAGAACTGAAACAAGTGATCGAGGAAATGGGTTGATGGGATCTTTAACGCGAAGTCGCAAAGTTGCAAATACGCAAAGGTTTTTGGATCGTCTTTGCGTTGTAGAAAAGTATGACTCAGGCAACATTTAGCATAAGACGAGGTGGCCGCGAGGGCGGAGAGATGGTCGACTATCGGACTGATGTGTCTGAGGGCATGGTCGTGCTCGATGCTGTCCATCAGATCCAGGCAGAGACGGCGCCGGATCTGGCTTGCCGTTGGAATTGCAAAGCAGGAAAGTGCGGCTCGTGTTCGGCGGAGATCAACGGAAAACCGCAACTGATGTGTATGACGCGGCTCGACACGATCGACCTTTCGCAAACTGTCACGATCGAACCGATGCGCGCGTTTCCGGCTGTTAAAGATCTGATCGCTGACATCTCCTGGAACTACGAAGTCAAGAAACGCATTAAGAAATTCAAGCCACGCGAGCCAGACGCCGAGGACGGCACGTGGCGGATGCAGCAATCGGATATTGATCGCGTGCAGGAGTTTCGCAAGTGCATTGAGTGCTATTTATGCCAAGACGTGTGTCATGTCCTGCGCGATCACAATAAGCACGCGGAATTTGTTGGCCCGCGGTTCCTTGTTTATTCTGCGGCGCTTGAAATGCATCCGCTCGACACGGAAGATCGTGTCGATGAACTTAAAGATGAGTTCGGGATCGGCTATTGCAACATCACCAAATGTTGCACAAAGGTCTGCCCGGAGCACATCACTATTACCGACAACGCGATCATCCCGCTGAAGGAACGCGTCGTAGATGAACATTATGATCCGTTGGGAAAACTTGTAAAACTTTTTAGGAAGAAGTGATGTTCGAATTGAAACCTTTATCGCACGAAGCAATCCCTGCGGCGCTTGAGAAAGCGAATCGCTACAGACTCCTGAACGAACCGGGTGCGGCGGAGAGTATTTATCTGGACATTCTCGCTGTTGATCCAGACAACCAGGATGCGCTGAAGAATCTCGTGTTGGCGATGAGTGACCGTTTTGGCAAAGATTATGCGGTCGGGGAGACATCTTATCGAGAATATCTTGCACGATTAGCTGACGATTATCAGCGTGCCTATTACACCGGCATCGTGTACGAGCGGCGGGCAAAGGCAACGCTCGCGAAAGGCGGGCTTCAGGCTTATGAGCTATTTACGCAGGCGATGGACTGTTTCGAAAAGGCCGAGGCGATCCGGCCTGAGGGAAACGATGATACGATACTTCGTTGGAACGGTTGCGCGCGAATAATCGATCGAAACAAACTGCGTCCGCATGAAGTTTCCGCGACCGATACACTCGAATAAACTATTCAGTTCTTTCGTCGTGTCTTCTATGTTATCCTCGGACAAAAGCGATACCTTGGTACAATAAACTAAACAACATCCCAAACAATAGGAGCGAATAAATGGCAGGAAAATTTGAGATCAAGACCGGCAAAAATGGAAAGGTTCACTTCAACCTAAAGGCTTCGAACGGACAGATAGTCCTCACAAGTGAGAAATATGAATCGCGAAAAGCCTGTGAGAATGGCATTGCCTCCGTACGAAAGAATTCAGCAAATGACGGCCGTTTCGAACGCAAGACCGCGAAGGACGGTTCACCGTACTTCGTTTTGAAAGCGGCAAATGGTGAGCCGATCGGTATGAGCGAGATGTACAAAACAAAGCGATCTATGGAGAACGGAATTGCATCGGTCGCGAAAAATGCTCCCGACGCTCCGGTGGTTGACGCTTAGTCTACCTCCGACATAATTTAACCCAAGGCCCGGGCTTTAAGAGCTTGGGCTTTTTGATTGCAGAGGTTCAACACGACAATGACAGCACGAACGCGAATCGGTATCGAAAGATTGTTAACGGACAAGCTCGGCTCGCTAGAGGGTCAGCGGATAGGGTTGGTGTGCAACCAGGCATCTGTCCTGCCAGACCTAACCCACGCTGCGGACGTTTTTTTCGAGCATCCGTCGATCGATCTACGCACGCTATTCGGCCCGCAGCACGGTATTCGCGGCGACGTTCAATACAACATGATCGAAACGCCGCATACCGAAGATGAACGGACCGGAATTATGGTCTATTCGCTGTATAGCGAAACGCGCGAGCCTTCGGAGGAAATGCTATCAGATGTTGATACTATCGTGGTCGATCTACAGGACGTAGGCTGTCGCATTTATACATTCGTTTACACGATGGCGAACTGCATGCGTGCCGCAAAGAAATATGGGAAGCGTGTGGTGGTGTGCGATCGGCCAAATCCGATAAACGGCCGCGACATCGAAGGAAACATCACGGAAGCTGAGTTCAAATCGTTCGTCGGACAGTTCGAATTGCCGACGCGGCATGGAATGACGATCGGCGAACTCGCGAAGATGTTCAATGAGCATTTTGGCATCGGCTGCGACCTTGAGGTTATCGAGATGCAAGGCTGGCGGCGCGATATGTGGTTTGAAGAGACGGGGCTGCCGTTCGTATTGCCCTCGCCCAATATTCCGACCGTCGACACGTGCGTCGTCTTTCCGGCAACGGTTCATCTCGAAGGAACAGAGCTTAGCGAGGGCCGCGGCACGACAAAACCCTTCGAGCTAAACGGAGCGCCTTTTATTGATCCCAGAAAATGGGTAGCGGGTCTCGACGAGTACGAGTTTCCGGGTGTTGCGTTCCGCGAGGCATATTTCCGTCCGACCTTTTGCGAGTTCGCCGGCGAGACATGCGGCGGCCTGCAAATGCACGTTTTCAACCGCGATATCTTTCGGCCCGTGATCGTCGGCGTCGCGATGGTGAAGACCGTTTACGATATGTACCCCGAACATTTCGAGTGGCGGCAGAACGCCTACGAATATGAATTCGACAGAAACCCGATGGACGTCGTCTGCGGCACCGACAAGATCCGCAAGGCTATAGAGGCAGGGATTCCGCTCAAAGAGATAGAAGATTCGTGGACAGTAGGATTCGCGGACTTTGCAAAAGCCCGCGAATCTTACTTGCTATATTGAGTTTTTATCGAAGTGAAGAATTCAACTTCTCAAGCGCTTCCGTACCCGGACACAGAACATCCTGGTGTAGTGCATTCAACGGCGTATCGGTCGTATTAAGTACGGCCTGAAGGTCCTGCGCATCTTCGTTTATATAGAGCAAGCCTGTAAGAATTTCGCCGCGTGACTTTGCATGCTGAATGGCATTCGCGGCTGAAAGCCGGTTCGTCGGGTCCCAATCCTTATTCAATTTGTTTAAGCGGATCAGCGAACCGTCGTGCATTGTCAGATCATTGATCGATCCGGCTTCGTACGATGTCTTGATCTCGCGCATCATCGGGACAAAATCCATTGTCGCGGTTATCTCGACATGCTCGCGTACGTAATCATATGATTTTGTCGACCCGACGTTGTTGTTGAAAGTAACACAAGGTGAGATCACGTTCAGCATCGCAAACCCTTTGTGCCGCATCGCCGCCTTTAAGAGCGGAATAAGTTGCTCCTTGTCTCCGGAAAAACTCTGGCCGACGAATGTCGCTCCGAGTTCGATGGCAAGGCTTGCAAGGTCGATCGCTTCAAACAAATTGACCTGTCCTGTTTTATTCTTTGAGCCGGCATCGGCGGTCGCTGAATCCTGGCCCTTGGTAAGGCCGTAGCAGCCGTTGTTCATCACGAGGTAAACCATGTTTAGGTTGCGCCGGACTACATGAACAAACTGTCCCATACCGATCGAAGCCGTATCACCGTCACCCGAAACGCCGAAATAGATCAGATCGCGATTTGCCAGATTCGCACCTGTTGCCACGCTCGGCATTCGCCCGTGCACCGAATTAAATCCGTGCGAATTCGACAGGAAATACGCCGGAGATTTCGACGAACAACCGATGCCCGAAAGCTTTGCCACCTTATGCGGCTCGATGTTCATCTGCCAGCACGCCTCAACGATCGCAGCATTGATCGAATCATGCCCGCAGCCCGCACACAGCGTAGAAAGCGAACCCTCATAATAATCCACCGTGTACCCAAGATCATTCTTAGGCAATGCCGGATGTCGGAATGTTGGTTTAACGTAGGTCATACAAAACTGTTTATCTGCCTAAGCCTAAATCGGGATGCCGCCGATCGTGTTTCACGGCTAGAATCTTGATCGTCTCCGCGTCAACTACCTGAAAGAGAATGTGGTGCGGAAATCTATCCAGATTCGACCGCCGTATACCAGAGCGAATTTCTACAAAAGACTCCGGTCGTTGTGAAATGTGCTCGATAATCTCTTCAAGTTCCGAAACGAACCGATCAGCTAGATGTGCGCTGTCAGCTTTTTCATAATATTCGACGATCTTCAAAACATCGAATCGAGCTTCAACGTCGTAGATTATCCGTTTCACTTACGACGGGCCTCAAAAAATGCAAAAAATTCTTCATGCGAAACAACCCGGCTAGGGTCTTCGTCCATTTCCCGGCTCCGCCGGAGAGCTTCTTCGATCTCCACATCATCAGTAAAATCTCGTGGTAAAGAAGCAATTAGACTATCTGCAAGTTTCGCTCGATCCTGATCCGGAAGGCTCAACGCTTGTTTTTCAATTTCTCTGATGATCGACATATGACAGTTGTAATCTAGTTTTTTGTTGTAAACCTCTCAGCAACCAAAGTCCAACGCCTCGTTCAGGGTAACCCTTAAGCTTTCCATCAATTCGTCACGAGTAGCTTCCTGACAATTAACGCCCGGCACTTCCTCGATCCAAACCGATCCACCAATCACCGTCTTGTTTTACTGCTGCCGTATAACTATTCTTCATAGAGTTATTTTAACACGCCATAAATGTCCCAGTTGCGTCGAAAGCGAACCCTCATAATAATCGACCGTGTACCCAAGGTCGTTCTTCGGCAATGCCGGATGTCGAAATGTTGGTTTAACGTAGGTCATAAAAATTAGTCCAATGGTCGGAGGTCGTTTTCGTTCAGTTTGAGATCGCCTCCAGTTACGAGTTCGACCAAATAGGTGACAGGTTCCATCGATGTCAATGCGATGACGCTTCCGAACTTGCCCTTATGTTCTTCATTATTATTAACAGAAACAGAATCATTCAATCCGAACTTTACACCCTCGATCGGTAGAAATGAGTACCAACGCTCATCCAGTTCCTTCTGCGTCATCATATAGCTTTCGGTATCTGCGTAAAAATATTGTCCGCCGTGATCGGCACGCCGTCGTAGTTGAGGATGGAGACGAGCTTTGCGGCGTCAGTGCCGAACTCGATCATCATCAGGGTGAACTAAATAAATGCCTCTACCCTCATAGCAAACTTTTCCGCCAGAGCTTTAGCTTGCTGCTTCGTAATTTCACGCTTTCCGGCGAGTATCTCAGATACGACGCTCTGAGTTCCGAAAACCTCGGTCATATCCGTTTGTTTAAGGTCGTTCTCTTTCATCAATACACTGACAACCTCGCGCGGAGTCAAATTTGGCAATAGTTCAAGAGTACGGCTTTCGTACTCTTCCAGAAGATTTGCCAACAATCCGAATAGACGCGATTCTTCAGGCGAAAGATTCTCTTCACCTTTATCGATCAGGTTATTGAATACCGACTCAACCCGAGCATACTCGGTATCGGACTCAATTATGCCGGGTAGCGTGTCCGCTAATAGAGAGCCGTAAATTTTTGGATTGTATGTCATACGACCTTCCTCACCTACTTACAGTCAGACTGCCATTTCTTCTCGTCATACTCGCGATGCGTAAGGACAGAACGGATAAACACGATGCCGATACCGTACGCGATCTTTGCAATGACTCGATATTTATTGCCGCCGACATCGAAGATCATGCAGCCTCCATAAACATCAGCATGATTACAGGTTTTCCTGACATCAGAAAAATTGTGCCAATCCGCAAGTCGAACGGTTTTTACCCAGAGCCGCATTGGGCTTTCTGCCTCAGGCTGCTCCTGCCAAAACTCCCGCAATCTCTTTTCGCTAATGATTCTCATCAAGGTCGATTTTGGCAATTCAAGTATCGCATATTGCGATAGAGAGTCAAGCTAAATATCGCACACTGCGATATTCCATTTTTAAAGATGTCCTCTGATTTTTCTAAAAATAAAGTCCGCCGTGATCGGCATGCCGTCGTAGTTTAGGACGGAGATGAGTTT
>CAZXTS010000068.1:0-1668 GCA_964643745.1 uncultured Chloracidobacterium sp.
TGCGTAATGCTCATCCGCAAGATCGCCGATAAAAATGCGGCGGCCCATCGCGGCGAGTGGCTAAAAGAGGCCAAGGGCAGCTTTGAACTGCGCGGCAAAACACTCGGAATCATCGGCTATGGCAACATCGGCTCGCAGGTTTCGAACATGGCCGAAGCCCTCGGGATGCACGTTTTGTATTACGATGTTTCGACCAAGCTGCCGCACGGGAACGCAAAGCAGATGGGCGGCCTGCGCGAGCTGCTGAAACGTTCGCATATTGTAACTCTGCATGTTCCGTCCGACGCAACGACGCGGAATATGATCAATGCGGATACGATCAGACTGATGCGCAGGGGATCAATTCTTCTCAACCATAGCCGCGGGGACGTGGTCGACCTCATGGCGGTAAAGAAAGCTCTTAGAAGTGGTAAGCTCGCCGGAGCCGCGATCGATGTTTTTCCCGAGGAACCTGAAAAGAACGGGGATGCGTTCGCGTGTCCGCTGCAGGGAATGCCGAACGTTATCCTGACGCCGCACATTGGCGGCTCGACCGAAGAGGCACAGGCGAACATCGGGCTTGATGTCACTCACAAGCTGATCAAATATCTCGATTACGGCACTTCGGAAGGCTCGCACAGCGTTCCGCCGGTCTCGCTGCCGCCGCAGGCCGGAACGCACCGCATCTTGCACATCCACCGAAACATTCCCGGCGTGCTCGGCGAGATAAACTCACGCCTCTCGAAACGCGGCATCAACATCGTCGGCCAATACCTGAATACCAACCCGGAGATCGGTTACGTGATCCTCGATGTCGAATCGAAGCTGTCGAAAGAAGCTTTCGAACTCCTCAAGGACGTGCCGGGAACTGTTAGAGCTCGAATGGTCTATTAGTCTTTTGGTTAGCTAATTGCTAATTATTAATTGCCGAATTAATAATTAGCAGGAGATGAAATGAAGATCTCGATCCCAGGTGGAAGCGGACAGGTTGGGACGGCGTTGGCGAAGGCTTTTCATCGTGACGGGCACGAGGTCGTTGTTCTTGGGCGTTCGCCTGAAAAGAGCGATTGGCGAACCATAAAATGGGACGGGAAGACGTTGGGTGATTGGGCGGCGGAGATCGACGGTGCTGATGTCGTCATCAATCTTGCGGGCCGCAGCGTTAATTGCCGATACAATGCGGAGAACCGTAGGCAGATAATGGATTCGCGAGTCGATTCGACGCGAGTTATCGGCGAAGCTATCTCGCAAGCTACGAATCCGCCAAAAGTCTGGCTGCAATCGAGCACAGCTACGATCTATGCTCATTCGTTCGACCGTGAAAATGACGATGTAACGGGTGTGATCGGCGGCAATGAAGCCGATGCACCCGACACCTGGAATTTCAGCATCGACGTCGCGACAAGCTGGGAGCGAATGACAAATGAGGCAGACACACCGAACACGCGGAAGGTCCTAATGCGATCGGCAATGACGATGGGCACGGGTCGCGGCGGCATTTTTGACACCATGCTCGGCATCGTCCGGCTCGGGCTCGGTGGAACTGCGGCGAGCGGTAAGCAATACATTTCGTGGGTCCACGAAGACGATTTCATCCGCTCAGTTTGCTGGCTGATCGAACATGAAAGCCTGAGCGGCCCCATAAATATATCATCGCCCAATCCTCTGCCGAACAAAGAATTTATGCGT
>CAZXTS010000068.1:1768-13071 GCA_964643745.1 uncultured Chloracidobacterium sp.
GAGAAACTGGACTTTCGTGATATCGAAGCCTTCGATGCGAACACGGCTTATATTCTGAGCATCGGCACCGGCGATGCTTCGCGAATTTACAAGACCATCGACGGCGGGAAAACCTGGCAGCTTCAGTTTACGAACAAGGACGAAAAAGCGTTTTACGACGCCATCGCCTGTTGGGACAGGGACAATTGCATCGCGATGAGCGATCCGGTCGGCGAGTTTTATCAACTAATTATCACCAAAGACGGCGGGAAGAATTGGAACTTCACGGGTCTCGACAAGATGCCCAGAGCGAAAGACGGCGAGGCTGCATTTGCCGCCAGCGGAACCTGCTTGATAGTCAGCGGAAAGAACGATGTCTTCCTTGTGTCAGGCGGCTCCGACGCACGCGTTTTTCGTTCAAATGACCGCGGGCTTTCGTGGTTTGTCGCTAATACCCCGATCACCAAAGGCACGCCCGGCAGCGGGATCTTCTCGATCGCGATGCGCGACGCAAAGAACGGGGTGATCGTCGGTGGTAACTATGAAAAGCCGGATGAGAGAAACAACACATCTGCGACGACACAAGATGATGGGAGAACTTGGCAAAAAGGAGCCATACTTGGCGGTTACCGCTCAGCCGCAGCATATATTGACCGGAACACCATTATTGCGGTTGGACCTAACGGTTCAGATGTTTCCTTTGACCGAAGGCTTCGTTGGCAACCCTTGGGAAGCGAGAATCTGAATGCAGTCGCTTCGAAAGGCACAAACGCGACTTGGGCCGTCGGGCCAAACGGAGCCGTATACAAATTAAACGGGAGTAAATTTACTAATCGAAGTACTGGATCTTATCTCTCAAAAATTCGACCGCCCCACCTAGCGAACATCACTGCCGTAGAGTTAAGCCATTTGACGATAAGTTCAAACTGCAACGAATCCGAACGAAATTGCAATGCTTCCCGGCAAGTCCTGGTTCGAACTACCTATCCGGTGATCGACTACCCCTTCGAGGTAGTTTACACGGTTTCGGGCGGTAAGATCATCGGGGATGGAGCAAATGTAACCTGGGACCTCAACGGAGCTGCCACAGGAAAACACACAATAACCGCAGGGCTGAGCATGCCAAACAAAGTACTTGGCTGGGAGGTGTTTGGTCAAACCGTCACGAAATTGATTACGATCGAATAGAGTTTGACTTATCAGCTTCGCTGAATTCTCGACATCCTCAAAATCGAATCAGCACATCTTCAAGTAACCACCGAAGCCTGATAAAATAATCACAACAAGGGATTTCCATAGTTCGTCTCGCATCGTTTCGTAGACCCGAATCGCTGCCGAAGGCGCAGGCGGAAAGCATTCACTCTGAATATATGAAAATAATCATTGCATATGATGGCTCCGCGTTTGCGGATGCGGCCATCGAAGAACTCGGGCGGGCTGGCTTTCCGGCCGATGCCGAATTTAGCGTGCTTTGTGTGACCGATGCATGGGAATTGCCCGAAATTGTTGGCAATGTCGCGGATTCCGGTGGTCGAGTTTCGCAGAAGAATATTGGGGCAATACAACAGCATCTCGAAAAGGTGATAGCGGATACGGGCGTTCTGGCTGAATCGGCTGCTGCACGAATTCGGACGATGTTTCCCAAGGCGATCGTTTCGGCTGAGGCGCGGAAAGGAAAACCTGCGATCGAATTGATCAAGTTTTCCGACGAATGGCAGGCAGATCTAATAGTCGTCGGCTCGCACGGACGCGGTTTTGTCGGCCGAGCGATACTCGGCAGCGTTTCGATGAAAGTGCTTCACGAAGCTCAGTGTTCGGTCCGCATCGCTCGCAAACGGATAAATCCCGAAGGCCAGCCGCCAAAGATACTTGTGGCCGTTGACGGATCGGCGAATGCAGATCTTTGCATCGAGAACGTCGCTCGCCGGAATTGGCCTTCGAATACCGAACTCCGAATCATCACGGCTGATGACGATCCTTCATCGCGGCCTGAGACCAGCGTTCTTGATGCTGTTCCGGAAGGAAAAGAAGATTCGGATGAGGCGAAGGCTTGGGTCGAACGGGTGCTAAACGCTCCTGCTCATAAATTGGCGGCCACTGGTTTTGCGGTGTCTCAAAACTGCCAGTGGGGCGATGCCCGCAGGGTGATCCTGGGCGAGGCTGAAACGTGGAAAGCTGACTGCATTTTTATCGGAGCGCGCGGATTAACGCGGCTAAAACGCCTACTGATCGGAAGTGTTTCCTCGACCGTTGCGGCTCGGGCTGCATGCTCGGTAGAAGTCGTTCGTGGGCCTGAATCCGAAGGTTGACCTTACGTTATTTCCAAAGTGGATGCGGCAAACAAAAATAAGTCTTGTTGGCCTTTCGAGCGATGAAGCTCTTGCCTGTCTCAACCGTTTCGGGCCGAATTCGGTGCCGGAAGCCGTAGGCAAGTCCACCCTAAAGCGATTCATCGAACAATTTCAAAGCCCGCTGATCTACATTCTCCTGATCGCGCTTCTGGTCGATCTGATCATCTGGTTTGCTGAAGGCTCAACCGGCGTACCGGTCGAATCAATAGCAATTGCCGCGATCCTCTTTTTGAACTCCGGTCTCGGGATGTATCAGGAGGGCAAGTCCGAAGCTGCGCTCGCACGGCTGAAGGCGATGGCCGCCCCTCAGTCCTGGGTGCTACGCGACGGGCATTATGAACACCTGCCGACATCGCAGATCGTGCCCGGCGATATTGTCCGTTTGGAAGCCGGTGACCGCGTTCCTGCCGATGCCGAGATCCGAAGCCCTGAAGGCTGTCTTGTCGATGAATCGATTCTTACGGGCGAGTCGGTTCCAGTTGAAAAAACAACATCCGATGAACTCTTTAGCGGCACACTCCTGATGAGAGGAAAGGCGGTTGCCGAGATCACTAAGACAGGATCTCACAGTACAATGGGTCGGCTGGCGGTCATGATCGGTGAGATCGAGACCAGCAAGACACCATTGGAAAAACGACTGCGCGTTTTTGCCAATCAGATAGCAAAGGTGATCCTCGTGCTGGCGATCATTATCCTGGTCGGCGGATTACTGATCGAAGGCACCGACAGGTTTGGACACGTGATGATATTCGCCGTCGCATTGGCTGTTGCGGCGATCCCGGAAGGTCTTCCGGCGGTTCTAACTCTGACACTAGCGCTCGGCGTAGAGCGCATGGCAAAGCGAAAGGCGGTTGTACGCAGACTGAGCGCGGTCGAGGCCCTCGGTTCGGTTACTGTAATTGCGACGGACAAGACCGGAACGCTTACGGAAAACAAGATGTTCGTACGCGGCCTGGACACCGAGGACGAAGTACGTACGCTTCGGGCGATGGTGCTTGCCAACGACGCAGACGAGGAAGGCGGGATCGGAGATCCGTTGGAGTTGGCACTGCTCGAACACGCTAAGGCAGCCGGCCTCGATCTTAAGAAGACCAGAGGCCAGTCTGAGCGCGTCAGCACATTGCCTTTTGATAGTTCCTACAAATTTATGCGGGTAACCGTTTCCGAGAACGGCGGCCATGTCAGCTATTTAAAAGGTGCGCCGGAGGTCTTGCTCGACCGTAGCACTCTTTCCGAGTCCGAACGGCAAGTATGGCAAGGCCGCGTCGAACAACACGCCGCTGAGGGTTTCCGCGTGCTTGCGGTCGGATTTCGTGAAGGTGAGGGTGATGACGGAATCGAGTTTCTTGGTGTGATAAAGCTATGGGACCCGCCCCGATCCGAGGTTCCGGATGCAATTCGGCAGGCTCGCGAGGCCGGCATCAGGGTAGTAATGGCGACGGGCGACCACCCCGAGACCGCAAAGGCTATTGCAACCGCGATCGGCATTCCCGTTGGCGGGGTATTGACCGGCTCTGAGGTCGGTTCGATGAACGACGACGAGCTCGCGAAGAGCTTAAAAGAAACGACAATATTTGCAAGGGTAAACCCTGAACATAAGCTTCGGCTTGTAGACCTGCTGAAAAGGAACGGAGAGGTTGTTGCCATGACTGGCGACGGTGTCAATGATGCACCAGCCCTGAAACGGTCCGATGTCGGCGTCGCAATGGGACAGCGTGGAAGCGACGTTTCCCGCGAGGTCGCCGATCTCGTTTTGATGGACGACAATTTCGCAACCATAGTGGCGGCAATAGAAGAAGGGCGGAATATTTACGAGAACATCCAGAAATTCATCCGTTTCCTTTTTTCGACCAACCTGGCGCTTGTTCTGCTTGTGGTCGGGGGCGCGTTCGGTTCATTCATGATGGGGTTGACGGATGAATTCGGCGGTCTGCTGCTGCCGCTCACGGCAGTACAGCTTTTATGGATCAATATCATCGCGGACGGGCCACCGGCGTTGGCTCTTGGACTTGACCGCAACCCGGGTGTAATGAGGCAAATGCCGCGAGACCCGACCGAACCCCTGCTCGACAAACCTTCGATCCGGTTCATCCTTTCCACCGGCTTTTTCAAGGCTTTAATGGGCGGCATCCTCCTGGTGTTTATGCCCAGGCTTGGTTACGGTCTGCTCGCAACGCGAACCGGTGTTTTTCTTTTCGAGTCTATAGTCCAACTCGTAATGGCGTATCCGTCCAGAAAGATATCAGTCCAGCCAAAGTTCAACCTTTCGCTGCATCTGGCAGTGATACTTGGAACTCTTTTACAGATCGCGACGATCTACTTCACACCGCTTCGGACATTGCTGGGTTTGGAGAGTCTTGATCTAAGAGTATTCGGCCTTATCGGCGGAGCGATCCTATTGACTTGGGCTGCGGCCGAGCTTTTTCTGGTCATTGACCGGCGGGTTTGGGGCAGTCGGCGAGAGGTAGATCTCACGGCCTTAAAACGTTAAAACAATATGCATGTAAGCAAGATCATGTCAGAACCTGTGGTAAGCGTCGGCGAAGACGTATCGCTTAAACAAGCGGCTTCCCTAATGCTCGATAACGGATTCGGCTGCCTGCCCGTAGTGGATGGCGACGGGAAACTTGTCGGCGTACTTACCGAGTCGAACTTCACCGCCAAGGAAAAAGGGCTGCCATTTTCAACTTTCCGCGCACCGCAGCTTCTCGGCCAGTGGCTTTCCGAGAGCGGTGTCGAAAAGATCTACGCCGAGGCTCGAGACACTCGGGTCGCCGAAATTATGACCTCGCCGGTGGTTACTATTGGTGAGGAGGAGTCGATAAACCGTGCGGTCGTGCTGATGCTTGAGCACGACATTAACCGGATACCGGTGGTTCGGGAGGGCCGTCCTGTTGGGATTATCGCCCGTCATGACCTGCTTCGCATGCTGGTACAAGAAGGAGCGAATCCGGAGAGTTGAATGATTACCTCACACTTTTGCTAGGGATCGCTGCCGCAGGTTTCGGCGGTGAGATGTTCGTTCGCGGTGCCATCGGTTTGGCAAGGTGGGCGCGTATTCCCGCAGGTATTATCGGTGCGACGATCGCCGCATTTGCGACATCGAGCCCCGAACTGGCAATTGCCATCAACGCATCGCTCGACGGCACCCCTCAGATCGCGCTTGGTGACACCCTCGGGGCCAATGTAGTAAACGTCAGCCTGATCCTTGGTATCGCGTTGCTGATATCTAAGATCAGGGTCCCGCGTGACATCATCATCCGCGACCTGCGCGTGGCTATCGCGGCTCCTTTCATTTTGGCGCTTCTGCTCATTGACGGAGGCCTTTCCAGGATCGATGGTCTCATCTTGCTTGCTATCTTTTCAGCCTGGCTGATAACCGTGATTCGGCATATAAGGATCCGTCGGAGCGAACGTGCGGTTGAGATGCTTGGAGAGCATCGACACTGGCTGACCATAGTCTCGATCGCGATCGGGCTCGGTTCACTTATTCTTGCGGGCGAGTTGGTGGTAACGGGAGCCAAAGGGATCGCCCTTACTTTTGGCCTCGACGAATTCGTGATCGGAGCCACAATAGTCGCAATTGGAACGACTATGCCTGAACTGGCGACCGTTGTTATTTCGAAGATGCGCGGCCACGAGGAGATCGGATTGGGAACGATCCTGGGCAGCAACATCTTCAACAACTTTTGGGTAGTAGCCGTCGCCGCATTTGTTCGCCCGATGACAGACCTCCCTCTCAGGGAGGTTTTCGTTGGGCTCGGATTCGGCGCACTTGCGGTGATACTGACCTTTCCCGGGCGAAATGGCGTCATTGGCCGCTATCGCGGATTAATCTTGCTGGCGATCTATCTGGCCTATTTGCTAACGATCTTTAGGCTTTAGGTGTTTTCCGAATTGAATTTTTTGCCGATTCTATTAGTCTATTTAAAAGAATTAACGAATTCCTGAACGCGGCTATCGGCCGGAACGGATCGGCTGGTTGTTGCGTTTTGTGGGATATATCGTGCGAATTTTGATCTGATCACTTGAATATGAAACCCATCCTTAGGATAAGAAACGAAAGGCTTACCAAAGCATTTAAAGAATTTTTCGACAGCGAGAAATCCAGTGCCGTAGTCTTGGTGGCGTGTACGGCGGTTTCGCTCCTCCTGGCGAATATCATTGGACAGGCATATCCGGATTTTTATCTTAAGACCTATTTAGGCGTCGAAGGATTTCTGAGGCTTAGCTTAGAGCATTGGGTCAACGATGCCCTGATGGTCATATTCTTTTTGTTGATCGGGCTCGAGCTTGAACGCGAACTTTACGCCGGTGAACTTTCAAACATTAAGAACGCTCTGTTGCCGATATTTGGTGCGATAGGTGGTCTGGCTTTACCGGCGCTTCTCCACTTCGGATTCAATGCGGGAACTCCATATCAGGCCGGTATAGGTATCCCGATGGCGACTGACATCGCGTTTGCGATAGGTGTTCTTGCATTGCTGGGAAGCCGAGTGCCCGCTTCACTAAAAGTGTTTCTTGTGGCTCTGGCTGTGATGGACGACCTTGGGGCTATCATTATCATCGCCATCTTTTACACCGCGGATCTCTCATTCGTTTACCTTGGGCTTGCGCTCGGCGTTTGTGCGTTTTTGATCGTCCTTAACCGCATGGGCGTGATGAGTCTGATACCTTATATTGTCGGCGGCTTGTTTATGTGGTTCTTTATGCTGAAGTCCGGCGTTCATGCGACGATCGCCGGTGTGCTTCTAGCATTCACGATCCCGTTCACGCATAAACGCGATGATGAGGCTTCGCCGTCATATCGGTTCGAACACTTTCTGCACAAGCCCGTGGCGTTCGCGATCTTGCCGATATTTGCACTGGTGAACACTGGAATAGTTATCGGCGGCGATTGGGCGGCCGACCTTTCATCTTCGAATAGTCTTGGCATCATCGTCGGTCTTGTCGGAGGCAAGCCGATCGGGATCACGATCCTGGCATTTATCGCGGTCACGGTCGGCATCTGCCGTTTGCCCTTAGACCTGAACTGGAAACATGTTTTCGGAGCAGGTTTGCTCGGCGGCATCGGATTTACAATGTCGATCTTTATTACTAATCTTGCATTCGTCGGCGGCGAACCGGCATTTGTTTTGAACACGGTAAATGCCTCAAAAATGGCGATCCTTGTGGCATCGCTAACGGCCGGCACGGCAGGATTTGTTTGGCTGAAACTATTGGGCACCCCGAACGTAGATGATGCTGACATGGATACCTACGATTACGCAGAGGAAGACGATGGCAGCATTGTCGAAGAAGCGGCATAGATCAATATGAGCCGAAATTTCATAAGCGTTCCGTTCAAATCGGAAAAGCATCAGGGCCTTTCAACGGTGAACGGTATCGCCAAATTTTCGCCTGCGGGGATCGTGCTTGAGTTCGAAGCGAAACTGTTCGGCATTATCGCTGGCGGCGTAAAAGAGATACGCCTGCCGATCGCCGAATTGCTGGACGTGAAATTCAAGAAAGGCCTGTTCAGACGCGGTGCAAAGATCGAAATACGCACCCGAACCTTTGCAGCACTTTCCGAACTTCCGAATGAGGACGGAAAAGTAACGCTGAAACTTGGCCGCGACGATTTCGAACGCGGCGAATCCGCCGTGACCCAGTTGCAGAAAGATATGCAGACCTTCGAAGCCGAACTCCCTCCGGCCCACACACCCGTCAGCCAACTTTTTACGGACGAGAGCGAAGATGAAACGAAGCTGCTAGATGAAAAATAGTTTATAATTCGACTTGTATGGGCTCGATCTCAGTGGAAATACCAACATCAACGTTCGCCGCACTTGGCGAATCACCCGATGAGTTTGTATCTGAAATGCGAATCGCGGCGGCTGTAAAGTGGTATGAACTTGGACGTCTGTCTCAAGGGAAAGCCGCCGAGGTCGCAGGATTGAGCCGTTCAGCATTCATTGATGCACTCGGGAAGTTTCGTGTTTCCGCTATCCAGGCCACTCCAGAAGAACTTGTAGATGAAATTGAAAATGCCCGGTGACCACGCAATAGTTAACGCCTCGCCTTTCATAATCCTTTCAAAAGCCGGCCTATTAGATCTACTGCCAGGACTCTTTGGAAAAATAGAAATGCCCGTTGGGGTTGCCGACGAAATACGCAGTGGATACGACATCGCTTCGGAACAATTGCAGTCGGTGACAAATAACTGGCTGACGATCGCTAGAATCGAGGTCGATAAGGATGTCGCCTTATGGAATCTTGGCAATGGAGAAACTCAAGTACTCAGCTTAGCCAGGTCGTCTGGTGCCGGAATCGCATTGATCGACGATCAGGCGGCCCGGCGATGTGCCAAAACTTTCGGCCTTCCTGTTATGGGGACCGCCGGACTTCTTGTCCTCGCGAAAAAGCGAGGCTTTCTCTCAAGCGTAAAGGACGGCATTGGAAGTCTGGAAGCAGCAGGGCTATACCTAGCTGATTCCTTAAGAGATTCGATCATCACCGAATCTGGTGAGTAATCATCACTATAACCACCTAGACATCAGCGGGCCGGCGCCATTCGCGGGTCCTGCTTTGGAGTCAATTTGTATTCCTTCGGCGGTTCGGCGCCGATCAGGTGTTTGACGAAATAATCCCAACGGCGGCGGATCATATACCAATTGTCACCGGCGAAACCGTGTCTTGCATTCGGATAGATGATCAGGTCGAAATCCTTGTTAGCTTTGATAAGAGCATCTACGACCAGATAGGTGTTATAGGGCGGCACGTTGTCGTCCATTCCGCCATGGGCAAGCATCAACTTGCCCTTCAGGTCTTTCGCGAAATTCTGATTTGCCTGGTCGGTATAATTGGACTTTTCTTTCGAATCGTCCACGTTCGAAGTGTGCTTGCCATCTGGCCCGACCATCAGCCCGATGTATCTTTCGCCCCAGTCGTCTTCGTAATTTCTATTGTCGTGATTACCGGCCTGCGAAACACCGACCTTGTAAAAATCTGGGAATCTAAACATCGCCGCTGCGGTCGCATATCCGCCGCCGGAATGTCCCCACATACCAACGCGTTCGAGATCCATAAACGGATTCTTCTGAGCAAGCTCCCTGATGCCCGCGATCTGGTCTTCCAACGTATTGTCCGCCATGTTGCCATAACATACGTCGTGGAAAGATTTCGAGCGGTCGGGATTGCACGTGCCGTCAATAATTACGACGACAAAGCCGAGTTCGGCCAATGCCTGATGATCGCTGCGGGCCGGACCAAAAGCACGTGTGCCAACGCCGCCGGCCTGTGGGCCTGGGTAGATGTAATTTACTATCGGATACTTTTTGCTCCTATCCAGATTCGTCGGCGTGAACATAAGTCCGTAAAGGTCCCATTTGCCGTCGCGAGATTTAACGGTTATCGGTGTCGGCGGTTTCCAGCCCGTTGCGGTCAGGCGTGAAATATCGGTCTTCTCTAGTTCGGCAACAAGGCGGCCATTCATATCGCGAAGCACAGAAACTGGAGGCACATTTGGCTTCGAGTAATTATCGACGAAATAGTTTTCGTCCGGTGAAAGCGAGACCTGATGATGTCCATCTTCCGGAGTCAAAAGCTGCAGATCAGTCCCGTCGAATTTTATCTTATAGAAATGTGCGAAATATGGATCGCGGCCCGGTTCGCGGCCATTCGCTTCAAACCAGATCGTGCGGCTGGCAGTATCGACCTTTAGCATTCGCGTTACCACGAAATTGCCCTTTGTGATCTGATTCTTTACTCGACCGGTGGAAAGATCATAAAGATAAAGATGTCCCCAATCGTCGCGTTCCGAATACCAGATCGCTTCGCCCGATTCCGGAATGTAATTCCAGTTCTCTTCGCCCTGGCCGGATTCGTATTGGGTTTCGACGCGCTCTTCGAACACATCTTTGACGTCGCCGGTCGCGGGATTCGCAATGCGATATTTTGCAGACTTGTGGTCTCGAGTGCTCGAAACAAATGCGAGGGTTGAACTATCATCGCTCCAGCGGTTGTCACCAAAGACTCCGCCAACAAGGATGTCGTCCGTTAGAGTGCCTCGATGGTCATCAGGCTCCATTTTCAATCGCACTGTCGTCCCGGCGTCAACATCAATGATCACGCGGTGGATCTTTACGATCTCTTTGTCCTGCGGCAGCGGATATTTCCATTGTTCGAGCCGCGGTGCACCGACATTTGTCGAAACAAGATACATATCGCTTACGTGACGCTGATCCTGCTGGAACGTCGCGACCTTTTTCGAATCAGGAGACCATTTTACGACCGGTCGGTTACTCTTCCGCCACCCCGCATTGTCGGTGGCGTAGCCAAAGTCTTTGATCCCGTCTTTAGTCAATTGAGTTTCCGTACCGGAAGAAACGTCACGTACATAAAGATTCCAATCCTTGATAAAAACTTCCTTTTTGCCGTCAGGCGAACGCACACCCGGAGCTGAACCAGGACGAGCACCTGCCCCAGCGGGAAACGTTGGAGCCTGAACGCCGATCGCTTCGAGCGTTGCTCCCGCACGCTTTTGTCCGGCTGAGGGATCGACGATCACATATTCACGGCCGGTCGGGGTGAGCACCATGTACCAAAATCGACCGTCTGGCAGCCACGTCGGCCTAACCATATACCGGTCAACAAGCGGCGACACATTGTATGCCAGCATTTTCTCGGCGCGTACATAGTCCTCGGCGGTCAACTGACGCGTTGTTTGGGCGGAAACAACTGCTGATAAAAGGAATATTACAAAGACGAAGGCGAAAGCGGTTCGGGCTGGTCTCATATTGTTATTTAAGGATTCTCAAGAAAAGTTTTTCATATTATGATTGATTTTGTTCAAAAGTAACAATTCGGGAGATGGAACTTTAAGGAGAAATCAATGCCCAAATTCATAATCGAACGCGAAATTCCCGGTGCCGGAAATATGACTTCTGAGGACCTGATGGCCGCTTCGCAAAGATCCTGCAGCGTGCTGAACCA
>CAZXTS010000069.1:0-12995 GCA_964643745.1 uncultured Chloracidobacterium sp.
CTCGACGGTTCGTTTGCGGCCTTCGGAAAAGTTACCAAAGGAATGGACGTCGCGGATGCGATAAACAAAGCACCGGTGACTGAAGAGAAACCGGAAAAGCCTGTGAGGATCAAAACCGCAACGATCTCAGCCTGTACACAATGATCGCGGAACCAGCCACTATCCACTAAAGGCTAATCACTATCAACTGAATAAAAACGTCCTATTCAGTGATCAGTTATAAATGGTTAGTGACAAGTTGCCAATGCTTATTCATAAAAGTCTAATTCCAACGCTGCCTTATAGTCGTTAGCCATTGACGGATGGCCGTGCGCCATTGAAACCTCGATGCCTTTGTTATACGTTTCAATGGCTTTTTCGCGTTCAGCGGCAGCGAGATATGCCTGGGCGAGCATGCCGTAAGCGTTACCTTCGTCGTCGGCAGACGACAGGTAATTTTCCAGCATATCGATCACTTTTTGGTGGTCGCCGCGTTTCTCATATTCTTTGGCCAGCCCAAACATCACCATCGTGTTGCCCGGGTCCGCCGCTAACATTTGTTCAAAAACCTCTGTCCTATCCTGCATAGTCTTGATTCTACTTTCTCCGGCGTTTTTTGACCAAAGAACTTACCAAAGCGCCTTAAATCCGAGGCTCGCCTTTGTCGCCTGCGAACGGACGTCGTAAACTTGAACCGAATTCTGTTCAAATATGTCTACACAGGGAACATCGTCAGAAGCGCCGGAATTTACACAGGGAACGATAAAAGATGTCATTGTTTACCCGGTGAAGAAGTTTTACGACGACCGCGGCTGGCTCGCCGAGCTATTTCGGCATGACGAACTCGCGGAAGAGTTTCATCCGGTGATGTCGTATATTTCCTTCACCAAACCGGGCATCGCACGCGGGCCGCACGAACATGTCGATCAGGCAGATCTTTTCTGTTTCATTGGCCCGTCAACATTTAATATGCGGATGTGGGACAACCGGCCGGATTCGCCAACCTTTCGTTATATGATGTCGTTCGATGCGGGTGTCGATGAGCCGATGGCGGTCGTCGTTCCAAAAGGCGTCGTTCACGGATATAAGAATATCGGCGAAACGGATGGAATGGTCATCAATTGCCCAAACCAGCTTTATATGGGCAAGGGAAAACAGGAGCCGATCGACGAGATCCGCCACGAGGACGAACCAGACACGCCGTTTCTAATGGACTAGATCTGTCCAGCCTTTTCTATGAAGATCCTTCGGATCATTGCAAGGCTTAATGTAGGCGGGCCTGCGCGCCACGTCGTCTGGTTGACGGAGGCGTTGAACGACCGAGAATTTGAAACGCGGCTTGTCGCCGGTACCGTTCCACCCGGCGAAGAAGATATGGCATGGTTCGCCGCGGAACACGGTGTCGAACCGGTTTATATCAAGGAAATGAGCCGCGAGTTGAGCGCGAAAGACCTGTTCTCGATATGGAAGGTTTTTCGTGAAATGCAGCGTTTCCAGCCTGATATTGTTCACACTCACACAGCCAAGGCCGGAACCGTCGGCCGACTTGCAGCCTTTGCATACAAATGGCTTACCCCGGGCAGTGTCATTTTACGTCCAAGAAAGCTAAAAGTAGTTCATACATTCCACGGACACGTTTTTCACAGCTATTACGGCAAGACGAAAACATCGGTGTTTCTATTTATCGAAAGGCTGCTTGCCCGTTTTGCGACCGACCGTATCATTACGATCACCGACCAGCAGCTAAAAGAGATCAACAATGATTTTGGCGTCGGGCGAGCCGAAAGATCTTCCGTGATCCCGCTTGGAATCGATCTTTCTGCACTCGGTCCGGGTCAAGATACTCGTTCAACAATTCGAACCGAATTCGGTATCAAAGATAATGAATTTCTGATCGGCTTTGTCGGCCGCCTTACTGAAATAAAGAACATTTCGATGTTCTTGCAGGCCGCGAAAAATTGCCTCGATCATGCGGAAGCGGATAAACGTTTTCGCTTTGTCATCGTCGGCGATGGCCACCTACGCGAAGAGCTTGAAAACGAAGCGCGGGTTCTGGGCATTGCGGAAAGCGTGATCTTCGCCGGTAATCGCACTGATATTCCGGATGTCTATTCCGGTTTGGATCTGGTCGCTCTTACTTCGCTTAACGAAGGAACGCCGCTTAGCCTTATCGAGGCAATGGCAGCCGGCAAGCCGGTTATCTCAACCGCGGTAGGCGGTGTTGTTGATCTGTTAGGCCCGGTCGAGGAAACAATCGATGGATATGCTATCTGCGAACGCGGGATCTCCATTGGTTCAAATGATTCAAAAGCGATGGTGCTCGGGATCAGCGAACTTGCACGAGATCAAGATCTGCGTTCCCGCCTTGCCGCCACCGGATATGATTTTGTGAGCAGAGAGTATTCGAAAGAACGGCTCGTGAATGATATAAAGGAACTGTACCGGCAGCTATTCGCCGGTTTGAAACAACCCTAAGCAAACTTTCTAATGGCTCTCTCTCTAGCACACCCGTTCGTCGCAGGTGCGATCGCATTCGCCGCCGCGGTAGTGCTGACCCTTTTGGTGCGCCGCTTCGCACCTATGTTCGGCTTTGTCGCCGCTCCAAAGGCAGACCGTTGGCATAAAAAGCCGACCGCGATGATGGGCGGCGTGGCGATCTATGCGGCTACCGTCGGCTGTTATCTTGCGCTGGTCCCTTTTTCGAATGAATCGATCGTGATCATAGGTGCGAGTTCGCTGCTTTTCCTGGTCGGCCTGGTCGATGACATTCTAAATATAAAACCGTATCAAAAGCTGATCGGACAGTTGATCGGTGCCGTCATCGTGATCGGGATGGGGCTTCGCGTGCCTCTTACCGGCTATGAGCTTATCGATGTTTTCATAACGCTGTTCTGGCTTATTGGCATCACGAACGCTATAAACCTGCTCGACAATATGGATGGCCTCGCGACTGGCATTGCGGCCATCGCGGGAGCTTCGCTTGCCTTTGGATTCTATACGAATGGCCAGTTTGCCGAAGCTGCTCTGGCGTCCATTTTCGTAGGTTCGCTTCTGGGATTTCTGGTATTTAACTTTAATCCCGCGTCGATCTTCATGGGCGACAGCGGTTCGATGTTCGTCGGGTTTTTGCTTGCGAGTTCGGTTCTGATGTCTGAGACCGGCGGCCGTTCGCGCAGTATCTTTTCTATTCTCGCGGTACCCGTACTGATACTTTTTGTCCCGATCTTTGATACGACGCTCGTAACCATAATCCGCAAAATGTGGGGGCGAAAGGCCTCTCAGGGTGGACGCGATCACACATCGCATCGGCTCGTCGCACTCGGACTGTCCGAGCGCACGGCCGTGCTGATGATCTACGGCTTTGCCATCGCAGCAGGGATCTTGGCGATATTTGTCAGTCAGCTTCGCACGACACAGAGCATCGCGCTCATAGCGTTGTTTACAACCATCTTGACCATCCTCGGCGTTTATCTGTCGAAGGTAAAGGTCTATGACGAGACGGAAGCGGAACTTGCGGCGAAGAACAACGCGGTTTTCGGGTTCATCCTCGATATCTCATATAAGCGCCGGATCTTCGAAGTCTTGCTTGATGTCGTGCTGATCACGCTGGCATACTACGGTGCCTATGCACTCCTTTTCAGGTCGTTCGAATCGACCGGAAACTGGACGCTGTTCACGCAATCCCTGCCGATACTGATCGTCTTGAAGCTAACTGCATTTCTATTATTCGGCGTCTATCGAGGACTTTGGCGATACACCAGCATCAGCGACCTGGTTACGTTCATGAAGGCGGTGCTCGCGGGTACGGGCCTTAGTGTTCTGGCGATTCTATTGCTTTTCAGGTTTGAAAATTATTCACGTACTGTTTTTGTAGTTGATGCTCTTCTGCTTTTCACGGCTCTTGTCGGCAGCCGGCTTGCATTTCGCCTGATCCGCGAGATACTTCCGATACCGCATGATCCTGAAGGCCGGCGTGTCATCATTTACGGCGCAGGCGACGGCGGCGAGATGCTTCTTCGTGAATTGAGGAACAACCCGGGCCTTTCCTATCTGCCTGTCGCTCTTATTGATGACGATCCGTTGAAGATAAACAAGGTGTTGTTTGGGTTACAGGTATTTGATGCGAACGGTTCGCTTGCTGAACTGTGCAGGTCAAAGGATATTCACGAAATAATCATTTCCAGCAAAAAGATCGAGCCGGAGCAGATCTCAAAACTAAGGGATCTCTGCCGCCAGGAGAATATCGCTTTGCGGCGTGCGCATTTGGTTATCGAATCGCTGGAATTTGAATAGGCCGACGAAATTGCAGAACACGTCAGAATTATTACTTTCCGTAGCGTCGCCGAAACGCAAGGCCCTGCTGGGCTTTTTCTTGTTGGTATTCGGCATCGGTACTTGGTTTCCCTTGAAATGGGGTTTCGCCAATGCCGTATCCTCGCGAGCCGAATTACCTGAGGTCGCGGCTTTCGCGGCAGAACTTGCTCCCGCGGATCCGCAGACCCGTTTCGCACGCGCAGTTTTGCTTGACGCAACGCTGGAACCGGCCGACGCTGTCACAGGACTTATCGAATTCGAAGCAGCAACGACCAATTCTCCGTATAACTACCTCATCTGGCTTGAATTGGGACGAGCCTATGATCGATCAGGTCAGCCTGAGAAAGCTCTAAAAGCTTTGCGAAGGGCGGTCGAACTGGCGCCGAATTATTCTCTGCCAAAATGGACACTCGGAAACTCACTTCTGAGATCGGGCGAAACGGCAGAGGCGATCGAATACTTGCTGCTTACCGCCAGAGCCGACGCACGATTTGCCGAACCGGCAGCCGTATTGCTGCTCCAATTGTCCGACTATGAGCCAAAGGCCGTTGGACAACACGCATCCAGTTCTTCGAATTTGAATGACGCTATAATTTCCGCGCTTGCACGTGAGAAACGCTTGGATATCGCAGTGAGCCTGTGGCGAATGCGCCTGTTTGAAATGTCATCGGAAGGTGCGGCAAGATCACTTTATCAGCAACTTGTCGATGCCAAACGATTCAGAGACGCGGTAGGCGTGAGCTCTAGCTTTCGGGCAACTGCAAGTCTTGCGGCCGGTGCCATTTCAGACGGTGGCTTTGAAGAGCGTTCCGCGGCCCCGATCCGCACCGTTTTTGAATGGAACATAGCAGATGGCGGCGAACCCCGCATCGGTGTCACGGATGGCCAGAAACGAAGCGGAAGCTATTCGCTGCTCATTGGCTTCGGAAATAAAGCGGTGGGGTTTCGAACCGTCAGACAGATCGTGGCGTTAGATCCCGGCTCGAGATACGAGTTCGAAGCATGGTACCGGTCTGTTCTCGAAGGACTCGGCACGCTTCACTGGGAAGCCGTCGATGTTTCGACAGGAAAGCGTCTCCTCTTGACCGAACCTTTCGCCCGCTCCGATGAATGGCAGAAGGTTTCAGGTTTGATCACGGCCCCGGACGATGTTGATGGTGTGGAATTCCGTCTTGTTAAGGTCTGCTCTTCGGTCGAATGCTCAATGTCGGGGAATCTATGGATCGATGATGTATCGATCAAACAGATAAGCAAATGAAAGAACTTCCCGCAAAAACGGTTTCTACGGAATCCACGTGGACCTCGATCGCGATAGCCGTTCTCCTTTGCTCGATGGCACTGATCGCTGTTCTCGTCTTTGGAGCAGTTGACCCGATCGCGATCAGCGGCCTCGCTCTGATCACTTTTTTGATCGTTGTTCTCTGGGGTATTGATGCGCTGAAGATCGGATCACTCAGAATTAGAATGGATCATTTAATGATCCCTATCGTCGCCTTGATCGCACTAGGGTTTGTTCAGATCATCCCATTTGGTTCGATCAACGGTGTCGACGAAATTCTGTCAAGTGGTGCCAGTCGTACGCTTTCTGGCGACCCGTACGCGACCCGCTTCTTCGTGATCCGGTTGATCCTGTACCTCGTTTTTCTTGCCGCCGCGCTCACCTATTTCGATACTTCACTGCGGATCCGGCATCTCTTTGTCACGCTGATCACATTTGGAACCTTGATCGGCTTCTTCGCGATACTTCAGAAACTTGCGGACCCGACCGCGATCTACGGCATTCGGCCGACCCCGCAGGCGATCTCTTTCGGGCCTTATGTAAACCAACATCACTTTGCGTCGCTGATGGTTATGCTGTTGGGGCCCGTTGCTGGTCTGCTTGTTCTCGGACGCGTTCGGCGTGATCTGCTTCCGCTACTTTTGATAGCCGCGTCCATGATGGCGATCGCGGTTTTCTTTTCGGGCTCACGCGGAGGCGTGATCAGCCTGGCGGCGATGCTTGGATTCGTGATGCTTTTTCTTGGCCGGTCACGGAAGAATTCTGACGACACCGCGACTAAAAACTGGTTAGCGAGATCAGCCGGCTTCATTGGTATCGGGCTATTTGCCGTCACTATCGCGGGCCTGGTTTTCCTGCTGGGTGCCGGCGAGAATCTACTTCGGGGTATCGGACTAACGATTGCCACTGATGATATTTCCAGCGGCCGCCTGCATTTTTGGTCGGTTGCCTTACAGATCTTTGCGGCGAATCCGGTATTCGGTGCCGGACTTGATGCTTTTGGCGTCGCATTTACAGCTTATGATACGCGGTCCGGTATGTTTCGCGTCGAGCATGCGCACAACGAATATCTGCAAATGCTAGCTGATGGCGGGATCGTCGGGTTCGTCTGTATAACGTCATTCATTGTGATCCTTGTGCGAAAAGGCCTTTCGACGATCTCGAATTCCAAGGACAATTTAACGTTGGCGATAAGGACAGGTGCGCTGGCCGGATGCGTTGGCGTTTTGGTCCACAGCTTATTCGATTTTCCGCTGCGAACGCATGCGAACACTTACATATTTTTGCTTTTGGCCGTTATAGCAGTGGCTAACATAAGCCAAGCGAAGAACAACAAACGTCCAGCTAATTCACCGTGACCTTGACAGTTTTCTCGCCGCAAGGAAGTTTGAAGACCACTTGAAACAAGCCCGTTTTTGCACTTTTGGACCGGATCAGAAAAAGACTACGGCCAGCCAGGCCTTCGATCGAAGGTTCTGCCCTGACCTCGATATCCGCAGGACTGCTGGACCGGGCCGAGAGAACCGCATCGTCTGTTTCGACGCCGGTGCCGACCAGCAGGATCACGCTTCCGACCTGATTCACCAATGAGATCGAGTTTTGGCTCACGTTGATCGTGCATTGTTCGCTCGTACTACTTGAGTTCGCGGTCTCAACCAACCTCTTTCGAGTCGTTCCATCCGATTCATTTGAAGGAGCTTCCTTTTCAGCATTCGCGTCCCGTTCCGCGGGTTCGGGATCAGGCACGGCACTAACCGGTTCATCTGCTTTCGTCTCAATCTTTGTGGTGTCAGTCTTTTCCGTGTCTCCCGGCTTTGTTCGGTTTCCCGACTTCGGGACGGAAATAACAACTGGTTCGAATAGATCACTTCTGTTGGGCACCGGTGCCGAGATGTCCGTTTTCAGTTTTTCGGGATTCTGTTCCGCCTTTTCAAGATCGGGTGCCTCAGCAGGTTTGTTGTCGTGCTTCTCCGGAATCGGGGCCTTGGCAGATTCGCTGGTTTCGTCTTTTATTGGGTCCTTTTCCGGCGTTGGCTCACCCTTGCGATCTTCGCCGGCCTCTTTATTTTCAGTCGGGCTTTGTGGTTCGGGCTGGGTCGGTTCCGTATCGTCTGTTTTCGCCGGAGCGTTCGGAACGGTTTCTTTCTTCGGATCAGCGGTTTCCGGCACTTTGATCTCTTTTGAACGATCGGCTTCAGTCGAACCTGCGGCAGGCTCTTCCTTTGGCGTTTCTACCGAGCCGGTGCTCGAGTCATCGATCGCTACAGGGCTCGGGCCGATCAGCTCGTCCAACCCGGCGGTGTTTCCATTCAAACGCTGATACACGGCCCGAATGGTCAGGTATTTCGCACCGGAGCCCGGTTCCGACTTGTAGCTTGCTGCATAGGCATCGAGAGCATCTTTGTCGTTCTGTAATGCCTCCTGAACGGTTCCCAACCGCCACATGCTCGAACGCCACCAGGCACTATCTTTCGGCAAGACCGTGATTGCACGTTTTAGTCGTACGATGGCCTCATCCAGGTTCTTCTGCTGATATAACGCCCAGCCTGCAGCGTCCTCGATGCGTCCTCTGAGAACCGCCGACAGCGTTTGTCGTGGAACTTCGGGGACTACTATAAATTGTTGTGCTGCAAAGGCCGTCCGCCTGCGTTCATACAACTCGCCTGCGAGAGTCGCTGTGGAGGCCACCGGCACTGCTAACCCGTCATCAAGCCGCGAAGCGGCAGTTTGCGTCAGTTCCAGAACCGCTGCCGGATCGACCTGCTTATCCAACAGCATCTCGGCGGCAAACATCTTCCTGTAGACCTGCATCGGCCCGCCCGGATCGGCAAACGCCCTTGCTGCCGCAACGGCATCCGTCGGCTGAGGTTCTTCTATCGTTGATGCGAAACGCAAGAGTGCAGCGAGTTTTTGCTCTTCGTCTCCAAGAACAGGCCCTTTATGCATCGAAATACTCGCTCGGCGTTCATCGTCCAGCAGCCGATCGAAGGAAGTGTCTTTGCGCTCGACCCGTCCGCCGAGCCTTGTTCCGATCTTGCCATCAGACCAACTAAAGACCTGTTTAAGATCTTCTGCCGCATCCCGGTACAATCCCGAATTGATCCTTGCGATCGCGATCTCATATTCCAGCGATGGAAACCGGCCGTATGCTCTGGCCTTTACCAAAACCTGTTCAGCCTCCGCGAATTTCTTTTTGAGCATCAATCCGCGGCCCAATGCAATGTGGCCCCAGACATACCTGGGATCAAGGTCGATCGCTTCCTCGCCATGTAATACCGCGTTGTCCGCTTCGCCGTTCGCCGCATACCAATAGGCCACCATTCCTATTAAAGCGACGTTTCCGGGATTCGCCTTCAATGCAGAATCGAATGCAGCCTCGGCTTCGGCTTTTTTCCCGCCGGAGAACAAAATAAGCACTTGCCCGGCCTGAGCCGTTGGTTCGTTAGGGTTACTTTCAAGGATCTTGTTATAGATCGCCCCGGCTTCGGCAAGATTCCCGTTTGCCCGCTTCACTTCCGCAAGCAGCAACGCCGCATTCGTGTTGGCCCCGTCGAGTTCGACAGCCTTTTTGAGCGACACTTCAGCTGCGGCGAGATCGAAATTTAGCCGTTGAGCAAATCCGACCGCCTGGAAGGCGTTTGATGAATCGGGCTGTAGTTCGGTCGCTTTTTGTGCCAGACGCAGGGCCCCGTCCGCGTTCTCAACTGAAAGTTGAAAACTGGCAAGCGCGACCAACCGGCCTGCATTGTCTTCGATTCGCTTCCCGATCAGATCAGCAAGCTCTACCGCAGCCTGACGCTGTCCCGAAACGAACAATAAACTTGGAAATCTTAAAATGACCTCATTGAAAAGCCGATCGCTTATGACCGACGGAGACTCCCGGACGCTGAGTGTTAAAAGCTCGATCGCCTCGGAAGCACTGTTATTCTCCAACAACGATCTCGCAACGTCTCCTCGGGCGGCGGTTAGGATTTCTCTTGCCTGATCTTGAAGCAGTGATTCCGGATAAGCTATAACAAATTCTGCCAGGGCCGCAGCACGCTCAGCGGGGTCTTCGATCGTCCTTGATCTCTCAAAACTTGCCTTGTCGGTTGGCGTGGGGCTAGGGGTTGCTGCCGCAGATGCTACAGTTCCCACGGCGGTGCGGCTCGAGGCCGGACGCTGTGACAAAGCAACCGTTGTCAGTCCAACCAATATTCCAAAAAAGACCAGGAATCTCATAAAAAACTTTCAAGAAAAATGCTAATTTGCCATGGACAACTCGCTCGAATGATATCACGAAATTGCATCAATGGCGTTCGCCGTTCTATCCTCATAGCGGATGCTCGAACTAGACGAATTTTGGGCGAACGAACTTTCGAACATGATCCGGAATGCCCACCAAAGTGGGCGCCGGGACGTCGCCGACTATCTTGAACTCCGTGCCCGCAACGACATTATCCGCCAGACCGGCATTCAATGGCTGCTCGATACGCTCGTCGCGGCCTCGGATGAAGCCGGACGCGACACGATCGAGATCATCCGCGAAGAGCCGCACCGCTTCTCGCTCAACAACGCGACGATGGTCGGCGTAATGCTGAAATTTCAACAAGGGGTAAGATGTTTGACCGCTGAAGCGGGTTGGACGCGAACACCTTCGGACGGCTTTATGCGTGGCGGAGCCCTTGCTGCAGCCCGCTTACGCCACACCGGAATGCCAAAGGCCGATATTGAGTTAGGCCTGGTATTTGAGAATGAAAAGCTGAATTGGCGCGAATTTCACGAAGGCCGACGGCAGGAATTGTTCAGCTTTTTGAACATTGCCGATCATTTCCGGATCCTCACCGGCTGATTCCGTTTTGTTTTACCGCCCCGGCGTATTAATATAATTAATTGCATTAAAATATTGGGGAGCAAGAAGAAACGTGCGATCAGATCTTGAAAAACTAATAGAATTACAAATAACGGATACCGAACTTCGATCATTAAAAAATATCATCGAAACTGCGGAATCGAAGCGTGCTGAGGTCGAACATGAGTTTGAACAGCACGCTTCTTCGATTCGGGCAGTACAATCACGGTCCGAAACTCTCAACAGCGAACGTGTTGCGCTGGAACGGCAGATCTCGGACAACAAAGTTTACAAGGAACGAGCCGAGCGGAACCTGAAGCATGCTCAGAACCAAAAGGAATACGAAGCGTCGATGCGTGAAATAGATACGCTTCAAAAGCAGATAACCGTCCTGGAAACTCAGGTCGTCGAAAAGATGACCGAACTTGAAGAGGTTGAGAAAGAACTCGCCGACCGTGCCGAAGAGATAAATTCTCACGATTCGAAGCGTGATGCCGTGCTTGCCGAATTTGATACTTCAGTGGCGAATGCAAAGTCCGAGTTTGAAACGAAGACGGCAGCCCGGACAAGTGTCTTTCAGACCGTTTCGTCTCAGCTTGCGTCCGTCTATAACCGTCTTGCTCAACGCAGCCGCGATGGAATTGCGGTCGCTGAAGTGATCAACAGCTCGTGCTCTGCATGTTTTATGTCGCTTCGGCCGCAAATGCTGCTGGAAGTGAAAAGAATGAACAGCATCGTAACATGCGAGAGTTGTACGCGTATTCTTTATGTGGTTACTGAGGATTCAAGGGCCGCCTCAAGCGATGCCTAGCGGTCTATTTGGACCATTCGTCTGCGATAGTTGAGTCCACAACTATCGGGACCTTAGTGATGACCTCTTTCGCTGCCGCTGTCATCGCGTTTTTTATTCTGGCCTCGATATCCTCTGCCTCAGGAGCATTGCACTCAACAACGATCTCATCATGGACGATGTTCACCAGACGTCCCGATGTGCCGTCCAGCGAATCGTAAAGCAGCCGCAGGGCTCGTTTAAGAATGTCCGCAGAAGTGCCTTGGATCGGCATGTTTATCCCATAACGGCGTGCCGCCCCGATGGATTCCCGGTTGGCGTCCTCATATCTAAGACGAAGCATTCGGCCGGTCGCGGTTCGGGCAGTTCGCTGTTCGATGACTTGCGAACCCGATTCGCGCAAATAGGCATCAAGCTTCCTGAATGCACCGAAATATCGCCGCATGGTGTTTTCCGCCTCAGATGTCGAAAGTCCGGTCATAAGCCCGAAACGCGACGCCCCAACGCCGTAAACAATACCGAAATTCAATCGTTTTGCGAACGACCTCTGGTCGGCGGTAACTTCCTTTATATCTACATTGAAGACCTGTGCCGCGGTGGCTGCGTGCAGATCTGCCCCGGAAACGAACGCCTCGATGAAATTCTCGTCGCCCGAAAATTCTGCCAATATCCTTAGCTCGATCTGCGAATAATCGGCAACGACAAGCTTGCGCCCCTCAGGTGCGTTGAAACAACTTCGATAAACAGTATCGTGTGGGATCTGCTGCAAATTAGGATTCGAACATGAAAAACGACCTGTCGGCGCTCCGATCTGGCGAAAATCGGCATGGATCCGGTCGGTCGAAGGGTCGATCGCCTCAAGGATATTCTCGCCAAAACTTGTTATCGATTTCTGGGCAGCCCGGTAATCAAGCAACTTTTGAACGACCGGATATTTCTCGGCAAGCGGCTGAAGCTGCCAGGCACGCGTCGTTTGCGGCAGCGGAACTCCAATATTAGCAAGTGCGGAAACGACCTGCGCCTGTGAATCGAGATTTATCTCGGTTCTGCCAAAAAGGGAAGCCTGGGCGACTCCCGCCGAGAGCATTTCCTGAAGTTCGCTGGAAACGATCGCCCGTTGCGCCCGTTTGTCTTCGAGCAGTTTCAACCAGCGGTCTCTGTCCAGATAGAAACCCGTTAGCTCCATTTCGGCGATAGGGACAACACATTCAAATTCTATTTCGGCAACGCGCTCAAGCCCGTCATTCTTTAGCCTTTCGGCCATCTGCTCATAAAGCTTTACCAAAACTTGAGCATCGCGCGCCGCGTATTCGACCTGCAATTGCGAAAGCTCGGCCTGTGACCAATCGCTTATCTGCTGTGTCTTATCAAGTTCGGTGCCGGTGAAGAACTGTGCCACATCGGCCAGCGAATGTCGGCGTTCGCTTTCCCCGGCGGCGATCAGCAAACTGGCAAGATATGTGTCGAAGATCTTTCCGATCCCGCAGCCCAGATGATGCGATATCCACTTTGCGTCAAACTTTGCGTTGTGCAGGATCTTTGTCTGCCGGCTATTAGCGATAAGGTCGCGGAGCGGCGCGAGGTCCTCGTTGTTCAGAGCGGTCCCATCAACGCGAAAGGGCATAAGGTCGAAAACGAAGGTGTTCGATCCGGTACTCAACTGCACCAGCCGCAAGTCGCCGCGACGCGGATCAAGCTCGGTCGTCTCTGTATCAAGGCCCAATATCGGCGCCCTTGACAGCTCTTCAAATGCTTTTTTTACGCCGTCCGCATCCCGAACGACCTGAAAGAATAATTCCATA